>NZ_JBSGTS010000005.1:281268-355144 GCF_053607525.1 Kribbella sp. NPDC055110
ACTCTCACCGTGGGGGGGGGTCTTTTTTGTTTAAACCACCCCCCCCCCCCCCCCCCAAATCGCCCCGGCACACCGCGGCCCCCCCCCCGCCCCGCGCCCCCCCGCCGGGGCCCCCCACGATGCTGAAGCGCGGGTGCGCGGTCGCCGTACCCGCGTTGTACGCCGCGTCGAGCAACCGATTGATCTCCAGCCCGCGCCGCAGCTCGGTCGGGGTCGACTCGCGCCGCGAGTTCGTGATCCGCAGACCGAGCGACAGCTTCAGCATCACCGGCTGATCGGGGTGAAAGACCGTTCGCAGCGAAGACGTCGGGTACCACTCCGCACCCTGCGGCCCCAGTGCCTTCACGCGGCCGTCCCGAATCAACGAGGCCACCTGCGGCCGCGACAGCAACGACGACGCCTGCCACGGATGGGCCGGGATCAGGACCCGGCCCGACGACGGGGTGATACCGGCCAGCGCGCCCATCAACTGCACAGCGTCCAGTCCCTGCAGCGAGGGCGCGCCGGCCACCTGGTCCGACGACACCAGTTCGGCGTCGGCTTCGAACCAGTGCACTGCGAAACGGCCACCGAGCTCCGGCGAGTACGCCGCCAGCTCGGCACCGCTCAGTCCGTCCCGGCTCTTCGGCGCCGGGTGGTTCAGATGCCCGAACAGCAACGCCTGCTCGAACTCCAGGAAGCGTCCGGGCCCACGCTCGCCGTCAGCCTCGGAAAGAAACAAGGAGACGTTGCGCACCGACTCCGCCGTCCGCGCGGCCAGATCGTCGATCTCCGCCGGATCCGCGTCCGCCGACAGCAACCGCACCAAGTCCTCAGGAACAGCCGGTACGCCGTCCACCTGTACGTCGGTGAACTGGTGCAGCCCGGTCCGCGACGCGTGCTCCACCCGCGCCGTCACCGTCGAACCGCCGGTCTCGAAGGTCAGCGCCCCGACCGCGACCGGTACGGACGACTCGCGGGTATAACACCGCAGGATCGCGTTCAGATGCGCATCAGCCGCAATAGTCACGCCGCTCCTTCGCCGGTCTGGACGTCGAGGCCGGTGGCCACGACCTGGTCGAGCAGGTCCTCGATGTCCGTCGCGGTGGCGTTCGGGTTCAGCAGCGTCAACTTCAACGCGACTGCCGCCGGGCTGGGTGAACCGCCGCCGCGGGCCGGCAGCTTGGTCCGGCCGATCAGCACCCGCCCGGAGGTCAGCAACCGGCGCCGAACCTCGCCCTGGAGCGCGTCCAGTCCGGACGCGTCCAGGCCCCGCCCGGCGACCCGGAACAGCACCGTGGTCAGGGTCACCGGCGCCAGCAACTCGAGGTTGCTGTCGGCAACGACCCGGGCCGCGGCGGCGTGCGCGAGCTCGTGGCAGGTGTCGACCATCGTTCCCAGTCCGGCCCGTCCGTATGCAGTCAGCGTGGTGGCAACCTTGACGGCATCCGGTCGGCGGGTGGTCTGCAGACTGCGGCCGAGCAGCCCGTCCAGCCCGGAGTCGATGTCGTCGGCCGGGTTCAGGTAGTCCACCGAGCGGTCGAACGCCGCGAACCGGCTCCGGTCTGCCACCAGCAGCACGCTGGTCGCGGCCGGCTGCCAGCCGATCTTGTGCAGGTCCAGCGTCACCGAGTCCGCCAGCGGTACGTCGGCGAGCAGCGGCGCCAGCCGGTCGGAGAACAGTGCCCCGAACCCGTACGCCGCGTCGACGTGCAGCCAGGCGCCATGTGCTCGGGCCAGCGAGGCGATCGCAGCGATCGGGTCGATCGATCCGAAGTCCGTCGTACCGGCGGTTGCGATCACCGCGACCGGCGTACGGCCGGGCTTCGCGAGCTCGTCGGCGAGGAGGTCGGTCCGCATCTGGAAGTTCTCGTCGGAGGCGATCGTGATCGCGGCCTCCTCACCGAGCCCGAGGGCGGCGCAGGCTCGCTGGACCGAGAAGTGGGCGAGTTCGGAGCAGAACACGACCGGCCGGGCGAAGCCCTGCAGACCGTTCCGCCGTACGTCGACGCCCGCAGCGGCGGCTGCACTGTCGCGGGCGATCAGGATCGCGAGCAGGTTCGAGATCGAACCACCGGGCGTCAGCACGCCGTCCGCCTGCGGCCCGAAACCGGCTAGCGATGCTAGCGCCCGCACGACCCACTGCTCGATCGCCAGCGTCGCGGGACCGGAGTCGTAGGTGTCCATCGAGGCGTTCGAGGCCGACGCCAGGGCGTCCGCGTCGACCGCGACCTGCAGGACCGGCGGCTGCAGGTGCGCCGCTGCGTGCGGGTGGCTGAGGTCGATCCCATGCTCGTCGAGCAGCCCCGCGATCAGGTCGAGCGCGGCGGACTCCCCCACCCCGGTCGACGGGACCCGCGGCTCACCGAGCACCTCGGCGGCGCGCCGCAGTACCGCTCCCGGCGAACCGTGCGGCAACGGTCCGCGCTCACGGTCCGCGACCGTCGAGGCCAGCGGCCAGCGTGCGGCGAACGGATCGCGAACAGGTGCGGGCAGCGCGGTCAGACGCGCGGGCTGCGACATCCAGATCTCCCGGGAAGTTGTCGAGTAAGGCAACCCTTACTAAGGCAGACCTAACTTTTGCCCGGTGCACTCACGGTGTCAACTCGGCCACGTCCGAAGTGGCGATCCTCACGAGCCAATGCGGGCCGGTGGTCCAGCCGAGGAGGCGGCGGCCGCCTTGGGGGGTGCGGCCTTGGGCGTCGAAGCGCTCGCCGGCGGCTACGTCCAGGAGCCCGGTGACGGCTGGTGCGAACTGCGGACCGAGGACGCCGGCTCGCTCTACGAGCTTGGCCAGGACGTTGGCGCTGTCGCAGTAGCTGAGGAAGAAGATTGCCTGGCGCCAGGCGTACGCCGTGTTCTTCACGGCCTGCAACGAGACAGGCTGCGTCTGGCGCTGCATCGCCCAGCTGAACGCGCGGTCCGCGAGTTCGGGGCCGACCTCACGGAGCCAGTCGGTCAGGTCTAACGCCTCGACCAGTACGGCGAGGTTGTGCGAGGTCAGGATCTGGCTCTGCTCCAAGACGGTCCCGTTCTGGGCGACGTACCCGGGCGTCTGCGACGTGTGCGCCTCCTGAGCACGTAGGCGGCACATCTCCGCGAAGTCGTCGGACGTCAGCTTCCGCCAGCGGATCCGCGAACGCTGGGGAGCGGCCGGCCACGCGGCGGGTAGGTCGTAGTAGCGCCCGTACAGCGTCCCGGACAGCACCCGGCTCGCGACCGACGCCGCCTCCCGCCACTTCGCCGTGAACGTGCCCATGAAGATGTCGGCAGCGACCTCCTCGACGAGCGGCAGCCCGAGGCCGGCCTGGCTGACCAGTGTGCGGAACTCGCGGACGAGCGGGTTCGGCAGGATCGTCTGCGGGAACGCGCCGAGCGCGACGGCGGTGGTCTCACGCAGCGTCTGCGCGGCGGCTCGGGTCGCCTTCTGAGAGCGGTCGCGGTACGGCGCGACGGCGGAGATCCACGGCAGCTCGTCGAACCGGACCTGATGCTCGAGGTTCAGCAGCAGCAGAGTGCGCCGACGACGGAAGGCCGCGTACGTCTGCGCATACACCGAGGCCAGCACCGGATCCGCGATATTTGCCGCCAGCAACTGTGACGTGACCTGCGGCAGCACCTCGGCGAGCACCTCCCCCGAGCCGATGACGCCGCGATCCACCAACTCGCCGATCGGCGCCTCGAGCGCCCGCGCCGCCTTCGCCAGCAGGTGCGGCGGCATCGCCACGCCGGCGGCTGTCGGAAGCTCCGCACCGTCGACGTCGCCCGCGATCGGACCGAGCCCCGGCAGTCCTCCGTCCCGCGGGAAGCGGTCCAGCCGCGTACTCAGCACGTGCGCCAAGGTCGCGTACGTCGGACGCGCCGCCACCTCGTACTGCGCCGTACGCAAGGATGCGCGCGCCTCGGACCCCGGTGCGCCGTGGGCGCTGATCGTGTTCGCCAGCGCGCGCCGGATCCACCCGACCTCGCGCCCGGTCAGGGCCGAACTGTCGACGGGACAGCGTTCCAGCGCCGACTGCAGCCGCGCGAAGTTGCTCTTCGGGTGCCGCGCATGGTGGCGCTCGTCCGCGGCCGCGTACTCGTCCAGCCACTGGCGACGCCGTTCCATCCAGTCATCCGGCCAGACCCGGCACGGCCAGCCACCGCTCACCACGCCCGAACTCAGCTCCGGGAGGTCACCGTCGACCGTGTCGCACCACAGCGCCACCAGCCGGTCGTGGAGCGGGTTCCAGACGTGGAGAGTCTCCCGCATCGCGGCGATCCGCGGCGGAACCGTTGCCTGTCGCAACTGAGCACGGACCTGATCCACCGAGTGCCGCCGTACCACCGCCCCGGCCGGAGCTGACGACGGACCGAACGTCGGGGTGAATCGGAGCCGGTGCATCAACGGGCGAAGCGCGGCGACCAGGTCGAGCGCCGCGGCGAAATGCCCGTGTTCGAGCAACCAGGCGACGACCAGCAGCGCCGATTCCTCGGGTACGTCGACGCGGCAACGCCCGGTGCGCAGCGCCTGCCCCAGCTCCGCGAGGCCTTCGTCACCGAGGTACCAGAGATTCAGCCGTTCCCGATCCGTCTCCCCCGGCGCGTTCACCGGCAGCCGGGCGAGCTCGTCCGCACTCGGCGGCGATTCCGCCACGTACCGACCGGTCGCGAACCCTCCGGTCACCACCTCCAGCGTGACCCAGACAGGCGTGTCGGCGACCGGCGTCCGCGACCCGATCGTCAGCCGTCCGGACGCCATCCCCTCGAGAACGGTGCGCCAGGCGTCAACCCGGACCGCCGCGCGCCGACGTACCGCTGGATCCTCCGCGACCAACGCCCGTTCGAGCGCATGCTGCAACCGGCCCGTAGCGTACATCCGGAACCCCCGTCCTCTGGATGGAACAACGCTCAGACATGGAGGCAGGACTCGAACCTGCGCCCTCCCGGTGAACAGCCGGGCGATCTACCCCTGATCTACTCCATGCAGTGCGTTACAGGCTAGCTGCACGGCTCCCACTCCCGTGGGAGCCGATGCGGTCAGGCGATTGCCGAGATGTCGCCGTCGTCGAAGTAGATGGCCTGATGAAGGCGACCGCCGAGCGCTGCCGCATAGCGGAGCAGAACCTCTTGCCCGGAGATCTTGCCTTGCTCGATCTGGGAAACCCTGCCCTTGGTGACCCCCATCCGCTCGGCGACCTGGGCCTGTGTCAGGCCACGACCGCGCCGGATCTCTGCCAACCGGTGCCCCTGAACCTCCGCGAGGAGCTCCTGCTTGCCGGCCGCGACGCTTTCCTCGCCCCCGGCACGTGCGACCTCCTGATCGCGGATGTCCCGCCAACTCACGTAGCCGGTCATCGATCGCCCCCTTCGGCCTGTCGAACGCGAACAGGAGCCGGTGTATAGCAAATGCTATACCAGTCGATCGGTTCGAGGCTGCAGGTCTCAGGCGCCGTACGGCGTCCGGGTGAGGACGAACGTTGCGACCGTCAGGTGGGTGATGGTTTGACTGTTGCGGGTTACGTGGAGTTTTTCGCCGGCTAGGTAGCCGTCGCGGCCCTCGTAGAGGTCGGGGGCGAGGGGTGAGAGGCGGGTGGTGAGGCCGCCGGAGAGTTGCAGGATTCCGGCGCAGACGGAGATTGTCAGCGGCGTGTTGCCCCAGTACCAGTGGCCGAGCAGCTCGCTGCCCTGGGCCAGGGGTGGCTCTGGCACCCACTCCTGGGTGATCGGCGGCTCGTACTTCGTCAGGATGCGCACCAGGTCGGGAGCCAGCGAGGCCACCCGGCCGTACGTCGCGTTGCCGAGTGTCACCGCACCGACCCGGCGGACGCGGTCGACGAACAGCCCGGCGAGGAAGCCCGGCATCGAACCGGTGTGGCCGATCAGCAGGTGCGGATCGTCCGCGATCAGCCGCAGGCCGAGCCCGTACGACGCGTTCAGCCCCTCCCGCGGGTCCGACGCCACCGGCGCCGCCATCTCCTCGACCGAGTCCCGGCTCAGCACCTCGTGCACCGGGTCGATCCAGAACTCCGCGTACCGCGCCAGGTCCTCGATCGTGCTCCACAGCTGCCCCGCCGGCGCCATCGCGCCCGAGTCGTACGCCGGCTCCGGGTCCAGTTGCCCGCTGAACGGGTGCACCGAGAAACCCTCGGCGGCCGGGGCCGACGGAAAGTACGTCGTACGCCGCATCTCGAGCGGATCCAGGACCCTGGCCTGGACGAGCTCGATCCACGACTGGCCCCGGAGCCGGGCGACGATCTCCCCGAGCAGTCCGTATCCGAGGTTCGAGTAGTGGTGCCGCCGATCCGCCGGGCCGACCGCCTGCGAGTCGTTCATCGCCGCGGTCAGCTCGTCGAACGGGACGCCCGGATTCCGTTCCCACCAGGGCCCCTCGGGCTCGGCGTTCATCCCGCCGCTGTGCGCGAGCAACTGCCGGATCGTCCGGTCCCCGAACGCGATACCGGGCAGATGCTTGCCGACAGCATCGTTCAGCGACAGCAGCCCGTCGTCGCGGCACTGCATGATCAGCACCGCCGTCATCGTCTTCGTGATCGACCCGATCCGGTACTGCACATCCGGACCGGGCAACGCCCCGTCAGCCGTCGCGAACCGCCCGCGCGCCCCGCTCCACGCCAACTCCCCGTCCCGCAGCACCCCGGCGTTCACCGACGGCAACTTCGACTCCCCCTGCGCTGTCGCAACCTCGGCAAACAGAGCGGCGGCGGTATCAGGACGTACGGAAGTCAATTGAGCTCCAGGCAGGTCGTGGACAGACCAGTATGCCCGTATTACTCGAACGCCTCCGGGGGCGGGCAGGAGCAGACCAGGTTGCGGTCGCCGTACGCGCCGTCGATGCGGCGGACCGGGGGCCAGTACTTCGAGGCGCGGTCGACCGAGCGGGGGAACGCGGCCTCTTCGCGGGTGTAGGCGTGCTCCCACTTGTCGTTGATCACCGACTCCGCGGTGTGCGGCGCGTTCACCAGCGGGTTGTCGGCGGCCGGCCACTCGCCCGCGGCGACCCGGTCGATCTCGTGCCGGATCGCGATCATCGCGTCGCAGAACCGGTCGAGCTCGCCGAGATCCTCGGACTCGGTCGGCTCGACCATCAGCGTGCCCGCGACCGGGAACGACATCGTCGGCGCGTGGAAGCCGTAGTCGATCAGCCGCTTCGCGACGTCGTCGACGCTGATCCCAGTCTCCTTGGTCATCGGCCGCAGGTCCAAAATGCACTCGTGCGCGACCAGGCCGTTCTCGCCGGTGTACAGCACCGGGAACGCACCCTCGAGCCGCTTCGCCACGTAGTTCGCCGTCAGAACGGCAGCCTTCGTCGCCTCGGTCAAACCGGAAGCACCCATCATCCGGATGTACGCCCACGAGATCGCCAGCACACCGGCCGAGCCGAACGGCGCCGCGCTGATCGGACCGACGCCGGACTCCGGACCGGCCTGGTCGAGCAGCGGGTGGTTCGGCAGGTACGGCGCGAGGTGCGCCGCGACCGCGACCGGGCCGACGCCGGGGCCACCGCCGCCGTGCGGGATGCAGAACGTCTTGTGCAGGTTCAGGTGGCTGACGTCGCCGCCGAACTCGCCCGGCTTCGCGAGCCCGAGCAGGGCGTTCAGGTTGGCGCCGTCGACGTACACCTGACCGCCGTGGTCGTGGACGATCTGGCAGACCTCGCGGACGCTCTCCTCGTACACGCCGTGCGTGGACGGGTACGTGATCATGATCGCGGCCAGCTTCGCCGCGTGCTCGGAGGCCTTCGCGCGCAGGTCGTCCAGGTCGATGGTGCCGTCGTCGTTGCCCTTGACAACGACGACCTTCATCCCGGCCATCACGGCCGAGGCGGCGTTGGTGCCGTGCGCGCTGGCCGGGATCAGGCACACGGTGCGGTCCTGGTCGCCGCGCGCGTGGTGGTACCCGCGGATCGCGAGCAGGCCGGCCAGCTCACCCTGCGAGCCCGCGTTCGGCTGGATCGACACCTTCGCGTACCCGGTGACCTCGGCGAGCCAGCGCTCCAGCTGACCGATCAGCTTCACGTAGCCGGCCGCGTCCTCGATCGGCGCGAACGGGTGCACGTCCGCGAACTCCGGCCACGTGACCGGCTCCATCTCGGTGGTCGCGTTCAGCTTCATCGTGCAGGACCCGAGCGGGATCATGCCGCGGTCCAGCGCGTAGTCCTTGTCGGACAGCTTGCGCAGGTACCGCAGCATCGCCGTCTCGGACCGGTGCGTGTTGAACACCGGGTGCGTCAGGTACTCCGTGGTCCGCGGCACGCTCAGAGCGGGAGCACCGAGCGTGTCGTCGTACTGCCCGCCGAAGGACTGGCAGACCCGGGTCAGCGTCGCGACGTCGGTCTTCTCGTCGCAGGAGATGCCGACGTGGTCCGCGTCGACGAGCCGCAGCCAGATCCCGTTCTGCCGGGCGGCGTCCACCACGTCGGCGGCGCGTCCCGGGACCCGGGCGAGGACAGTGTCGAAGAAGTCGTCGTGCACGACCTCGACGCCCCCGGCGCGCAGCGAGGCGGCGAGCTTGCCGGCGTACGAGTGCACACGCTCCGCGATCGCCTTCAGGCCATCGGGCCCGTGGTAAACGGCGTACATCGACGCCACGACCGCGAGCAGGACCTGCGCTGTACAGATGTTCGACGTCGCCTTCTCGCGACGGATGTGCTGCTCGCGGGTCTGCAGAGCCAGCCGGTACGCCGGGGCGCCGTCAGCGTCGACCGAGACGCCGACGAGGCGACCGGGCAACTGCCGCTCGAGGCCGGAATGCACCGAGATGAACCCGGCGTGCGGGCCGCCGTAGAACAGCGGTACGCCGAAGCGCTGCGAGGAACCGATGACGATGTCGGCGCCCGCCTCACCCGGCGCCTCGAGGACCGTAAGCGCGAGCAGGTCGGAGGCGACGGCAACCAGCGTGTCGCGCCCGTGCGCCGCCTCGATGAGCGGCTTGAGGTCGCGGACGACGCCGTTGGACCCCGGGTACTGCACGAGGAGACCGAAGAAGTCGCCCTCGGGCAGACCGTCCGTGGTGTCGGCGACGACGACCTCGATACCGAGCGCCTCGGCGCGGGTCTGCACGACCGCGATCGTCTGAGCGAACGTGTCGGCGTCGACCAGGAAGCGGTCGGACTTGCTCTTCTTGTTCGAGCGGTGCGCCAGCGTCATCGCCTCGGCGGCCGCGGTGCCCTCGTCGAGCAGCGACGCGTTCGCGGTCGGCAGCCCGGTTAGGTCGGAGACCACGGTCTGGAAGTTCAGCAGCGCCTCGAGCCGGCCCTGGGAGATCTCCGGCTGGTACGGCGTGTACGCCGTGTACCAGGCCGGGTTCTCGACCAGGCGGCGGACGATCACGGACGGCGTGAAGGTGCCGTAGTACCCCTGGCCGATCATCGAGGTGGCGACGGTGTTGCGGGCCGCGAGCTGGCGGAGCTCGGTCAGCGCGTCCACCTCGGAGGCGGGCTCCGGCAGCCGGAGCGGCTCGGTGGAGCGGATCGACGCCGGGACCGCGTCGTCGACCAGCGCGTCGACGTCGTCGTACCCGAGGAGCTGCACCATGCGGGCGACCTCGTCCGGTCGCGGCCCGATGTGGCGATCGGCGAAAATTGCAGAGACTTCGGTCATCAAGAGGCTCCGTTGCTGACGTGCTTCCGGTCGCCTCCCCCTCTGTCACGCAACGCGCTCCAGAGTCGCCTATGACACTCGGTCCATGGGCCTGAGAGGTTCCGGGGAGGAATTGCCCCTTCGGCGCCCGATGACACGGGTCTCTCCCGAGTGCTGTGAACGGCTGCCTCGAGGCTACCAGGAATCTCCGAACAGTTCGGGCAGCAGCCCCCGGGCGGCGCCGCGGAGCGAGTCTGCAGTGAGTGGGCGCACAGTGAAGAAACTGGATCAGCCGGTCATCCGGGCGCGACGGCGGGCGGCGAGTTCGTCGCCCTTGTGGCCGTCGGCGTCGCCGTCGTCGTGACCGTCGGCACGCTCCTGGGGCAGCTCGGACAGCGACCCCTCGACCTCGCGCCAGACACCGCCGAGCGCGATCCCGAACACCCCCTGGCCGCCGGCCAGCAGGTCGATCACCTCGTCGGGCGACGTGCACATGTAGACCGACGCGCCGTCGCTCATCAGCGTGATCTGCGTCAGGTCGTCGAAGCCGCGCTTGCTGAGGTGCGCGATCGCGGTCCGGATCTGCTGCAGCGAGATCCCGGCGTCGAGCAGCCGCTTGATCACTTTCAGCAACAGAACGTCGCGGAAACCGTACAGCCGTTGCGTCCCCGAGCCGGTCGCCGGGCGGACGGACGGGGAGACCAGGCCGGTGCGGGCCCAGTAGTCGAGCTGCCGGTAGGTGATCCCGGCCGCCGCGCAGGCCGTCGGACCCCGGAACCCGACGTCCTCCGGCATCGGCCGCAGGTCGTCGTCGAACAGCAGACCCTGAACGCCGGCGGTGGCAGTAGCGGCTGCCACAGCCTCAGCGTGCGCGTCGGACGTCGACTGCGCCGTCAGATCCGTGTCCCCGGTGCGTGTCACGCCTGAGCCTCCCTGGATACCGACTGGAACGAGCCATCTCCGTGGAGTGACACCACCCCACGACGTCTTCACGGTAAGCCGCCGCCCGAACAGGGTCAACGACAACCGCATCGAGCCGGGAGCGTGTCGCGACCGCCGTACGAATCGTTACCTAGGTGCGCTGGTGCTCGTCAGCTCTTGTCGAAGTCCTCCGGGGTCACCTGGTCGAGGAACTCCCGGAAGCGCTCGACCTCCTCTTCCTCCTGCACTTCGTCCGCGCCGTCCGTCTCACTCTCCGGGACCGGGATGCCGGCCTCGGCGAGGATCTCGTCGGCGCAGAACACCGGGGTGCCGGTCCGCAGCGCGATCGCGATCGAGTCCGACGGCCGCGCCGAGATCTCGGTCTTGTCGTCGAACACCAGGATCGCCTCGAAGATGCCGTCGGTCAGGTTCACGATCCGGACCTGGCTGAGGGTGTGCCCGAGGACCCGGATGGTCTCCGCGAACAGGTCGTGGGTCAGCGGCCGGGGCGGTTCCATGCCCTGCTGGGCGAAGGCGATCGCACTCGCCTCGGCAGCACCGATCCAGATCGGCAGGTACCGCTCACCTCCGACCTCTTTGAGCAGCACGATCGGCTGACTCGAGGGCATCTCCACCCGGACTCCGACCACGTCGACTTCGCGCACACGTTCAGCCTACTCCGAGGGGAAGCCCCGAGCGGTCCCACGGGGGTTCGCTGTGGACAGCCTTACGAACGCGGCAGGCGCGAGCGGACCAGGGCGGTGTGTAGACGGACGGTGAGGGCGGCCAGCTCGGCGGTCTGTTCGGTACGGCGGGGGCCGGTGACCTGTTCGATCAGGCCGACCTCGCGGTCCGCCGCCGTACGGAAGGCCCGCAGGTGCCGTGGTTCGAGGCCGTACGCCGCCAGCTCGGCCGCGACCTGTGCGATCACGATCGCGTCGCCGCCGTAGTGGTTGCCGCTGGCCACCACCAGGCCGTGACTCTCCAGCTCGTCGAGCAGTTCGGACGGTACGCCGGCAGCGGCCCGCAGCTCGTCCCGCGTCAGCCGCAGCTCGGTGCTCGCGGCGCCGAAGTCGTCCGCGATCGGCTGGCCCGGTGTCTGCGGCAAGGAACTCGGCGCGACCGGTGGACCGGCGGCGGCCGGCTCCAGGCCGCGGTCGATCGCACCGAGGTGTTCCTTGATCACCTTCAGCGGCAGGTACTGGTCGCGTTGCGCGGTCAGCACGTACCGCAACCGCTCCAGGTCGTCGGCACTGAACTTGCGGTAGCCGGACGCCGTGCGGGCGGGCGTCACCAGCCCCTCGGCCTCCAGGAAGCGGATCTTGGAGATCGTGACGTCGGCGAACTCGGCCTGCAGGAGCTGCAGCACCTCTCCGATGCCGCGGCCGCCCGCAGGCGCAGTGCCGGTGGGCTCAGGAGCGCTGGGATCAGGCCTGGCCACTGGCGTAGTACACCAGCCGGTACTTGCCGATCTGGACCTCGTCCCCGTTGGTCAGCAGGACCTCGTCGATCCGGTCACGGTTGACGTACGTCCCGTTCAGGCTGCCGACGTCGCGGACCTTCACGCCGTACGGGTCCCGGCGGAACTCGGCGTGCCGGCGCGACACCGTCACGTCGTCGAGGAAGATGTCGCTGTCCGGGTGCCGGCCGGCGGTGACCACGTCGACGTCGAGCAGGAAACGGCTGCCCGCGTTCGGCCCGCGCTGGACGATCAGCAGGGCGGACCCGGCCGGCAGCGCGCCGACCGCGGCCGCGTCGTCCAGGGACAGCGGCTCGCCGGTGCGCTCCGGCTCCGGCTCGGCACCGATCGGGGTCAGCATCGCCGTGTCGGTGACACCCGGTGTCGGCAGCGAGGTCGACTGGGGAGCCGACTGGGGGTTCGCCGGGGCTGCCGCCGGGCGGTCCGCGCCAGGCAGCATCGCTCCGCACTGCGAGCAGAACCGGCTGCCCTCGGAGTTCTCGTGCCCGCACTGGTTGCAGAACGGCATGCTGTGATCCTCCCGATCGCCGGTGGTCCGGCGACGTTTTCGATAGACCCCGTGATAACAGTGTGACTTGCTGGAACAAGATGAGGGGACCTCAACCCTCGACCAGCGGTTGAGGTCAGTAACCTACCAGCCGCGGTTCAGCCTTGGTCGAGCTGGCCCTGGTAGGTCTCGGCGTCCATCAGGGCGGCCACCTCGGCGGTGTCCTCGACCTCGATGTCGAGCAGCCAGCCCTCGCCGTACGGGTCGCTGTTCACCAGGTCCGGCTGGTCGGCGAGCGCCTCGTTGACAGCGGTCACGGTGCCGTTCACCGGGGCGAACAGGTCGCTCACGCTCTTGGTCGACTCCAGCTCGCCACAGGCGTCGCCGGCCCGCACCACGCTGCCGACGTCAGGCAGCTGCACGTACACGATGTCGCCGAGCTGGTCCTGCGCGAAGTCGGTGATGCCGACCCGCACGGGTCCTTCCTCGCCGGCCTTCAGCCACTCGTGCTCGGCCGTGTACTTCAGGTCTTCGGGGTACACCTTGTCCTCGTTTCTACTTCGTCGGGCTGGGCGCCGGGCGAGCGTAACGATGCTCCTCCGGCGCGTGCAAGGCAGTGATCGCGACGGTCTCGAGCTCGTTGACCTCGGCGGTACCACCCACCTGCGGACCGGTCACCTCGCTGACCAGACCGCCTGGGAAGTTGGCCGCCTCGGACAGGTTGTGGGACTCCCCGATCGCCTCGATGACGTACGGCGAGTTCATCTTCTGGCCGTCGATCTTGATCCCCGGGGCGTCGTCCACGAAATCGGTGCTGGCCACCACCCGGACCGCTCCGTTGATCTGGATCGCCTCCGCGCCGGCGTCCCGCAGTTCCTCGATCGCGTCCAGCAGGTTGCTCGACGTCATCTTGCCCTGCGGGTCGTTCAGCGTGATCCGGACCCCCGGGCCTTGCGCGGGCAGCGTACCGGCCAGGATGCCGAGGGTGCGGACCTGGGCCTCGGCCTGCTCGCGGGCGGTCTGCGCCTTGTCGGCACTGGAGGACAGCGAGTTCTTCCGCTCCTCCAGGTCGGCGATCTCGCTCTCCAGCCGCCGGGTGTTCTGCCCGAGGCCGTCGAGGATCGCGATCAGGTCCTCGCGGCGGGCATTCTGGTAGCCGTCGTCGGCCCGGTTCACCCGGACCTGCACGACCGCGACACAGGCCACCAGGGCGAGCACGACCGCGACGATCGCCTGACCGCGGGACGGCTTGAACCCGGACCGCAACCGGCGCAGCGCCAGGTTCGGCGTCCGCGGTTTCGGCATCGGCGTCGGGGTCAGCGGCTGCGGCGGCTCGACAGCCGGCTGCTCGGGCTTCTCGTCGCTCATCTGTCAGGCCCGGAAGATGTGCCGGCGGATCGCGGCCATGTTGGTGAAGATGCGGATGCCGAGCACGACGACCACACCGGTGGACAGCTGCGAGCCGACACCGAGCTGGTCGCCCAGGTACACGATCAGGGCCGCGATCAGCACGTTCGACACGAACGAGACGACGAACACCTTGTCGTCGAAGATCCCGTCCAGGAACGCCCGCAGCGCGCCGAACACCGCGTCCAGCGCCGCCACCACCGCGATCGGCAGGTACGGCTGCGCCCACTCCGGTACGTCGGGCGCCACCAGCAGACCGACGACGACACCGACCACCAGTCCCAGTACGGCGATCATCTCGTTCTCACCTTCGCGTAGCGCAACGCGATGGTCGCATCGGCCGGCACCAGCAAGGAGTCCTCCGTCGTGATCGTCATCCGGACATCGAAGTTGCTCACCAAGTACTGCACCCACTGGCCGCCCGAGCTTTGCGCGAACCGGGCCGGCATCGTCGCGGTGTCCCCGATCGCGAGCACCGTGTACGGCGGGGTCAGCGAACTGTAGTCAACGGTGATGGCACTGCCCGCACCGCGGATCGCGGTCAGCGACGTGATCCGGTGACCGTTCACCGAGATCGCCTCCGCGCCGGACGTCCACAGGCCGTTCACCAACTGCTGCAGGTCGACGTCGAGCAGCCGGCCTTCCTTCGCGTCGGCGTTCTTGGCGTCGTCGATGACCGCTTTGATCCCCGGACCGGTGACCGCGATCGCTCCGGTCTGCAGCTCGAGGTCGTCGAGCTTCTGCTGCAGCGCAGCGCCCGTACTGTCGTTGCTCAGTCCGCTCGCCTGCAACCGGCGTACCTCGTCGGCGAGCTGGGACTGCCGGCTGCGCAGGTCGGTCAGCCGGTTGTCGGCCTGGTTGATGCGGGTGATCAGCTCCTTGCGCTGCTTCTCCGCCTCCGGCGCGCTGCGGAAGTTCTGCGCGGCGGCGACAGCGAGCAGGAAGCCGAGTACGGCGGCGGCCACCACCAGCATCACCCGGTGCCGGGACCGGGTCTGCTTGCCGGCGGAGCCGGTCCGGGCCGCGACGGCGTACCCCTCGTCGAGGGGGTGCGCCATCAGGTTGTTCAGCAGCGACATCGACGCGTCGACGCGTCGTGGTGGCGGTTGCTGGGTCGGCTGCTCGGGGGCTTGCTGGGTCACCCGGCCGAGTCCTTGATCGGTTTGACCGTCTGGACGAGGTGCCGCAGCTGGGCGAAGTACAGCGCGCCGGCCCAGTAGTACAGACCGGTCCCCCAGATCGCGAACGCCCAGCCGAACACGCGGGCGAGCAGGTTGAGGGTGCTGTCGCCGTCGCCGAGCAGGAGCAGCGGGAACGCGTACAGCAGGCAGAACGTGGCGGACTTGCCGAGGAAGTGCACCGGCAGCGCGTTGAACCCGCGGCGGTGCAGCGCCGGCAGTGTGAGGGTGAGCAGCAGGTCCCGAAGCGGCAGCGCGATCGCCAGCCACCACGGGATGATGTCGCGCAACGCCAGGCCGATGACGGTCGCGAAGATGTACAGCCGGTCGGCCACCGGGTCGAGCATCTGACCCAGGCGACTGGTCTGGTTCATCCGGCGGGCGATCTGGCCGTCGGCCCAGTCGGTGAACCCGGAGATCGCCAGCACGAGCAGCGCCCAGCCGTCCTCCTTGGGCCCGAGGACCAGCCACAGGAACAGCGGCACCCCCAGCAACCTGAGGAAGCTGAGCGCGTTCGGGATCGTCCACACCCGGTCGGACACTTCCAAGTCCGGCACGCGACCCCTCCCTCTCTCCACCCTGGATTCCCGTCGTAACTGTACTGGGGAGCCCCGACACGTTTACGCCCGGCCGTCCCGGGGCAGGCCCCTACATTCCCCTGATACCAGAACGCGTCGCTGCGCCGGTCGCTACGCCTGCGACGAACCGGTGACCCGATCGATACCCAAGGGTGATGCTTACTCTGAGCAGATGAGGTTCCTGGTACTGATCTACGGCAACCCCGAGTCCCGGGCGGTGTGGGACTCGATGACCGACGAGCAGAAGAAGGAAGGCATGGCCGGGTACGCCGCTCTGCACGAGGCGCTCGCCGCGCACGACGAGCTGGTCGCGTCGGAGTCGCTCGACGCCCCGGAGCTGACCAAACAGGTCCTCGTCCGCGATGGAAAACCGATGACGACGGACGGTCCGTTCGCCGAGGTGAAGGAGCAGTTGGCCGGCTTCTATCTGCTGGAGTGCGACTCGATGGACCGCGCGGTCGAGATCGTCGCGCAGATCCCGGAAGCGCCGTTCAGCGTCGTCGAAGTGCGTCCCGTCCGTGACCTCAGCGCCTTCAGCTGATGCTCGAGGAGCTGCTCCGCGAGCAGGCGCCACAGGTGCTGGGCGCGCTGGTCCGGCGGTACGGCGACTTCGACGCGTGCGAGGACGCCGTACAAGAGGCTCTGCTGGCCGCGTCGCTGCAGTGGCCGGGTGAAGGTGTTCCAGCTAATCCGCGCAGCTGGCTGATCACGGTCGCTTCGCGGCGGCGGATCGAGGTACTGCGGAACGAGGCGGCCCGGACCCGGCGGGAGGAGACCGTCGCGTCGTGGACTCCCCCGGAGCCTGCGTCGTCGGAGGACGACTCGCTGACGCTGCTGATGCTGTGCTGTCATCCGGCGCTGACACCGCAGTCGCAGGTGGCGCTCACGCTGCGCGCCGTCGGCGGGTTGACGACCGCCGAGATCGCGCGGGCGTTTCTGGTGCCGGAGGCAACGATCGGGCAGCGGATCAGCCGGGCGAAGGCGAAGCTCCAGGATGCGCGGTTCGCGATGCCGGCGGCGACGGAGCAGCCCGAGCGGCTGGCCGCCGTACTGCATGTGCTTTATCTCGTCTTCAACGAGGGCTACACGGCCTCGTCCGGTACGTCGTTGCACCGGGTCGAGCTGAGTGCGGAGGCGATCCGGTTGACACGGCTGCTGCATGCTTCGTTGCCGGCCGAGGGTGAGGTGGCCGGGCTGCTCGCGTTGATGCTGCTGACCGACGCGCGTCGACCCGCCCGGACGACGACGGACGGTGCGCTGGTGCCGTTGCCCGAGCAGGACCGGTCGTTGTGGGATGCGTCGGCGGTTGCCGAGGGCACCGAGTTGATCGAGTCGACGCTGCGGTCGGCGCCGGTCGGGCCGTACCAGTTGCAGGCCGCGATCGCCGCGGTCCACGACGCCGCGGCGAACGCCGACGAGACCGACTGGCGCGAGATCCTGATGCTGTACGAACTCCTGGAGGCGACCGCGCCGGGTCCGATGGTGACGCTGAACCGGATCGTCGCGGTCGCGATGGTGCACGGCCCCGCAGCCGGTCTCGCGTTGCTGGACGAGGTCGACCCGGCGTTGCACGGGCACCACCGGCTGGCCGCCGTACGTGCTCACCTTCTCGAGCTGTCAGGTGACAAGGTGGGCGCCCGGGAGGCGTACCACCTCGCTGCCCGGCTGACGCAGAGCACGCCGGAACAGCGCTACCTGCAGTCCCGCGCCGACGCGCTCTAGCGTTTGTCAGGCCGGCACCGGGCCCGTCTCAGGCGAGCGGCCGGCCCCAGCTGAGCTCGGCCTCGATGGTCAGCTCCAGTACGCCGTCCTTCGCGTAAGGACGCAGTACTGCCTCGACACTGGTGTCGAACGCAGCCGCCTCGTCCGCCGGCATCAGGCCGCGAGCCAGGCTCGACGTCGAGTGCAACCTCTCGATGTAGTCGGTGACCTTCTGGCGGTGCAGGACCCGCTCGGTCCGCGCCGTACCGGTGAGGTCGAGCAGGCCACGTTCCCGGATCGCGTCGACGACGCTGAATTTCGGGTCGTGGTTCTGCTTCCGGGAGTGCCGCAGGATCACCTTCACAAGCTCGGCCGACCACGGCTCGTCGACGGAACCGTGCTCGATGACGACCAACTGGGCGTTCGGGGTCAGGTGCGGGACGATCCGCGCGAACGTCTCCTCCCACGGCATCCAGTGGATGCTCGCCCCGGCCGTCACCAGTGCGTACGGGCCGTCGAGGTCGGCGGTCTCGATCGGGTTGACCTGCCAGGCGAGATTCGGGTGGTCGCCGCCCGGGCGCTGTTTGCCGACTTCGACCATCGGCGCGGAGAAGTCGATCGCGTCGACGTACTCGACCCGCGGCGCGAGCGGCCGCGCGATCGCGCCCCTGTCATGCGTCGGAGCGTAGACCGGGGCGGGCCGCCCGTTCGCCGATTTCTGCTGTCGGCCGACCGGCGCGCCCGTAACCTGCGCGTCTTCTGCGGTCCACGCGGCGGAAACATGCGCTTCTTACCTTGAGGGTCCACGTCAGCCGCGTGAGGCGGTGATTCCCGATGATGTACGAGCACGTCGACCCGTTCATCGGGACCGGCGCCACGGACCTGCCCACGCCCAAGGGCCTGGCCGCGACCTGGTGGTGGCCCAAGCCGCAGGTCGGCAACACGCACCCGGGCGCCATGCATCCCTTCGGGATGGTGTCGGCCAGCCCGTACTCCGGGGCCTACCCGACCGGCTACGGACTGTACGACTTCAACACCGAGGGCGTTCCCGACCTGTTGTACGACCGCCCGGTCGCGTCGGGATTCACCCACTTCCAGCAGTCCGGCACCGGCGCGATCCGCAAGTACTACAACTACTTCCGGGTCACGCCGATGCTCGGCCCGCTCGACGATCTGGGCACCACGTGGGACCTGCTGGACGAGGTGGCCGAGCCCGGCTACTACGCGGCGACGCTGAGTTCGGGGGTGCGTTGCGAGGTGACGGTCGGCCCCAAGTCGGCCGTCCACCGGTACACCTTCCCGGCGAACGACGCCGCCCGGATCGTTATCGACGCCTCGACCGGCGGCCTGGCCATCCCGCACAGCCGGACAGTGCCGCTGAAGGCGCACCTGGCGATGCTGGAGCCGGGTGTGGCGCAGGGCGAGATCCACGTCGAAGGGGTGCCGCTGGCCGTGCACCTGGAGGTCGACGCCCCCGGCTGGCGGCAGCTGCTGTGGTACGACCGGCGCCTGATGCCCGGCGGCACCCGCCTCGACTTCGACTACATCCGGCCGACCACCTTGCGGCCGTTCGGGCTGATGTTCATGGGCCCCTCGCGCGCCGAGCAGACCGTCGAGGTGCGGCTGGGGTTCTCCCTGCGCGGGTGTGAGACGGCCCGCGACAACCTGCACACGGACGTCGGCCGTACCCAGACCACCTTCGCCGGGCGGCGCGGCGAGACAGCAGCCACCTGGCGCGACCACCTCGGCAAGGTTGCGATCAAGACCGACTCCGACGAGCAGGCAACGGTCTTCGGCACCGCGCTCTACCACTCGCTGGTCAAGCCCTGCTTCGCCCCGGACGAGAGCCCGTCGTGGACGACCGAGGGCCCGTACGCGTTCGACATCTGCACCATGTGGGACATCTACCGCACCCAACTGCCGTTGATGACGACGCTGTTCCCGGAGCGTTCGGTCGCGCTGGCCGGCGCGCTGCTGTCGATCGCCGAGCAGGAGGGCAACCTGCCGATCGGCTACCGGATGGCCAAGGGCGCCGACCGGTTCTCCCGGCAGGGCAGCGCGCTCGCGCACACCTTCTTCGCCGATCTGTGCCAGCTGGATCTGCCTGGTATCGACTGGGACTGGGCCATGGTGCACCTGGAGATGGACCTGCGCCGGACGTACGGCGAGGACTACCTGGTGCACGGTGTGGCGCACCCGATCAGCCACACCCTCGACCTGGCGTACGCCTACCACTGCACCGCGGAGATCGCCGGCAAGGTGCGCGACCGGCAGCTGGCCCAGCAGATGCGCGACCTCGCCCACGGCTGGCGGGCGGCGTACGACCCGGGCACCGGCCTGCTGCGCGACTCGACGTTCTACGAGGGCGGCCGGTGGAACTACTCCTTCCGGCTGCTGCACGACATGCGCGCCCGGATTGCGCTCGCCGGCGGCGACGACGCGTTCGTCGGCCTGCTCGACCGGTTCTTCGGGTACGGCGCCGCACCGGTCACCCAGCCGGGCGTGGCGCCGAGCGTGGCCGAGATGGAGGCCGGGTACGGCCTGTGCCGGTTCGAGGGACTGAACAACGAACCGGACTACGAGGCGCCGTGGTCCTACCACTACGCCGGACGGCCGGACCGGACCGCCGAGGTGGTGCATGCCGCGGTCGCCAACCAGTTCAGCACCGGCCGGGGCGGCCTGCCAGGCAACGACGACTCCGGCGGGCTGTCCGCCTGGTACGTGTGGGCGACGCTCGGGCTGTTCCCGGTGGCCGGGCAGAACCTGTTCCTGGTGAGCGCGCCGGCCGTGGCGGAGTCCACGACCCAGCTGCCGGAGAGCGAACTGTCCATCACCACAACAAGATTCGAACCGGTCGAGGCAGGCGGACCGGTCTCCTACGTCCAATCCATCGCGGTGGACGGCAAGACCCTCGAACGCCCCTGGATCTCCGGCCGGGAACTCCGGCACATCCGCAACCTGCACATCGAGCTCGGCCCCCGGCCCTCCGGCTGGGGCACCCGGATCAGGCCACCATCCACATCCGACCCACTGCACACCACTGGAGGTGAGGCATGAACATCCCATCCACACCCAATCGCCGTCTGGTCATCGTTGTCCGCGCAGATCCGGTGATCTGCGGGCACTCCGGTGAGGCCCGGTGCCTCGCCGAGGTGGCCCTCACCCGCGGGTTCGACGACGTACGGATCGTGACCTGGCCGCTGGACGCGCTGGAGGCGGCAGGCCTCCCGTTGAAACCACTCGACGGTGTGCTGCCGTACAGCCCCGGCATCACCGTGGAACGGCCCGATCCCGTCGGCGACTACCGGGTCCCCGACGGGCGCTACCTGTCCGGGCTCATCGGGCGGCTGGTCGAGCTGTTCACCGACGGCGTGCCGACGGTCGCGATGTCCCTCTACCTGAGCCCGCACGCGATCGCCGTACAGGAAGCCGTCCAGGTCGCCCGCAGGATCGGCCCCGCCCAGGTCATCACGGTGGCTGAAGCAGTCGGCTCCGACATCACCAACGTGGTGCGCGAGTGCGTGAACACCGGCCGGTTCGGGGCGGCCGCGCACATCCTGTCGGTCTACCTGGCGGCCGACCACTGCGTGGCGGTGTCGGAGTACACCAGGGACCTGATCGTGGCCTCGGCGGCGACGCTCGACGGTATGCACGGCACGACGTTCGCGCAGCAGTGCCGGGAGCGGATCGCGATCTCCTACCCGGCGGTCGACTCCTGGTCCTACCTGTCGCTCACCGAGGACAGGATCGCCGAAACCCTGACCCGGCGGGGCCTTTCGCGGGACGGGTACGTGCTGTTCCTGTCCCGGATCGCCTCGGCGAAGGGGGTCGACGACCTGATCGATGCGTACGCCGGATCGCGGTCGGCCGAGCGGGTGCAGCTCGTCCTGGCCGGGCGCGGGCCGCAGGAGGACGAGGTGGTGGCGCGGGTGGCGGCAGCGGGGCTGGGCAACCGGGTGCGGGTGCTGACCGACGTGGACGACGCGGAGAAGCCGGCGCTGATGGCCGGGAGCGCGGCGTTCGTGCTGCCGACCCGCGAGCAGCCGGAGTTCGTGGAGACGTTCGGGATCGCGCTGGTCGAGAAGGCTCTCGCCGGCGGCGGACCGATCATCACCTGCGCGACCGGCGGCGTACCCGAGGCAGTCGGTGACACGGCCCTACTGGTGCCGCAGCACGACCCGGCCACACTGCGAACCGTCCTCGACGAGGTGGTCTGCGACTGGACCCCCGAGCAACGAGCCGACGCCGAGCAGCGCGCACGGGCCCACGCACTGCAATTCGACCGAGCAGCAGTCTTCGACCGCCTCTTCGCCCGAGCCCAACCCCCCGCCGTCCCCGTCGCCTGAACTTACTCGCCGCCCCAGACGGTCGCGTGCTGCGCGAAGTACGCCCGGTCGCTGTGCACCGGGATGACACACACCGTTGTTAGGAGGTTTTTGCTGGGATGGCGCCAGAAACCCTCCGGTGAGATACCGAAAACTCTCCTAAGTGGGTTCCGGAAGGTGGTTGTCCGGAACTGGGGTTAGCGTGCTGCCTATGCAGGTGATCGAGGAGTCGCAGGTGACCGTCGTGCCGGCGAACGAAGTGTCGTGGGAGGACTTGCAGGCGGTGTTCGGTACGGCGGATGCGGGGCAGTGCCAGTGTCAGCGGTTCAAGATCCGGGGATGGATCTGGCGGGACTCCACCCTGGACGAGCGGATGACGCGACTGCAGGACCAGACCGCGTGCGGCACACCGGATGCGACGTCGACGAGCGGGCTGGTCGCGTACGTCGACGACGAACCGGCCGGCTGGGTCGCCGTCGAGCCGCGGACGGCGTACCCGAAGTTGCGGACGTCGCGCATCCCGTGGGCGGATCGCTCCGAGGACAAGGACGACGAGAGCGTCTGGGCCGTCACCTGCATGACCGTCCGCAAGGGCTTCCGCGGGCGCGGCCTCACCTATCACCTCGCCCGCGCCGCGATCCCGCACGCCCGCAGCCGAGGAGCCCGCGCGCTGGAGGCCTACCCGATGCTCACCCAGCCCGGCAAGACCATCACCTGGGGCGAACTCCACGTAGGCCCCCACCAGGCCTTCGAAGAAGCCGGCTTCCGCCAGATCACCCACCCAACCCTCCGCCGCACCGTCATGCGCATCGACTTCACCTAGTCGTAGGTGGCTTGGGCTTGCCAGGTGGTTCGGTGGAGGGTGAAGAGCCAGGCCCGGGTGTCGGCGGTCTGGAACTGGAAGCGGGCCTGACGAGACTCGGTGCTGGGGTCCCACCAGCGCTCCGTGGTGAGCCAGGGGCCGGCCCAGGCGGTGATCGGGTGGATCTTGTTGCTGTCGGCAACTTGAACGCCGGTGCCGTCGGCCGGTAGCAGGGTGAACGCGATGGGGGCGCCGGACAGCTCGCCGCGGGCGCTGACCGACACCTGAGCGCCGTCCGCGGCGAACACCTTCGCGGGGATCGGCTCCGGGAAGACCGTGGTCGGCGCCAGCGCCGGCCAGCGCTTCGCCGTACCGGCAGAGCCGGTGATCGAACCGGGCCAGGGCTGGTCCGGGGACCGCGCCGGGACGGCCGGATCGCCCCACGGGACCAGCGTCTGCCGCTCCGCGAACCCGCGACCGCCACCGATCACCACCGACACCACCGCACCGTGACCGAGCATGCTCTGCACCCGCGACAACGCCCGGTGGATCCGCTCGTCCGGACCACCGCCCCACAACCCGTCGGCATGCGCGCCGACCGGGTCCGCCTGGTCCGGGATCAGCCGCACCCGGACGACCGGTGACGTCAGCTCGCTGGTCGCCGTACCGCTCCCCTGCAGTTGCCAGCGCACCCGATCCACCACGTCCGCCGCGGTGAACCAGCGCGGATGCAGCCACTCCCGCTCGTGGATCCGCCCGGACTCGGTGCCGACCTCGACCCGCAGCGTCGTACACACCAGGCCGAGCTCGGTCAGCCGGACGATCAGCTCGTCGGCGACCGCCCGGACCGCGAACGCGACCTGGTCGACCCGGTCCACGGACGGCTCGAAGTCGAGCGTCCGGGTGAGCTCCGGCGGGATCTCCCGGCCGGTCACCGGGCGATCGTCGTACCCACGGGCCAGCCGATGGGCGAAGGCGCCGTCCGGACCGAACCGGGTCAGCACCTCGGTCCGGGGCAACTGCGCGAACGCACCCAGCGACCGCAACCCCAGCCGGCGCAGCAGGTCCGTAAGCGCGGGCTGCTCGAGTACGTCGACCGACAGCGGCGCGAGGAACTCCGGTGAACCGTCCGGCGGCACGATGTGTACCCGGGTCTGCACGGAACTCACCCGGGCCGCCTGCTCCGCGGCGAACGGCCCGTCGGCGATCCCGATCCGGCTGCCGTGCACGTCGTACGTCTCGAGCCGGTCGAGCAGCTTCTCCGCGGCCGCTTCCTCGCCGCCGTAGAACCGCGCCGGGCCGCGTGCCTTCAACGCGCACATCCCCGGCCGGATCACCTGCACGCCCGGCGTGATCGCCTCCAGGCACGAGATCACCGGGTCGAACGCCCGCGCGTCGATCACCGGGTCGTACTTCAGCACGACCAGCTCCGGGCACCGCGACTGCGCGTCCCGCGCCCGCTGCCCGCGCCGCACTCCTTCGGCGCGTGCGGTGGCGGAGGTGGCGAGCACCTTTCCCTTCTCCAGTACGGCGATCGGCTCGTCCGGTGATCGCCCGGTCGCCACCGCGGCCGCCGCCACCGGCCAGTCCGGCACCCAGATCACCATCGTCCGCGTCAGTCCACTCATCAGCCCACCGCACCGATCTGGTCCGCCCATTCCTGTGGCCGGGCTTCCGCTGGCTCGGTGGAGCGGATCGTGCCGTCGGCGGCGGGCAGCCAGAGTTCATGACGAGCCCGTACGGCGGCGCGCCGGCCGGTGACCGCGACGGTCGCGCGCCGGGCGGCGAGCAGGCCTTCGCCGTCGCCGAGACCGGTCCAGGTGTTGCTCTCGATCTCGAACCGGGCCTCACTGCCGGGCCAGGACCCGTACGCGATCAGCATCGCGCCGCGGGTCCGGAGCCGCGCCGCGAGCCGGGACGCCTCCCCCGGTGTCACCTCGCCGGGCGGGCGGACCACCACCACGGTCAGCGCATCGACCAGCGCGGCGACGACGCTCAGCCACTCCCGCCCCGGATCCGGAACCAGCACGAGACGCTCCAGGTCCACCCCGAGCCCGCGCGCCGCCTCCGCCCCGAACGACGGCACCCCGACCACACCGCACCAGGCACCCTCCGCGGACGGCCCGGCCATCAGAGCCATCACCAGCGCGGCACTCCCCCGCACCGAGTACACCGAACCGCCGCGCAGGCTCGCCCCCGCCAGCAGCTCACCCACCGCCGGATGCGTCGGCAGCTCCCGATCCACTCCCGCCGTATCCAGCGCCTGCTGCACCCGAGCCACCGAAGGCGGCCCGGCGGCAGCCTTCAGGGCGGACTTCCGGTCCTTGGCCTCAGCGAGGAGCAGCCGCGCGTGATCGAGCGCCGTGACCCGACCTTCCCCTGCCGCGCTCCCCGTCATAACTCCATGTTCGAACACCTGTTCGAACAAGTCAATCCGGTCGTCCACAGCTGCCCAGCACATAGGGTGGGAGGCATGCCAAGGACTATTGCTACCAACACCAAGGTCGAGCTCGACGGGTTGCTGGAGTTTGTGCGGCCGCGTCATCACATGTTGCTGATGACGACCCGGGCCGACGGGACGGTGCAGGCTTCGCCGGTGTCGGGTGGGGTGGACACCGAGGGGCGGATCGTCATCTCGTCGTACCCGGAGCGGGCGAAGAGCACGAACGTGAAGCGGGCCGGCAAGGCGAGCGTGCTCGTGCTGTCGGACGACTGGAACGGCGCGTGGGTGCAGGTGGACGGTAGCGGTGAGGTGATCGAGCTGCCGGACGCGGTGGAGGCGCTGGTCGACTACTACCGCTCCATCTCCGGTGAGCACCCGGACTGGGACGAGTACCGCGAGGCGATGGTGAAGCAGGGCAAGTGCCTCATCCGCATTACCCCGGAGCGCTGGAGCCCGATCGCCACCGGCGGCTTCCCCGCACATCTCGCTGACTAGATGCGTACGGCGCTGGTAGTCCACGCGCACCCTGACGACGAGGTGTTCGCCACAGGCGCCGCCACGTCCGTACTGAACGAGCAGGGCTGGCACGTCGTACTGCGGGTCGCTACCGCCGGCATGCACGGGGCGTCCGACCACCTGACCGCAGCCTGCGCACTACTAGGGATCCACGAGTGGGACTGGCTCGGCGCAACGGACCAGTGGATCGACGACGGCGGCCGCAACGGACCACGCACGCTGGCCGCAGCGTCGCCCACCGCCATCGCCGAGGCGATCCAAGCCGCAGCCAAGGCGCTCCAGCCTGAGCTCATCCTCACCGTCGGCAGTGACGGGCTGACAGGTCACCCGGACCACATCGCCATCTCACAAGGCGTCCAGCGAGCACTGCAGCACGTCGACTGTCGTGCGCTGGGTGCACGCGTGCGAGCTCAAGACGTGCGTGCGGGTGAGCAGCTGGTCCAGCAGCTCACACCGGGTCAGCAGGTCGGGTCAGGCCATGTCAAAGGGTGCGACGCACCGCTGGAAGAGATCGGCGGAGCATCCGAGCAGCGACGGCGGCAGGCACTGGACGAGTACTACGACGGCCTGGGCAGCAAGCCGCTCGCAGAACTCCTCAAGGTGCACCGAGCGAGCAGCGACGGACTACTACTGCGTGCGGTGTTCGACGCGACCGGCTGGCAGCAGGACCGCTTCGAGCAGCTCACTGCTTGGAGCGACGCTCCATCGTCTCGGTGATGCGCTGCATAGCGCCTTCCAGGTGCTGGCGCAGCGCTGCCTCCGCGCCCTCTTCGTCGTGCGCCAGGCACGCGTCGAGGATCGCCTGGTGCTCGCGACGGGTCTGCTCGATCCGGGCCTTGGTCTGCCGCGAACCGAACCGGTAGCGCTCACTGTTCTGCCAGACCGGCTCGATCGCCCGCGGCAGCCACCGCGAGCCGCCGGACCGGTAGATCGCGAAGTGGAACTCGGTGTGTGCCTGCCGGGACGCGATGTTGTCGCCCAGCTTCGACAACCGGACATGCTCGGCCAGCGCGGTCCGGGCGGCCGCGGCGTCCGAGTCGGAGAACCGTGTCGCGGCCGCACGGACTGCCAGCGACTCCAGCGACAGCCGGGTCTCGTGGGTGTCGCGCAGGTCCTCCATCGACAGCTCACGCACCCAGGCGCCCTTGTGCGGGACGATCTCGACCAGTCCGAGCGCTGCCATCCGCCGGAGCCCCTCCCGGATCGGCATCTGGCTCATGTCCAGTCGCTTGGCGAGCTCCTCCAGACGGAGCGCCGTACCGCTGGGAAGTTCGCCGGACAGGATGAGCTCGTGCAGCTCGGCGGCAGCTTCCTCGGCGAGCGTACGACGCCCTGTGGGTCCCCCAGGCGTGAGCTCGAGTCGTCGGATCATCAGTAGCGGGCTGCCTCTCTCCTATTCAGCTCTGGAGGTACCGTAGCCGCCGACCGGGTTTCTGGCGGCCTTCGACGACAGATTGCTCAGCTCAAAGCCCAGCAAACATGAGTGGTCTAGGCCACCGGTGCTCCCTCAGAGACCGGTCAGGTCGAGCAGAACCCGGCCCGCTTGCCGGTCCAGCACGTCACCGATCCGCTCTGCCGGTACGACGTCGTAGTCCGCTCGCCAGGACACCGCTGCGATATCGGCCAGCGCCTGACCGACCGCGTCCGGTGCCAGCGTGGTCCGCTGCAGGTTCACCGGCAGCACCCGCAGGTCCCGGCCGACCAGCTGGTGCAGGTCGATCGTGGTGAACTCACCGGCCTTGTAGCCCAGTACGGCGATCCGTCCGCCCGGAGAGATGTGCCCGAGCACCCCACCGGCCACCGGACCGCCCATGGTGTCGATGACTGCGTCGCACCACGGCAGCTCCCGACCCACCTGTCCCAGACCGTCCACACGGACGAGCTGATCCACCAGTCCGCTCGCACCGTCGGCGCGGTCGTCCAGCGACACCAGACCAATCACCCGGGACGCACCGGCCGACCGTGCGATCGCAGCACACATGTGCCCGACCAGGCCGGTGACGCCGGTAACCACGACCGTCTCACCCTCCCGTACGTCGGCCACGCGCCGTACGGCGGTATGCGCGGTCAACGCCGGCGTCATCAACGCGAGCGCCGTACCCGGCTCCAGCGACGACGGCAGCCGGTGTACGGCGGCATTCGGCACGACGGCGTACTGGCCCCAGACACCGTCCCGGGTCACGCCGACGCCCGCGCCGCGGACCACCACCGACGTACCCGCGTCGAAAACGTCCGAGCTCACCACGACACCGGCTCCCTCGGAGCCAGGCACGAACGGCATGGCCGGCTGCTTCCCGGCCAGTGTCGACCGGTCCAGTGGAGTCACCGCGGCCAGCCGCATCTCCACCAACGTCTCACCCGGACCGGCGGTCAGCTCGACCTCTTCGGCCTTCGGCTGCTCCCCTGGTCCGTGACTGCGCAGGACAGTCCCCCGTGTACTCACGCCTCTACCCCGTTCCCCACGATTTGATATCTGATCACAACCTCGATCAGACGGAACACCTGTCTCACCACTCGGCGACCTCCTTCGCCAGTGGCCGGGTCAGCACCTCGGCCGTGGCGGACCGCCCTGAGGCTCGCACTGTGGACACCTCGTCGCTGCCCATCGGGAACGGCCAGTCACTCCCGGCCAGCACCCGCTCGGGCCCGAACGTCTTCGTCAGCAGCTCCAATACGGCGTCGTCGTGGACCAGATCGTCGACGTAGAAGCGGCGCAGCGCCTCGGCCACCGGCAAGGACACCGGCTCGATCCCCGGCCGGGCCTGGTCGATCCCGCGCTGCCACCGTCCGGCGACGGCCGCCGTCACACCACCCCCATGGCACAGACAGAACCGGATTCCCGGGAACCGCCCCGGCACGTCCGCGAAGACGAGCGAAGCCGCCGCCAGTCCGGTCTCGTACGGATTCCCCAGCAGGTTCGACAGGTAAAACGAATCAAGCCGCTTGTCGTCACTGTGTCCCGGGTGAATGAGCGTGAACGCCTCCAGCGCGTCCAGTACTCGCCACACCGGATCCAGCCCGGCGTAACTCGGCGTACCGAGGGCAAAACCGCTGAAGACGCCTTCGCCGGCCAGTCCGGCGGCTACAGATGGTGCTGCCGGGTCGAGCAGCGGCAGGTGCGCAAGCACGCGCAGCTGCGGTGTGGCGAGCTCCCGGAGGCCCTGGTTCACCAGCTCGGTCCACTCGAGGCTGGCGTCGTACCGGAAGAGTGCCGGCGGCACTGACACCACAGCACCGTCCAGGTCTTGTGAGGAGATCCAGTGCAGCAGTGCAGCCGGGTCGGCGAGCCGGCGCAGCGGCAACCGCTCCCCGTCGACAACCAGCGAACCGTTGTCGACGTGCAGCCCGAACTCACCCCGATAGGCCGCCGCCAGCACGGTCGGCGGGATCAGGTGGGTGTGGACGTCCCAACCGGCCATGTCAGCGGGCGTCCTCGTCGTTGTCGTAGAAGGCCGGACGCTCCGGGTAGTGCGGACCGTCGTACACCTCCAGCAGGACAGAGGTCTCCTCGGCGCGCGTCGGGCCGTGGACGACGCCCTTCGGGTTCCAGTAGAAGCTGCCCTTGGTCAGCGTCGTACCGGTCGGCAGGTACACGTACCGGCCGGACAGGCAGAACATGAACTGGTTCGAGGCGTGCTTGTGCTCCGACGGGATACCCGAGCCTTTCTCGAACCGCACGAGCGCGATCGACGCCTCGGTCACCGGGTCGCGCCACAGCATCTTGTGGGACAGGCCGTCCAGCGACTTCTCCACCCACTCCAGGTCGTCCGTCTGCAGCAGGATCTCCTGCAACGGCTCGTTGAAGCTCATGGCACCTCCCGGCCGGTGACCCGCGTGTACAGCGCCTCCGCCACACCGGTACCCATCGGGGTAACCGCAGCGATATGACCGTCCGGTCGAATCAGTACGACGCTGTCCGCCGGTACGCCGTACCGCTTGGTGGCGACGCTGCCCGGATCGAACAGTGCCCTGTCCCGCAGACCGGAGTCGTGCGGCGCGTCCCACCGGGACACCGCGTAGTGCTGCAACGCCGGCGACACGTTCACCGGGATCTCCGGCCGCCGTCGTACGTCGGTGAAGTAGAGCGCCACGAACGAGTCGCGACACAGGTCGTGGATCGTCGTACGACCGGTCGGACTCTGCAGCACCAGGTCCGGCGCCCGGTCACCCGCCCGTACGGCAGGCGGCGCAGCGGATGTCGCCACCATCGACCAGTCGCCCACACCCTCGACGTCGAGCCGCACGCTCAGCAGCGTCCGGTTGTACGCCGTGGCCCACGCGCCCGTGTCCTCGGTGACAGCACCGCGCTGGAAGGACATGTACTTACGGGCCGCCTCCGCCATCTCGCCCGAGCCCTCGATCGCCACCGGCCGCTGCTCCCGTTCGTAGCCGTCCAGCAACGACGGCGCAGCCCAGCCGCGCAGTACCCAGGCCAGCCGCCACGGCAGGTTGGACGCGTCCAGCGCACCCGTGTTCAGACCGAGCGCCCACATCGGTGTGATCAGGTGTGCCGCGTCGCCCATCAGGAACACCTTGCGATCGAGTGTCCACTGCTCCGCCACCCGATGGTGCACGTTGTAGACCACAGAGCCGAGCAGCTCGATCCGGTCCACCTCGCCGATGAACTGCTTCACCTTCACCAGCAGGTCCTCGTCACCCGGCGCGTCGGCACCGGGCGCCAGTGGGAACAGGAACCGCCAGTTGTCCGGCTGCCGGATCAGCACCATCCACTCGGACTTGTCCGCGAAGTACGCGAGGTACGGGTAGTCCCTGGCGTTGTCGACGTCCAGGTCCACCACGACGTCGATCAGCATGTACCGCTCGGGCAGGGTCTCCCCCACCACCTTCACACCGAGCGCGTCGCGGATCCGCGAACGCCCGCCGTCACAGGCCAGCAGGTACGACGCTTCCAGCTCCTGCGGACCGTCCGGGGTCTCCAGCTGCAGTACGACGCGGTCGTCGCGGACCTCGAACGACGTCATCCGGTGCTGCGTCCGCACCGGCTCCGGAAGAGCTGCCGCCAGCAGCGGCTCCATCTTCTGCTGCGGCAGGTTGATGACGAACGGGAACTGGGTGTCGTTCACCAGCTCGGCCAGCTGCACCGAGGCACGCGGGGTGTTCGTGGCCCGGTCGATGTCACCGATCTCGTCGATCCGCAGTGCGGCGCCGAGGATGCCGTCGACCGCGCCGTACCGGTTCCAGATCTCCAGCGTCCGGCTGAGCGTCGTACCGGCCTTGGTGTCCGACGACAGGACCGCGTCCTCCTCCAGCAGCACGTACGGGATGCCGTAGTGCGCCAGACCGAGAGCCGTGGTCAGACCGATCGGTCCGGCACCTACGACAGCAACAGGCAGCTGTTCAGTCACTTACTACTCCACAAAGCTCGTGAGCTTGGCAAACGCGCGTTCCCGGGTCAGCACGGACCCGGTCATCGCGGCCGCGTCGGACAGCAGGAACAGCAACGGGCCGACCACGTCCTCGGGGTCGCCGATACCTATGGTGTCCTGCCAGTGCTCCCGGTCCGCACCGGCGTTCGCACCTCGGAACTGCTCGGTGTCGATGACCCCTGGCGCGACGACGTTGACCCGGACCCGGTCACCGGCCACCTCCACCGCGAGCGACTTGGCGAACGCCACCAGCGCCGCCTTGCTCGCCGAGTACGCCGCAGCGCCCGCAAACCCGGTCGACGCCATCCCGGACGTGAACACCACCACCGAACCGGACTGCCGCGCCACCATCTGCGGTACGACGGCCTGACACGCCCAGACGACACCGTCCAGGTTCACCTGCAACGTGCGCGTCCACTCGGCCGCATCCAGCTCCAGCACCGGCGACCGCGGCTGCACCGCCGCACCGGCGACCAGACCGTCGATACGCCCGTACCGCTCCACCACGCCCGCTACTGCAGCCTCGACCGCGGACCGGTCCGCCACATCCACCTTGACGTGCTCAACGCCTTCAGCCGGTGCAGCGACGTCGAAGACCACCGCCGTACCGCCGGCTGCGTTCACCGCAGCAGCCAAGGCAGCACCGATGCCCTGGGCGCCACCTGTGATCACCACGACCTCACCGGTCGCATCGAAGCGCACCTTCATGGCGTCTCCTTCTGCTTGGACGTCATGGTGTCGGTGATCCGCTGGAAGGCGCCGGCCAGGTGACTGCGCAACGCCTGCTCAGCCGCGTCCGGGTCCCGGGCCACGCAGGCGTCCAGGATCGCCTGGTGCTCCTGCCGGCTCCGCTCGATCAGGAACGCGGTGGGACGGCTACCGAACCGGTACCGCTCGCTGTTCTGCCAGACCGGCTCGATTGCTCGCGGCAACCACTGCGAGCCGCTGGCCCGGTAGATCGCGAAGTGGAAGTCCGCATGGGCCTCACGGGCACCCGCGGAGTCCTCCGCGCGCGACAACCGGAGGTGCTCGGCCAGTGCGGCCGCTGCCTTCGTCAGGTCTCCATCGGTGAAGTGGGCCGCAGCCGCGCGTACGGCGAGACTCTCCAACGCCAGCCGCGTCTCGTGCGTGTCGCGCAGGTCCGACAGCGACAGGTCACGTACCCACGCGCCACGGTGCGGGATGATCTCGACCAGGCCCAGTGCCTCGAGCCGACGGAGGCCTTCACGCACGGGCATCTGGCTCATCTCGAGCCGGCTGGCCAGCTCCACCAGGCGAAGAGGCGTACCACTGGGTAGCTCGCCGGACAGGATCAGCTGGTGCAGCTCGGCGGCGGCGTGTTCGGCGAGGGTACGACGCCCTCCCTTGCCACCACCTGGCAATAACTCCAAGGGCCCGCTCATCTCAGGTCCACTCGACGCCACGCATGGATCTCACCCCGGTCATGCGATCACGGCGATCGCGTTGATCTCGATCAGGTAGTCGGGGTGCGCGAGCTTGCTGACCTCGACCATCGTGGAGGCCGGCAGCGGCTCGGTGAAGTACTGCGCCCGGATCTCGTGGATCTTGGCGAAATCCTCCATGTTGCGCACGTACACGTCCACCCGGCAGACGTCCGCGAGAGTGCCGCCGGCCGCCTCGACCGCCGACTTCACGTTCTCGCACACCTGCCGGGTCTGCTCCAGGACGTCCCCGGCGCCGGCGATGCTGCCGTCCGGCCGGCGGGCGGTCATCCCGGAGACGAACACCAGCCGCCCGGTCGCCTCGATCGTCGTCGCCTGCGAGAACACCCCGTTCGGGCTCCGCAACGCGTCGGTGGAAACCTGTGTCTTCGGCATCAGCCCAACACCCCTCCCGCCGGGATCACGGCGCCGACCGCGCGTGCGGCCGCGAGTAACCCGTCCAGTCCCGACTTTTCGATCCGTACGCCGTTGCGCCGCTGCTGCGCCGCGCGCTCGGCCTCGATCTCACCCGGCAGGTACAGCCGGTTCACCCCCGGAGCCGTCGCGCTCCCCCGGACGCGGGCGGCCAGCCCGGACGAGCGCCGCTTGAAGTCCTCGACGCCGCCCATCAGCTCCGGGTCGATCGCCAGGAAGAGATGCGCGCAATCGTTCGGCCGGTCCGGCTCCCGGTACAGCGGCCGGACCTGGTCGCCCCACCCACCGCCGCTCAGGACGCCGGTGAGCACGTCGATCATCAGCGCCAGCCCGAAGCCCTTGTGGCCCGCGGCCGGCAACAGCATGCCGAGCACCGCCTCGTCCGGGTCCGTGGTCGGCGTCCCCGAGGGGTCGGTGGCCCAGGTGTCCGGGATCGTCCGCCCGGCCGAGGCGGCGAGCCGGATCTTCCCCAGGGCAACAGCCGACAACGCCATATCCAGAACGATCTCCACGCCGGCCGAGGTCGGCACCGCGATGGCGAGCGGGTTGTTGCCGACCAGCCGCTCCGCGCCGCCCGGGGCGGGCATCAGCGGCGTGGTGTTCGACATCGCGATACCGATACATCCCGCCTGGCCGGCTTGCATCGCCCAGCGACTGGCCGCGCCGAAGTGGTGGGCGTTGCGCACCGAGACGATGCCGATCCCGTACCGGCCGGCGCGCTCGATCGCGTGCCCCATTGCCTGCGGGCTGGACAGTTGACCCATCCCGCCGCGGGCGTCCACGACCATCGCGGCACCGGCGTCGAACAGGACGTCGAGCTCGCGTTCCCGGGTCACACCGCCGGCGTTCAGGCGTTCGACGTACATCGGAACCAGCATCACGCCGTGCGAGCTGACGCCGCGCAGATCGGCCTCGACGAGCGCGGTGGCGATCTCGGTGGCGTCCGCGGACTCGAACCCGAGCGCCGTGAACACCGCCGCAACGGTCGCCTCCAGCCACTCGGGCCGAACCAGCACCCGCCGATCCGCATCAGATGCTTGAGCGGTCATCGGGACTCCCGGGCCCACGGGAGAAGCCAGTGCTCCAGGAAGACCAGGGCGTAGAACAAGGCGATGCTCATCACGCTCAGCAGGGTGATCGCGGCGAACGCCAGCGTGGTGTCGGCGCTCGCGCCGGACTGCTGGATGACGTACCCGAGTCCCTTGGTGGCGCCAACGAACTCGGAGATCACCGAACCGATCACCGCCAGCGAGATCGCCACCTTGAACCCGGTGAAGATCTGCGGCATCGCGTACCGCAGCCGGAGCTTGAAGAACTCCTGCGCCCGGCTCGCGTTCAGCGACCGCATCAGCTCGACCAACTCGGCCGGCGTCGACTTCATCCCCTGCGCGGTCGAGATGACGATCGGGAAGAAGCACATCAGCAGCACCATCACGACCTTCGGCCACTGCCCGAAGCCCATCCAGATCACCAGCAGCGGCGCGATCGCCACCTTCGGGATCGAGTTCACCATCAGCAGCAGCGGGTACACCAGCCGCTCGAGCACCACCGAGCGGACGATCACCAGCGCGATCGGCACACCGATCACGATCGCCAGACCGAAGCCCTCGATCGTCTCGAGCATCGACGTACCGGTCTCCTGCAGCAGGTAACCGGGCTGCTCGAAGAACTTGACCACGACGTCCCACGGGCTCGGCAGCAGGTACGGCTCGATCGAGAACGCGACCGTCGCACCCCACCACAGCCCGATCGCGATGGCCAGGCCGATGATCGGGAGGACGACGGCGGCCGCCGGGGAATCGGTCAGCCAGGTCCGCTTCGGCATCGTCCGCCGGGTCATCGCGGCCGCACCTCGTCCACCGGCCGCGCGTCCTTCTCGGCGAGCAGCTCGTGCAACCGCCCGCTGATCGCGGCGACCTCGGTGAGGTGCGCGTTCTGGCCGAGGCTGCGCGGCCGCGGGATGTCGATGTCGACGACCTCCCGCATCCGGCCCGGCCGCGGCGTCAGCACGACCACCCGGTCGGCCAGTACGACAGCTTCCTCGATCGAGTGCGTGACGAACACGATCGTGGTGGACAGCTCCATCTTGATCCGCTGCAGCTCCTCGGACAGCTCGGTCCGGGTGAGCGCGTCGAGCGCGGAGAACGGCTCGTCCATCAGCATCACCTGCGGGTCGCGGATCAGCGACCGGCACAGCGACACCCGCTGCTGCATACCGCCGGACAGCTCGTGCGGCAGGCGCCGCTCGAACCCCTGCAACCCGACCAGTTCGAGCAGCTCATGAGCCCGGTCCCGGTACGCCGCTCTGCTGCGGTCGCCGGCGCCCTTGTCGATCTCGACCGGCAGCATCACGTTCGACACCACCGAACGCCACGGCAGCAGCGCCGGCCGCTGGAACATGAACGAGACGTCCCGGCGCGGTCCGGTGACGGGCTCCCCCGCCACCTGGACCGCACCGGACGTCGGGGGCAGCAGTCCCGCGATCAGCCGGAGCAGCGTGGACTTGCCACAGCCGGACCGGCCGATCAGCGTGACGAACTCACCGCCGCGGACGTGCAGGTCGATCTTCTCCAGGGCCGTCACCTGGCCCTCGCGTCCGTCGAAGACCTGCCCCACGCCGTCCAGGCGAATCATCCGGTTCCCGTACTCCTAACCCTCAGCTCTTCGGCGCCAGGCTCATCGTCACCAGGTCCTCGGGCGTGATCGAGCCCTTGCCGATCGCGCCCTTGCCGGTCGCGTCCGGCGCCTCCAGCAGCGAGATGATCTTCTGCACCCGCTCCTGCGTGACGTCGCCGAGCGGACCGTTGAAGCCGGTCGGCTTGATGTACTTCTGCATGATCTTCAGCTCTTGGGTGGCGACGTCGAGATCCGTGTTCGGCACGTACTTCTTCAGGATCGCGGCGGCGGCGGCCGGGTCGTCCAGGGTGTCCTGCAGGCCCTTGAGCAGCGCGTTGGTGAACTTCTTCACCTGGTCCGGGTGGTCCTTGGCCAGGTCCGTCCGGGTGATGATCGCGTTGCCGTACAGGTCCGGCACCTTGTCGCCGTACGGCAGCTTGACGACCGCGCGATGCTTGCTGTCGGCCTTCGCGATCAGCGGCTCACCGACCATGAACTGGCCGATGCCCTGGACCTTGCCGGACGCCAGCAGGGCCGGCAGGCCCGGCGGCGGCGACGGGAGGAAGGTGACCGACTTCGGGTCGATACCGACCGCCTTGGCGTAGACCGGGAACATCACCGTGTTGGTGGACCCCGGCTGGTCGCCGATCGTCTTGCCGGGCAGGTCCTTGGGGCCGTTGATCCCCAGTCCCTCGAGCGACATGATCCCGGCCAACGACCGCTGGTGGATCATGCCGACCGTGGTGACCGGGAGCTTCTGCTTGGCGAGGGTGATGGCGATCGCGGTGAAGTCGCCGATGCCGTAATCGGCCTGACCGCCGGCCACCAGCTTCATCACGTCGACGGTGCCGCTGCCGGGCGAGATCTTGACGTCGAAACCGGCGTCCTTGAAGTAGCCCTTGTCCAGCGCGACGTACGCGTACGCCTCACGCCCGAAGGTGTTGAACGACGTCAGGTAGCTGACCTTCTGCAACCCGTTGCCGTCGGCTTCCTTACTGCTGTCACCGTTGCACGCACTCACCAGGGCGAGCCCCAGGACCGCCATCAGGGCGATGACGGAACGCCTCAACCTCATATCGACCTCTCTCGTCCCGATATTTGATCAAACATCAAATATGAAAGGGTGGTCAATTCGCCCGCGGGGTCTTCACGGGGACTTAACGTCCGCCGCGCCGGGTCCTCGCAGTCCTGCTGACCACCCGTCCTGGAGCCGTTCCCCCTACCTGCCCGGACACATCCTGTGACCGGACGGGCACCCGCCCCGACCACAGACCGTACCTGCCTGAGCAGCAGATCGCGACGCCCGCAGAGACCGAACTCGGCGCCACCGGGTCAAATTTGCGTAAACCCTCAACTTCTTGGTGACCCAGCCCACCCCGACCGGCCGGAATCGCGGGTTTCCCTCCGTTCACTCCGGGGAGGGAGGTGGCGCTCGCCCGGCTTTGACAGGATGTGATGGTGCGAGCGGTGACACGGCGGGTCTGGCGGGCGGTCGGTTGCCTGTGGCGTCCGTCGACGTACCTGCGCTGGGTGTACCTGCTGCTCGGCGCGGCGCTGGTCCTGGCGTTCATCCTGGTCGACAGCGCGCTCGGCGCGGTGGTCGGCGATCTCGGCCTGCCGAAAGTTGCCACCGGCACCATCTGGGTGCTGCTGGGTCTGGTGCCGCCGGTCGTGCTCGGCCTGTTGCCCGCGGTCCGCGAGGTCGAGGGCATCGCGGTCGAGTCGCTGCTCGCGGTGCGGTTCGAGGAGCGTCCACTCGGTCCGGCGCGGACCTGGGCGCAACGGCGGCGTACGACGGTGTGGTTCTGCCTGCACCTCCTGGCCGGCGGCGTCGTCGGCATCCTCAGCACGATCGTGGTCGGTCTCGGTGCGATCTGGCTGGCCGCTCCGTTCCGCTCCCCCGGTGCTCGCGACGTCGTCCCCGGCTGGTCGTACGACGTCCGCGGCGACTGGACCGACCTGTGGATGCCGGCCGCGGCGATCGGCGGTCTCGCCGGGCTGTTCCTGCTGTCGGCCGCCGTCGGCTCACTGCTCGCGTACCTGGCACCCCGCGTGCTCGGCCCGACCGCGGCGGAGCGCATCGAACTCCTCGAGAAGCAGACCGCGACACTTGCCGAGCGCAACCGTCTCGCCCGCGAGCTGCACGACAGCGTCGGGCACGCGCTGAGCCTGGTCACGATCCAGGCGGCGGCCGCCCGCCGCGTGCTGGCCAGCGATCCGGAGTTCGCCGAGACCGCACTGGCCGCGATGGAGACCTCTGCCCGCGCGGCGCTGGCCGATCTCGACCACGTGCTCGGCCTGCTCCGCGACGACCGGCGGCCGGGTTCCCGGACCACGCCGCAGGCCACGCTCGGAGGTCTGGACCGGCTGGTCGACGCCACCCGCGCCGGCGGGATCACGATCGAGGTCGAACGATCGGGCGAGCTGGAGCAGTTACCGGCCGCGGTGTCCCGCGAGGCCTATCGGATCGTCCAGGAGGGCCTGACCAACGCGATCCGGCACGCCGGACGCCCGGCCGGCGAACTGGCTGTACACCTGTCGATCTGCCTGGATGCATCCGGGCTGCGGCTCGCCGTGACCAACCCGGTCAGCGGCAAGTCCGATCACTCCGGGGGCGGCCGCGGCCTGGCCGGGATCCGTGAAAGAGTCGCCGTACTGCGAGGAACCGTCGACGCCGGCCCGGTCAGTTGGCAGGACGACCCGGGATGGCAACTGGCAGTGCAGTTGCCTGTGAGCGTGACGAAGGGATGACATGAACCTGTCGGTAGTTGTCGTCGACGACGAGCCGCTGATCCGGAGCGGGTTGCGGGCCATCATCAACGCCGAGGAGGACCTCACGGTCGTCGGCGAGGCCGGCGACGGGGCGGAGGTGCTCCCGCTGGTACGTCGTACCGGCGCGGACGTCGTACTGATGGATGTCCGGATGCCCGCGGTGGACGGCATCCAGGCGACGCGACTACTGCTCGACAGCCTCGACCCGGCTCCGCGCGTCCTGGTCGTCACGACGTTCGAGAACGACGACTACGTGTACGACGCGTTGCGCGCCGGAGCGTCCGGGTTCCTGCTCAAGCGGACCCCGCCGGACGACATCATCGCGGCGATCCGGACGGTCGCGAAGAGCGAGTCGCTGCTGTTCCCGGAGGCGATCCGCGCCCTCGCGCTCGCCCACGCCGGCGCCCCGGCGGCGACCGGACTCGACCGGTACCAGCTGACCGAGCGCGAGCAGGAGGTGCTCCGGCTGATGGCGCGCGGACTGTCGAACGCGGAGATCGCCGCGGAACTGATCCTCGGCCTGCAGACGGTCAAGACCCACGTCGCGAACGTGCTCTCCAAGCTCAACGCCCGGGACCGGACGCAAGCGGTGATCCGGGCCTACGAATCAGGCTTCGTGCCGCTGCACTAGGTGTTAGCGGGGTCGTCGGCCTCGGCGAGGGTGCAGGCGTTGTGGAGCGGGTCGACGGCGTTGGCCTTCATCGCCAGCCGCTGCAGGAGCATCCGGAAGCTTGACCGCTCCGACTCGTCGAGGATACCGAGCATCTCGTCCTCGGTGGCACGGAGCCGCCGTTCGAGGTCACACAGGGCCTCGTGGCCTTCCTCGGTCGGCGCGATCAGCCGCGCCCGGCGGTCGGCCGGATCAGGCCGGCGCTGCACCAGACCCGCCTTCTCCAGGTCGTCGAGCAGATAGGTCATCACGGTCCGGTCGACACCGAGCTGAGCGGCGAGATCAAGTTGCCGCTTCGGACCCTCGGCACTCGTCGTGGCGAGCACCTGGTAGCCCCGCGGTCCGCCGGGCAGCCCTTCCAGCGCCGCCGCGGACGCCTTCGCGTACCGCCGGAAGACGACGCCCAGCGCCCAACCGAGGTCGGCCTCGACCGGTGCGCCACTGGCGACCGCGGGCTCGACCCCACGCGTGCCTCGGGTCGCGACTTCGGGCGAAGTACTGGACATGTCCCCATCGTACGTGGTGTACGCCACCCGGAATACGATCTGACTTGAATATGTTCTGCATGACAGATTATCTTCGAGGCAGCACATACGAGCATGCCCCCTCAACGTATGGAGAACGAACAATGAGCACCCTGTTACGCGTCGACGCCAGCATCCGGCTGGACGGCTCGGTGTCCCGCGCCCTTGCGGACAGCGCGGAGGCCGCCTGGAAGGCTGAGCACCCGGACGGCGTCGTGCTACGGCGTGACCTCGGCCAGCACCCGCTGCCCGCGACCGTGTGGCCGACCCTGGCCGCGGCGCAAGTGGGCCAGGAGCCGGTCGCCGATTCCGACCGGATGCCGCTCGCCGAGGCGCAGGCCATCGCCGCCGAGGTAGCGGCCGAGGCCCGCGCCGCCGACGCGATCCTGCTCGCCGTACCGATGTACAACTACGGCATCGCCCAGCACGTGAAGACGTGGATCGACCTGTTGGTGATCGACAAGGACTTCGCCTTCGGCTCGCGCCCACTGGCCGGTCGGCCGGCGATCTTCGCGCTCGCCCGCGGCGGCGGTTACGGCCCGGGCTCGCCTAAGCAGGGCTGGGACCACGCCACGCCGTACCTCGAGCGCATCTTCGGCGACGTCTTCGGCATGAACATCCGCACCGCCGCCGCGGAGCTCACCCTCGCCCCGGTCACCCCGGGTATGGAGGAGCTCATCGACGCCTCCAAGGTCTCGGAGTCCGAGGCGCACGTGGAAGCCGAGACCCACGGAACCGTCGTCGCCCGCGAACTCGTCGGCAAGGCAGCCTGACCAACCGGACCTCCGCCACTCACCAACTCGCACTCGACTCTCGGCGCACGCCTGACCTGAGCGTGCGTCGCTCCGCCGACGGGTGGTTGGTGAGTGGCGGGCGTCCGCCTCAGCCGAGCCGACGCCAGGTCGACAGCGTCACCGACAACGTGACGACCGCCGGCTCCGGCAGTACGGCGATCCGCTGCAACAGCTCGCGGTAGTTCAGGTGCCGGGCGCTCGGCGTCATCAGCACCAACTGCTCCACGGCCGACCGGTCGAGCCGCATCGTCTCCTCGACCACCTCCGTGCCGACGCGTTCGAAGGACCCAGCGAGCGACTCCTCCAGTCGGCGTTCCTTCTGCTCGTCGACGCTGACCAACCCCAGTACGTCGACCAGCTCGCCGAGGTGCTGCTGGTTCGGCGTCACCACGAGCAGCCGACCGCCCGGGGCCAGGACGCGGGCCATCTCGCCCGCGTTGCGTGGGGCGAACACGTTCAGCATCAGGTTCGCCGCACCGTCCATCAACGGCAGTTCACGCCACGCGTCGCACACCACGGAGGCGATCCGCGAGTCGGCTCGAGCCGCGCGACGGGCGGCGTACTTCGACACGTCCAACGCGATTCCGCGGCGGCCCGGGGACAGTCCCAGGACACCCGACAGGTAGTAGGCGGTGCCGGCGCCGACCTCGACGACCAGGTTGTCCTCGCCCAGTCCGGCCCGCAGGATCAGCGCGTCCCGGATCGGTCCGTAGTGGCCGGTGCCGAGGAAGACCGTGCGGGCGCCGACCATCGCGGCCGAGTCGCCCTCGATCCCGTTCGACGCCGAGGGCAACAAGTTCAGGTAGCCCTGCTTCGCCAGGTCGTACGCGTGCCCGCGTGGGCAGCGCGCCGTCCGGTCGTCCAGCGCCAGCCGGTCGGCACACACCGGACAGCGCAGGACGGCGACGAGATCAGCTTCCACGCGGCTCAGGTTATGTCGCGGCTGGTGATCCTCGCCCAGGCGGCGGCGTAGAAGACGGCCAGGTAGCCGGCTTGGAGGAGCAGGTTGCGGCCTATCTCATGCCAGTACGGCGGGTCGCGGAGCAGGTCGGCGAACGACTGCCAGCGGTAGATCAGCAGCCACGGGTGGATCGCGTGCAGCTGCGGGATCGCGGTCAGGATCCCGAGCACGATGAACGTGCCGAACGTCGCCGCCATCGCGGCCAACGGGGTCGAGGTCAGCGACGAGACGAACAGGCCGATGCCGGCGAGTCCGAGCAGGGACAGCGAGATCACGAGCGCGATGCCGAGCGCGCGGAGCAGGCCTTCGCCGAGTGAGACGGTCGAGCCGGAGAGCAGCAGGACGTCGCCGACCGGGAACAGGATGAAGCCGACGATCAGTCCGGAGATCCAGATCGTCATCGTCGCGGCCAGGCAGAAGACCGCGAGGGCGACCATCTTGGCGGCGAGCAGCCGGGACCGGCCGGCCGGTGCGGTGAGCAGGTTGCGCAGGGTGCCGAGGCTGGCCTCGCCGGCCAGCGACTCCCCCGAGATCACGGTCACCGCGGTCGGCAGGAAGAACGGCAACGACAAGCCGAGGCTGCCGACGATCAGGAAGAGCCCGTTGCCGGCGATCTGCCCGATGAACCCCTCGGCGCCGCTGTCCGAGCCGGCGATCTTGATCGCGATCCCGATCAGCAGCGGTACGGCGGCCAGCACCCCGAGCCCCACCTGAGTCCGGGCCCGCGCGAACACCAACCGCAGCTCGGAAAGAAACAGCGCGAGAGTGTGCCGCCCAGCACTGGGGCGTTGGGTATCAACCAACGCCTCAGCTGGTTCGGCTGCTGCTTCACTCTGCGACATCGAAGCCCTCCCCGGTGAGTGCCACGAAGGCGTCTTCCAGACTTGGGCGTTCGAGCCCGAAGCCGTGGATGCGGACGTCGGCGGCGACCAGCGCGGCCGCGAACTTCTCGATCGGCAGCTCGCCGGGATCACCCTCGACGGTCTCACCGCTCGTCGTCAGGTCCGTCACGCCCATCCCCTGCAGCGTCTCGGCCGCCGTCCCGGCATCCGGCGTACGGACGATCAACCGCGGCCGGAGCTCGGCGCGCAGGTCCTCCACCGTCGACTGCCGGAGCAGCTTGCCGCGGCTCATCACGGCTGCGTGCGTGCAGACCTGCTCGACCTCGGCAAGGAGATGGGTCGAGGTGAAGACGGTCGTACCGTCGCTCGCCAACTCCTGGATCAGGTGCCGGACCTCGCGGGTGCCCTGCGGGTCGAGGCCGTTCGTCGGCTCGTCCAGCACGAGCAGCTCCCGGCGCTGCATCAGCGCGACCGCGATCGCGAGCCGCTGACGCATGCCGAGCGAGTACGCGCGCACCTTCTTACCGGCCGCGTTCGACAGGCCGACCCGTTCCAGTGCCTCGCCGGCCCGCGCCTTCCGGGTTTTCGGATCGGCGGTGCGGTCGGCGGCGTCGAAACGCAGCAGGTTCGCCTGGCCGGTCCAGAACGGGTAGAACGCCGGCCCTTCGACCAGCGCACCGACCCGGGGCAGGACCCGCAGGTGCGCCTTCGGCATCGGCTCGCCGAGCAGCTCGACCTCGCCGGACGTCGGCGCGATCAGGCCGAGCAGCATCCGGATGGTCGTCGTCTTCCCCGACCCGTTCGGACCGAGGAAGCCGAACACGCTGCCGGCCGGCACCTCCAGGTCGACCGAGTCCACCGCGACCTGGCCGCTGTGGAACCGCTTGGTCAGCCCGTGGGTGACGACCGGCGCGCTCGACATCTGGCTGTTCAGCGGGGGGCCTTCGCGGCGGCGGCCTGCAGGGTGTCCGGGGTGACCAGGCCGACGAAGACCCGGCCGTCGTCGGTGATCAACGCGCTCACCATCTTGCTGGTCAGCACCTTGCCCTTGCCCCACGTGCCCGACACGGTCGGCGCCTTCGCGAGCAACTGCGCGAGCGGCCCGTTCCCGGTCAGCTGGCCGGTCTGCGCACCGCGGATCAACGCGACGCTCTCCCAGCCCGTACCGATCACGGTCGGCTTGTCCGCGTTCGCCGTACCCGGCTTCTTCGGCTCGACCTGCCTCGGGGCAACCCGCTTCGGCTCCGCGCCCGACGGAACCTTCTGGTCAGTGACCTTCACACCCTGCGGCGGGGTGAAGGTGAACGTGCCCGCCGCCGGTACGTCGAACGACACCGAGCTGAAGCCCACCTCGACGGCCGGGTCGTTGCCGGTCCGCGGCATCACCGTCACGTCCAGCGGGACCCACGTCTTGGAGTCGATCGCCAGTGTCACCGAACCCACGGTCGTCTTGTCGGTCTTCGGCACCAGGCGCAGCTTGTAGGCATCGCGGCCGGCGACCTTCTCGGTGCCGCTGACCTCGACCTTGGTGGTCGGGTCGATCGCGTCGAGGAACTGCTTGGCGACCGTCTGCGGGTCGTACGACGGCACCGCCTTCTCCGGCTTCGCGTTCTCGTGCGCGGGAACCGTCAGCTTCATGGCTTCGCGCCGGGACGAGTCGTACGCCCAGGCGGACTTGCCGTCGGTCGTCCAGACCCGCTCCGCCTGGTTGTCGAGCACCGAGACCCGCGCCTTGTCCGGGCTCGCGAACGCGACCCGCGCCGTGTGCTGACCGCTCAGCATCTCGGTCAGCTGCTCGCTACCGGCCGGTGCGCCGGGGATGGCCGGCAGGCCCAGGTTCGCGTCCGAGCGGACCGTGCCGCTGAGGCCGTCGACCTTCGCCGTCTGAACCTTCGCGAGCAGATCCTGCGCGGAGATGCCGGGCAGCTTCGGCGAGGCATCCGCGACCACTGGTCCGAGTGCCCCCACCCCTGCCACCACGGCGACTGTCGTGACCGGAACCAACCACCGTCGACTGCGCTGTGCTACGCCCATGGATACAGCCTCGCACCGGGCAGGACCGGAACCAAGCCCACTCAGGGTAGGTTCACCCGAAAGAGTGAGCCCGGACTACGACCGTGGTCGTACGCCGAGCTCAGCTCGCACTCAGGTGGACCGGATCAGCGGCTCTGGAGAGCGTCCAGAGCGACCGTCATCGCGGCCGCGACGCGGAAGTCGAGGCGCTCGTCCTGGACGGTGATGCGGTAGCGGTCCCGGACCGACATCTTCCGCTCCACCGACAGCACCGGCTGCCCACTCGACCGGTCGGTGAAGTCGAAGTGGAAGATGAACGGCAGCGGGATCTCGCCGATGAACGGCACGAAGTCCCAGACCCGCCGGACGATCGCGACCGTCTGGTTGCGCTCGGTGCCGTCCGCCTCGACGCCCGGCGCGCTGAGCTGCCAGCTGGACCGGAGGAGACTCTTGCCGAACTCCTTCTTGAACCAGCCGATCGCCTGCCCGTCGGCGTCGAACACGTCGTACCCGGACCCGAGGTCGATGGTCTTACGGGCCTTGAACGAGAACACCGCCTGGGTCTTGGTGTCGTCGCTGTAGAACGTCACCTGCTCCTTGAACGCCATCCGCTTCTGCTGTGCGAACGCGAGCAGCGCGCCGTCGGTCCCGTCCGGGTTGGTGACGATCAGCTCGTACTTGTTCGCCATCAACGTCACACGCTGCTTCATCGAGAACGCGGGCACGTACATAGGTGCGGTCATGTCGTGGAGTGTGTCAGACCAGAGGCCGACGCACCGACCTGCAAACCGCGAGCGAGCGCTTCGGCACACTCGGAGTTCTGTGCAAGCTGTACGGCGAGGTGCCCAACGCCCTGCAGGGCGAGGTCGCGGGCGATCTCGACACCGAACTCGACGGCCTCGGCGGGTGTGCGCGCGGGCCGCCACAACACCCCGAAATCTGCTTGCGGGCGGTCTGCTTGGAGATCGACGATCAGTGCGTCGGCCTGTTGCAGTTGGCTCGGGTCGCCGCCGACGATCACCTGAACCCGCTGACCGGTTGTCGGTACGGCGTTCTGCGCGGCCCGGTTTTGCGCGGCCCGGAGCGCGTCGTCGACGATCGACGTACCGCGGCGGCCCCATTCCTCGTGGTGGATCGCCCAGGACAGCGGGCGCCGCTTCGCCCATCCGGAACGTACGAGTTCGGGGGTCGCGGCGAACTCCTCGACGTACCCGATGCACAGGTAGCCGACCAGCTCGATGTGCGCGGGCAGGTCGAGGACCGCGGCGACCTCGCCTGGTTCGAAGAAGGAGACCCAGCCGACGCCGAGACCCTCTGCGCGGGCGGCGAGCCAGAGGTTCTGGATCGCGATCGCCGCGGAGAACATGGTCGTCCGCGGATCCGCGTGCCGGCCGAGAACGTGCCGGCCGCCGCGGCCGGGGTCGCAGGTCACCGCGAGATTCAGTGGGGTGTCGAGGATCGCCTCGATCTTCAGCCCGTCGAACGCCGCGCGCCGGTCCTCGGGGAGGGATGCAGCGAATGCGTCCCGCTGCGCGGTCGCGAGATCATGCACCTTGCGACGGGTCGCGATGTCGCGGATCACCAGGAAGTCCCACGGCTGGCTCAGTCCGACACTCGGCGCCCGATGCGCTGCCTCCAAAACCCGCCCGAGCGTCCCGTCGTCAACCGGCAGATCCACAAACCCCCGCCGCACATCCCGCCGCTCAGCAATAACCCGCTGCACAACCTCGCGATCCCGAGCGTCGTACCCGTCCGCCCGCTGCACAACCGGGCGATCCCGCGTGTCACGCCCATCCACCCGCCGCACGCCGATTGCGATTGTGGTGTTGGGGGATTTGCGTTTGGTGATGAGGAGTTGGGCGCCGGTTGCGAGTACGGCTGCTTCGGCGATGCTGGGGGTTCCTTTGAGTTGCTCGACCTGTTCGCTAGGGGTTGGCGTCGGCTGGTTGGCGAGTTCGTCGTTCGAGAAGGTGCGAAGCTCAGCACCCAACTGCGCAACGAGCTCTTGCAGCGCAGGTTCGTTCTCCTTGCCGGCGATCGTGACGACCAGTCGCACCTCGCCCGCGAGTTCGTGGAGGGTTGTCGTCACGAGATCCTGCAGCTCGGCGTACGGCGTACCGCTGCGGAGTCCGACGCCGACGACCAGGTTCATCGGGCACGCTCGCGGGCGGCGGCGACCAGTCGTGCGGGGACGTCTGGGGTCGCGGTCCAGTGCAGGTGCAGGTACGACGCGTGGACGTGCGGGAGGGTGATTCCTTCGACGCCGCCGGGGAGATGCCAGGCCGGTTGTACGTCGGCGTCGAGGTCGATCGTGGTGCGGTGGAACTCGTGGCCGCGCACGCGGCGTCCTTCGTCGAAGAACGCGGTGCTGGTCGCGGCAACCGCCGTACGGTAGCCGAGGGTGAGGCGGCTGGTCATGCGGCCGGTCGCCGGGAGTACGCCGGTCATCGGGTGACCGTCGAGTTCGCGGCAGAGGTACAGCAGGCCGGCGCATTCGGCGATCACCGGGAGCCCGTCGGCGATCGCGGCGGCCACTTGTTTGCGCAGCTCGACGTTCGCGGAGAGCGCCTCTGCGTGGAGCTCCGGGAAACCACCGCCGAGGTAGAGCGCAGCGGTTGCCTCAGGCAACGGATCGACGAGCGGGTCGAACGTGACGACGTCCGCACCGGCTGCGGTCAGCAGCTCGGTCGTCTCGGTGTAGTGGAACGAAAACACCGGCCCGGCCGCAACAGCAACCACAGGCCGACCTGCACTCGCCGACAGTACGTCGGGGGTCCAGGGGGTCGTTTGGTGGGGTTGGGCGGCGTGGGCGGCAGCGACTACGGCCTGGAGGTCTACGCCTTGGCGAACTAGTTCTGCGGCGGCGTCTACGGCTTGTTCGGCTTGGGTGTGTTGTTCGTTGGCGGGGATCAGGCCGAGGTGGCGGCTGGGGACGGTCAGGCGGGTGTCGCGGCGAAGGACGCCCAGGACGGGTACGCCGGTCGGCGCGACACCGGCTCGTACTTCAGCCTCATGCCGGTCCGAGCCCACCTTGTTCAAGATCACCCCGACGATGCGGATCTCGGTGTCGAAGGCAACGAAACCTTGGACGACGGCCCCGACGCTCCGGCCCGCTGCCGACGCGTCGACGACCAGCACGACAGGTGCCTTCAGCAACTTCGCGACGTGGGCCGTGGACGAGAAACCTTCCGTCCCGAGCGCGCCGTCGTACAGCCCCATCACACCCTCGACCACGGCCAGATCCGCACCGGCGGAACCGTGCCCGAACAGCGGTCCTACCAGTTCCTCGCCCGACAGCATCGGGTCGAGGTTCCGCCCCGGTCGCCCGGTCGCGACCGCGTGGAACCCGGGATCGATGTAGTCCGGCCCCACCTTGAACCCGGCCACGACGTACCCGGCCCGCCGCAGCGCCGCCATCAACCCGACGGCGACGGTCGTCTTACCCGCACCGGAGGACGGCGCCGCAACCACCACCCGCGGAATCATCGTGGTTTCCTGGGTTACCACTCGATGCCCTTCTGGCCCTTCTGGCCGGCGTCCATCGGGTGCTTGAGCTTGGTCATCTGGGTGGCGAGGTCGGCGGCCTCGAGGAGGTTCGGGTGGGCGTCACGGCCGGTGATGACGACGTACTGGTGACCGGGGCGGTTGACGAGCGTGTCGACGACCTCGTCCACGTCGATCCAGCCCCACTTCATCGGGTACGTGAACTCGTCGAGCACGTACAGGTCATGGGTCTCGGCGGCCAGGCGGCGCTGGATCTCGCGCCAGCCCTCGACCGCGTCGGCGGCGTGGTCCTCCTCGGTGCCGGCCTTGCGGGACCAGCTCCAGCCTTCGCCCATCTTGTGCCACTCGACCGGCCCGCCCTCACCGGTCGACTCGTGCAGCCGGCCGAGCGCCTTGAATGCGCTCTCCTCGCCGACCTTCCACTTCGCGCTCTTCACGAACTGGAAGACCCCGAGGTTCCAGCCCTGGTTCCAGGCCCGCAGCGCCATCCCGAACGCGGCCGTCGACTTCCCCTTCATCTCGCCGGTGTGCACCATCAGCAGCGGACGGTTGCGGCGCTGGCGGGTGGTCAGGCCGTCCTCCGGTACGGCGACCGGCTGTCCCTTCGGCATGTCAGGCCGCCTTCCGTTCTGCGACCGTCCGGATAAGGTTGCCAGCGGCAACGTCTCCGAGGTCGAGGTACTCCGCTCCGAGATCCGAGGCAAGCTCCGCGGAGAGCCCGAGCCGGATACCGCGGCGCGGTTCGCAGTCCACCACGACAGTCGCGACTCCGCGCTGTGCGAGCCATCCGGCGGCCTGGCGGGCGCGCGCGAACGCGTTGTCGCCGTGCGTCGCGCGGCCGTCGGTCACGAGGACGAGGAGCGGGCGCCGGCGCGGGTCGCGGATCGCGGCGATCCGCAGTACCTCCGCCGCTTGCAGCAGTCCCTCGGCGAGCGGCGTACGTCCACCGGTGGGGAGAGATTCGAGCCGTCGTACGGCGGTCTCGACGCTGCCCGTCGGCGGCAGGGCGACTGTCGCGGCGGCGCCGGCGAACGTGACGAGCCCGACCGTGTCGCGGCGCTGGTACGCGTCGAGGAGGAGCGAGACGATCGCCGTCTTCACCTCGCCCATCCGCTTCTTCGTCCCCATCGAACCGGAGGCGTCGACGCAGAACAGCACGAGATTCCCCTCCCGCCCTTCCCGCACCGCGAGCCGCACGTCGTCCGCCCGCACCACCAGCCCGGGACCGCTCCGCCCGCGAACCTTCTGGTACGGCGCTGCGTTGCGCATCGTCCCCAACAGATGCGGACGCCCCGCCTCGCGCCCGATCCGGCCGCGATCCCCCACCACGCGCCCGACTTCGGTGATCGCCCGAGACCGCCGCCCGGCGACACCGGCTCCCGCGACCTGAACACTCAGCAGGCGAGCCTGGTACGGCGCGGAACTCCCAGCAACGTCACCGCTCGGGGCCGGGCCGGCCGACGGCTGACCGACGGACTGCTCCTCGCTTTCGGAAGTACCACCCTCGGAGGAAGCAGAGTTGTCGACTCCCCCACCAGGTCCGCCGCCTGGATCGTCCGGCCCGTCGTCGTCGGGGTTTTCGGGCGGAGTGCTGTTGTTGATGGCTTCTTCCAGCTGCTGGTCGTCCAGGCCGGGGGCGTCGAAGGGGTTACGGCGGCGGCGGTGCGGGAGGGCCAGTTTGGCGGCGGCGCGGACGTCTTCGACCTCGACGACGGTGCGGCCGGACCAGGCGGCGTGAGCGACCGCCGTACGGGCCGTGACCAGGTCGGCGCGCATCCCGTCGACGTCGAACGACGCGCAGATCTCCGCGATCTGGCGGAGCGCCGCGTCGGTCAGGATCACCTCGGTCAGCAGGTCGCGCGCCTTCACGATGCGTTCGGCGAGTTCGCGCTGCGCGCCGTCGTACCGGGCGACGAAGTTCTCCGGGCCGGCCTCGTACGTGAGCCGCGCGCGCATCACCTCCACCCGTACGGCGGGATCGCGGCTGGCGACCACGTCGACGGTCAGCCCGAACCGGTCGAGGAGCTGCGGCCGGAGCTCGCCCTCCTCGGGGTTCATCGTGCCGACGAGCACGAACCGCGCCGGGTGCGTGACCGAGACGCCGTCCCGCTCGACGGTTGCGCGGCCCATCGCGGCGGCGTCGAGGAGTACGTCGACCAGGTGGTCGTGGAGCAGGTTGACCTCGTCGACGTACAGCAACCCGCGATGCGCAGCGGCGAGCAGGCCCGGCTCGTACGCCGTGATGCCCTCCGCGAGCGCTTTCTCCAGGTGGAGCGACCCGATCACCCGGTCCTCGGTCGCCCCCACCGGCAACTCCACCAACCGCGCAGCGCGCACCGACCGGCCCTCCGCGTGCGGGCCGTCCGGGCAGGTGTGGTCCGGGTGGTCGGGATCGCAGGAGAAGCGGCAGCCGGGTACAACGTCGACGGGCGGCAGGATCTCGGTGAGAGCGCGGACGGCGGTCGACTTCGCCGTACCCTTCTCGCCGCGGATCAGCACACCGCCGATGGCCGGCGAGATCGCGGCCAGGATCAGCGCGAGCTGGAGGTCGTCCATCCCGACGATCGCGGTGAACGGGAAAGAATTCGACGGTCCGCTGAACGGAGCCCGCATCGGCGGTGGTCCCTTTCGTCGAGCGGGTGTCCACGCCCGCTACGGCCGGTACGCCGGCGCACGATGATCGCGCGCCTGCGGACGGCAGCGGATGTCCTGGCTTCCGAGATTCCTCCCGGTCACAGTGGCGGGACCGCCCCGGACTCCCAGCACGCTGGTCACCGGTGTTCCTCCACAGCCGTCGGCCCGATCATGGCACATCCGCCGGCCGGCTTCGGTAGGGGCCGGTGCCGAGGCGGGCGCGGACCTCGCCGAAATGCAGGTGGACGGCCTCTTCCGCCCGGTCGGCGTCACCCGAGGCGATCGCGTCGACCACGCGTTGATGCCGCGCCGCGGTTTCGCCCGGTGCCGCGGCGACGGTCTCCAGGTCGGTCTCGACAGCCCGGTAGACGTCCCAGAACAGGCCGACCAACTCGCGGGCCAGCGGGACGCCGGCCGCGTCGCAGATGTGTTCGTGGAACTCGCGGTCCGCGGTCGCCGCGTCCGGCCCGTCGACCCGCATCCGCTCGACACAGCCGGACAGCTTCTGCCGGAGCTCGCCGTCGCCGGTTCCCGCGGCGCGGCGGGTCAGCTCGGTCTCGAGAATCTCCCGGATCTCGAGCAGTTCCCGCAGTCGCTCGGTGCTGCTGCCGGATCGGGTGCGGAACAGCAGCCAGGGGTGCAACGCCGCCGAGCTGGCCGATCCGACGAAGGTTCCGTAGCCGTGCCGGATCTCGACGATCCCCAACGCCTGCAAGGCTTTGAGCGACTCCCGGACCGAGTTGCGGCTGACGCTGAAGTCGGTCATCAGCACGCTTTCCGGAGGCAGCGCGGCGCCTGGCTTGAGGTTGCGTTCGATGATCAGGTCGGCGATCGCGTTCGCCAGCTCGTCACTGCGTTTCGGCCGTGTCACTGCCACGACGCACCTCTCCTCCGGTCTTGACCGACCCGGAAAGGACTCTTAAAGTCGGCACTCATAGGACGTAGGACGTCCTATAACCTACCTCCTCTGAAGCTCCGCCACACCCCCTGCCGCTGGAGGCATCGTGAACCAAACAGGGTTCGACCGCCGCTCGTTCCTGAAGTACTCCGGTGCGCTCGGCGCAGCCGCGACGATCACTGGTGGATTGTCGGCCTGCAGCAGTGGCCCGGCCTCGACCGGAGCCGTCGGCGCCGGAGCGGACACCGGCCTGGTCACGGCGGTGATCGGCTACGGGAACAACCAGAGCTGGGACCCGACCATGACCGCGTCCGCCTTCACGATGGCGGCGATGCAGCACGTCTACGAGGGCCTGCTCGACACCGACCCGATCACCCGGCAGCCGTACGCCGCACTCGGCACGGAGGTGCCGTCCGACCTGAACGCCACGTCCTGGAAGTTCACCCTGCGGGACGGAGCGAAGTGGCACGACGGCCGGCCGGTCACCGCCGACGACGTCGTCTTCACCTTCCAGCGGATCCTCGACCCGAAGCTGAAGGTGCTCACCTACAACTTCTTCGCCGCCTGGCTGAAGGAGGTCAAGAAGGTCGACGACAAGTCCGTCGAGCTGGTGCTGAACTTCCCGTTCCCCGACGGGGCGCCGCGACTGACCATCGCGAAGATCATGCCCAAGCACGTCTTCTCCCAGGCCGGCGCCTGGGACCTGGCCAAGAACGGCAAGGCGGTCGGGTCCGGACCGTACAAGCAGGTCTCGCACCAGCCGAAGTCGAACACCACCTTCGAGGCCTTCGCGGACTACAACGGCCCGCGCCCGGCGGCGTTCAAGAAGATGAACTGGCTGAGCATCGTCGACTCCTCCGCCCGGGTCGCGAAGATCTCCGGCGGCAGTGCCGAGGCCCAGATCTCCGACAACATCCCGTACGCCAACATCGAGCAACTGAAGAGCTCGGGCCTCACGGTCGAGGGCGGCAAGGGGATGAACCACCTGTTCTTGATGTTCAACACCGCGACCAAGCCGTTCGACGACGTCCGGGTCCGGCAGGCGCTGTTCACCGCGATCGACACCGAGAAGATGATCGAGGTCGCGCTCAAGGGCCGCGGCAAGGCCAGCACCTCGTTCCTGAACGAGCAGAACCCGGCCTACGCCAAGGCGAAGACGGTCTACAGCTACGACCCGGCGAAGGCCAAGGCGCTGCTGGCCGAGGCCGGCGTGACGAACCTTTCGATCAACCTGCTCGCGGTGAACGTGAGCTGGATCGTCGACTGCCTGCCGACCATTGCCGCGTCCTGGAACGCGATCGGCGTGAAGACCACGCTGGAGCCGCAGGACACCGCCGCGGTGTTCACCAAGATGGACCAGCACGCCGACTACCAGGTGGTCGCGGCCGCGTCGAACCCGAACCAGTTCGGCGCCGACGCGGATCTGATCCTGCGCTACAACTACACCCAGGGCGGCTCCTGGATGAAGTACACGCGCTGGGAGAACAGCGCCGGCGCCAAGGTGATCTTCGCCAAGATGGACGAGGCGGTCCGGGCCACCGACGCGGACACCCGACTGAAGCTGACCCACGAGTACCTCGACCTGGTCGCCGAGCAGGCGGTGCTGTATCCGGTCGTCCACACCGAGCTGATGACTGCCTGGGACGGGAAGAAACTCAGCGGGATCAAGGCACAGCCCTACCCGGGGATCAACCTGCTGCAGGCGAAGCGGGCCTGAGGTAACCGACTGTGGCCGTCATCGTCCGAATGCTGGTTCGCCGGCTGTTGCTGCTGGTTCCGTTGCTGCTCGGCATCATCGCGTTCGTCTTCCTGGTGATGCGGTTCTCGAACAACGATCCCGCGGTCGCGTACTTCCAGGGCGCTAACCCGACCGAGGAGCAGTTGCACACGTTCCGGCAGGAGAACGGCCTGCTGGACCCGCTGCCGCTGCGCTACCTGCACTTCGTCGGTGACCTGCTGCACGGCAACCTCGGCACCAGTGTGCTGACCAAGGCGCCGGTCCTGCAGTCGGTCACCACCGCGATGCCACTGACGTTCCAGCTCACGCTGCTCGGACTGCTGATCGCCTTGGTGCTGGCCTTGCTGCTCGGCGTCACCGCCGCGATCTTCAGGGACCGCTGGCCGGACCAGGCGATCCGGCTGGTCTCGTTGATCGGCGTGGCCGCGCCTTCGTTCTGGCTGGCGCTGCTGATGATCCAGTACGCCGCGGTCGACCGCGGATGGTTTCCGCCGAGCGGTTACGTGAATCCGGCCGACGGGATCGGACCCTGGCTGCGGACGATGGCACTGCCGGCGCTGGCGCTGTCCTTGCCGGTGGCCGCTCAATTGACCCGGATCATTCGTACGTCCGTCGTCGAGGAACTCGACAAGGACTATGTCCGGACCGCCATCGGCAGCGGCCTGCCGCCCGTGGTGGTGGTCGGACGCAACGTCCTGCGGAACGCGCTCATCAACCCGCTCACCGTGCTCGGCCTGCGAATCGGGTATCTGCTCGGCGGAGCTGTCGTGATCGAGCAGATCTTCACCCTGCCGGGGATGGGCACGCTGATGATCAACGCCGTCCGCGACGGTGATCCGGCCGTGGTGCAAGGCGTCGTACTGACCATCGCGATCGGCTTCGTGGTGGTCAACCTCGTCGTCGATGTGCTGTACCTGCTGGTCAACCCGCGACTGAGGAGCGCCGCCTGATGCGTGCACGACTGGCCCGGCAGCTCTCCCGCCCCGGGATCAACTTCAAGCGGCTGCCACCCACGGCCTGGATCGCGGTCGCGGTCCTGGCGGTGGTGATCCTGGCCGCGATCCTCGCTCCGCTGCTGACGCCGTACGACATCCTGACCCAGGAGGACGCCGGCGGCGGGCCGTCGGGGGCGCACTGGTTCGGGCTGGACAGCGCGAACCGGGACATCTTCACCCGGCTCGTGTACGGCGCGCGCTGGTCGCTGATGATCGGCCTTGGGGCGACCGCGCTCGCACTGACCGCGGGCGCGATCGTCGGAGCTGTCGCGGCCACCTCCCGGAAGGCGGTCGACGAGACCGTGATGCGGCTCCTCGACGTCGTGATGGCGTTCCCGGGGATCGCGCTCGCCGCCGTACTGGTCGCGGTGTTCGGCGGATCCGTCCCGGTGCTCGTGATCGCGATCGCGTTCCTCTACACGCCGCCCGTGGCCAGGGTGGTGCGCGCCAACGTACTCGCGCAGTACGGCGAGGACTATGTGGTGGCGGAGAAGATCATCGGCGCCCGGACCCCGCACATCCTGCTCCGGCACGTGGCGATCAATTGCGCCGCTCCGGTGCTGGTGTTCTGCACGGTGATGGTCGCCGACGCCATCGTCTTCGAGGCGTCGCTGTCGTTCATCGGGGCCGGGGTCCGGCCGCCGGAGCCGTCCTGGGGCTCGGTGATTGCCGATGGCAAGAACATGGTGCTGCTCGGCGGCTGGTGGGCGACGGTGTTCCCGGGACTGCTGATCCTGATCACCGTGCTGTCGCTCAACATCCTGTCCGAGGCCGTCTCCGACGCGTGGGCCGCGCCGGGCGGACGCCGGGCGACCCCCAAGAAGCATGACAAGGACGCGCTGGAGACCGCACAGCCGGGCTCCGGGCAACTGGTCGAGCTTCCGGGTCTGGACCTGGCGGCGACGCGGCTGCGGGAACGCGCGCGGCCGCTGCCGGACGGTGAACCCGTACTGTCAGTTCAGCAGTTGGCGATCGGCTTCGAGGGCCGGCACGACGGGGTCGACGTCGTCGACGGGATCAGCTTCGAGGTACGGCCGGGCGAGGTGCTCGGGCTGGTCGGCGAGTCGGGCTGTGGCAAGTCGCTGACCGCGCTCACCGTGATGGGGCTGGAACCGCGCGGCGCCCGGATCAGCGGCCGGATCCGGTTCGACGGCAAGGACCTGCTACGGCTTCGGCGCTCCGAACGGCGCCGGCTGCTCGGTCACGACATGGCCATGATCTACCAGGATGCGCTGTCCTCGCTGAACCCGGCGATGACGATCAAAGCGCAATTGAAGCAGGTGGTTCGGCGCGGCGGACGGCGTACTCCGGCAGAACTGCTGGAATTGGTCGGCCTGGATCCCGAGCGGACCCTGACCAGCTACCCGCACGAGTTGTCCGGTGGTCAGCGCCAGCGGGTGCTGATCGCGATGGCGCTGTCCCGGGAACCGAAGCTGATCGTCGCCGACGAGCCGACGACGGCCCTCGACGTCACCGTGCAGGCGCAGGTGATCCAGCTACTGCTGCGGCTGCGGGCCGAGCTCGGCTTCGCCCTGATCCTGGTATCGCACGACCTGGCACTGGTCGCCGACGTCACCGACCGGGTGGTGGTCATGTACGGCGGCCAGATCGTCGAGACCGGTGTCACGGCCGACCTGGTCGGCGAGCCCGCGCACCATTACGCCCGCGGCCTGCTCGGCTCGGTCCTGTCGCTGGAGTCCGGCGCGGCCCGGCTGACCCAGATCCGTGGCGTCGTACCCTCGCCGGCCGACTTCCCCGCCGGTTGCCGGTTCGCCGACCGGTGCCCGATGGTCACCGATCTGTGCCGCAGCACCGCCCCCGAGCTGACCGGCCGGCCTGCACAGCACCTGGTCGCTTGCCATCATCCGGCAGTTGTCCTCGAGCCGCTGGAGAAGGAGGCACTGCGATGACGGAGACGGTGCTCGAACTGACAGACGTGCACGTCGTCCACCGGGCCAGGTCCGGCGGGCTGTTCAGCAGGGATCGGGTCTATGCGCTGACCGGGGCCGATCTGAGCGTCGCCGCCGGTGAGACCGTCGGCGTGGTCGGCGAGTCCGGCTGCGGGAAGTCGACGCTGGCCAAGGTCCTGGTCGGTGTCCAGCGACCGACCGAGGGCACGGCCGCATTCCGGGGCCGGGACATCTGGTCCATGAAACCGGCCGAACGCCGCGAGGCCATCGGCGCCGGGACCGGGATGATCTTCCAGGATCCGTCGACCGCCCTGAACCGCCGGCTGCCCGTTCACCGTGTACTGCGTGATCCGCTCGACGTGCACCATCGCGGCACCGTTGCCCAGCGCAACGAACGGGTCCGGGAGCTGATGGCGCTGGTGGGGCTGCCCCGGAGCGTCGCCGACGCCCTGCCCGGTCAGTTGTCCGGTGGCCAGCGGCAACGCGTCGCGATCGCCCGGGCGCTGGCCCTCGAACCGGCACTCCTGGTCGCCGACGAGCCGACCAGTGCACTGGACGTCTCGGTCCGGGCGCAGATCCTGAACCTGCTGCTGGACCTCAAGGAACGCCTCGGCCTGGCCATGGTGTTCGTCTCGCACGACATCCAGACCGTCCGCCGGATGAGCGACCGGGTGGTCACCATGTACCTCGGCCGGATCGTCGAGCAGGCACCGGCGGCCGGCGTCGCCCGGCAGGCGCGGCATCCGTACACCCGCGCGCTGTTCTCGGCGACCCCCGGCCTGATCTCGCCGATCGACCCGATCCCGCTGGCCGGTCCGGTGCCGTCGGCCACCCGGCCGCCGAGCGGCTGCCCGTTCCGGACCCGCTGCTGGAAGGCCGACGACGACTGCGCGGGCTCGATGCCCGAGTTCGAGTCCGATGCCGCCGACGCCAACGGCTCTGCGCACCTGTTCCGCTGCTATCACCCCGTGGTCGCGCAGGAGTCCACCGATGACCTGATCACCCAAGCATTGGAGCGTTCATGACTCTGGCGACACTGCCTGCCCGCCTGACCGGCGTCATCCCACCTGTCTGTACGCCGTTCACGCCGGACCACCAGGTGGACACCGCCTCCCTGGTCCGGCTCGTCGACCACCTGATCGACGGCGGCGTGAGCGGCTTGTTCGTCCTCGGCTCCACCTCCGAGGTGGCGTACCTGCCGGACGGACATCGCCGGGTCGTCCTCGACACGGTGGTCGGGCACGTGGCAGGCCGGTTGCCGGTGCTGGCAGGTGTCATCGACACGGCGACGTTGCGGGTGCTCGACCACGTCAGGACGGCCGTCGCGGCCGGCGTGGACGGCATCGTCGTCACCGCGCCCTTCTACACCCGCACCCATCCCGCCGAGGTCGGCAAGCACTTCCGGATGGTCGCGGAGGCCGCCGGCGTCCCGGTGTTCGCGTACGACCTGCCGGTAGCCGTGCACTCGAAGCTCGGCGCCGACCTGGTGCTACAGCTCGCGGCCGACGGAGTACTGGCGGGCCTGAAGGATTCCAGCGGCGACGAGGGCGGTCTGCGCAACGTCATCCTGCGAGCGCGCGACCGAGGTGACATCACCGACTTCAGCGTGCTCACGGGCTCGGAACTGACCGTCGACAACGCACTGTGGATGGGAGCCGACGGCGTGGTCCCGGGGCTCGGCAACGTGGACCCGCACGGCTACGTCAAGCTCTTCAACCACGCGGCAGCCGGCGAATGGCAGGACGCGCGCGCCGAACAGGAGCGGCTGGTGCGTCTCTTCAAACTGATCGGGGTCGGCGACCCGGCCCGCATGGGCATGAGCTCGTCCGCCCTCGGAGCCTTCAAGGCAGCGCTGCAACTGCGTGGTGTGATCGAGTACGGCGTGATGGCACCGCCCCAGATCCCCCTGGACGCCGACGAGATCGCCCAGGTCGGAAAGTACCTGGTAGCAGCCGGCCTCCTCTGACGATGCAACGGAGCGAGGAGGGCCTCGTCGGCGCCAGGAACGCTGGCTGCGGCATCCATGATATGCGGCATCCACGCGTTTGCTCCAATCGAACATATGTTCTAATATAGGTTCATGACAGCGACGGCGACCGCACAACCTCCCGACGAGCAAGCGCTCGCCTGGATGGAGGCTGCTGGTGCGCTGATGCCGCCGGACGACTTGCCCGACCCTGCGGATCCACATCCTCCGCGTTTCCTGGGCGAGGAGGATTGGTACGACGAGCTGCCGCCGATGTCGCGCGTAGACGGGCTGGAGTGGGAGCTGTGGGCCGGGGTGGAGCAGGACGAGGCCGAGCGGGAGATGCTGCGGCTGAAGGCACCGGCGTGGGTCTTCCTGCCGCCAGGCGCCGAACTGGCCGCGGCGCTGGAGGAACTGCGACCACAGTGCGAATCGCCGATCGCGCTGATCGAGGCGATGAAGGCCGCGGCCCGGATGGAAGCTTGGGCGGCGGCCATCAAATCCGCCGCGATGGCCTCGTTCTCCCGCCAACGCAAAGCCCAAGCCACCGAGATCCCCCGCCCCACCCAGATCGACTCGTCCGGCCGGCCGATCGACCCCGAACGCTCCTGGGCCGCAGAAGTCGGCGCCGCACTACGACTGTCCACCAACACCGCAGCCCGGCACATCGACACAGCACTCCATCTGACCGGCACACTGCCGGCCACCCACACCGCACTGCGCTGCGGCGCCCTGAGTTGGTCCAAGGCACTCGCCATCTCCGAAGCGACCCGCGCTCTCCCGGACACCGCCGCGCAAGCCGTCGAGGCACATGTGCTGCGCCGCGCCCCAGGCCAAACCCACGCCAACCTGAACGCATCACTGCGCCGCCAGGTCGCCAAACACACCATCCGCGACGCCGCGGACCGGCATCGTGCCGCCGTCGCCGAACGCACCTGCAAGATCGTCCCCCTGGCCGATGGCATGGCCGGGCTGTGGGTCGTGCACACCGCCGACAAAATCCAGCAGATGTGGGTCGTCATCCAAGCCATGGCCGACCTCGCCAAACGAACGACGCCGACCAGCAAGCCCAACAAGACGGGCGACGACACGTCAGCCCGCCACCCCGCCAGCGAGCCCAGCAACGCAGGCACCGGTTCGTCGGCCTCGCACTCCAGCAGCACGACCACCGCGCAGGACACCGCCGGCAGCGCCAGCAGCGCCAGCAGCGCAGACAACACCGGCATCGCCGGCCCGCAACTTGATCGCCGCACTGGCAACTCCGGCGCCACAACCGACGCCGCCACCAGGGGGACAGCTGACGCGGTCTCCGGAGCTCGGACGACCAAGTCCGATGCCGAATCCAACGCCGCTCGTGCTGACGATGTCATCGGGACCGTCCAGTCCGGACCGGATTTCTCCGGCGGCTCGGCCGAGGTGGAATCAGGTCAGCGGACAAGGGATGAGCGGAACGTTGAGCAGCGACGGGCTGACGTGGTGGCGGATGTGTTCGAGCAAATGCTGCACAACGGGGTGGATTGGCTTGGCCGCCGGCTACCGGACCGGCATCGCCGACGACCACACATCGAGGTTCTCGTCCCGATCACTACCCTGCTCGGGGTGGACGACGACCCCTGCGAACTCATCGGCTACGGACCCATCCCCGCCGACATGGCCCGCCGCATCGCCACCGACGGCACCTGGCGACGGCTCCTCACCGACCCCTCCAACGGGACCGTGCTCGAGGCCGCCACCACCCGCCACGACCCTGGCGCGGTCGTCAGCGAAACTCTCCTCGCCCGGCACCCCGTCTGCGCATGGCCCGGCTGCAACCGCACCTCGCGCGACTGCGACCGCGACCACGCGACCCCGTTCGCGCAGAGCCGGCGGACCAGCCTGGCCAGGTTGGTGCCGTACTGCGAGTACCACCATGTGATCAAGGACACTCCTTCGTGGGGATGGAAGAGCACCGCCCACGACGACGGCTCCGTCACCCTCACCGCCCCGACCGGCCACCGATACACAACCATTCCACCCGCCCGCGGCCCGATCGCCCAGCACCACAACGATCAGCACCACAACGATCAGCACCACAACGATCAGCAACCCACGATCCAACCAGCGAAAAGGCAATCACCAGCAAGGCAATCACCAACAACACAGCCACCAACAACACAGCCACCAACCAGACATTCGTCGACCAGACAGTCGTCGACAGCACAGTCGTCGACAGCACAGCCGTCGGAGGACCCACCACCATTCTGATCGGCAGTTTGTCCTGCCACCGATGGCTCCACACACCGTCCAGGTGGAGAGCTCTCGGCTGGCAACTGCCCGGGCGACGTGCAGTGGACGCACGACGCACTCAGTCGAGGTCGAGGTCGAGGTCCTGGTCGAGGTCGTGGTCGCTGCCCGGTCGCTGCTGCTCGGTCGTGATCTGCCGGCTTCCTAACGGTCTCCTGCTGACGCCCGGTCCGGTCGCGCTGGGCTGAAGTGCTGGTTGACGAAGCTGCGCACCAGATCGGCGTACCGTTTCGGCTCTTCGAAGTGCGGAAAGTGGCCGGAGCGGGTGAAGGTGACGGCTCGGCCGGTCGGAACGGTGTTTCGGTAAGTCTCGACCGAGACCGGGTCCGCGGCGAGATCGTCGACGCCCTCGATCAGCAGGCTCGGCTGCGGCATCAGGGCCAACCGATCGAGCTTCGAGGCGTACAGCTCGGGCAGCGTCACCAGGTGGCTGTTGCCGCGGGCCCACATCTCGTCGGTGAAACCGGCCGCTTCGCCGAGCCCCATGAACTCCGAGCGGCGCGACGGATCGTGGAAGGACAGGTCCTGGAAACGGTCGCCGAGACCGAACGCGAGCTCGTAGGTCTTGTCGTCCGCCGTCAGCCGACGGTCCACGACGGTCAGCTCACGGCACCGCGCGGCGCGGTCCGGATCGCCGAGTTCGTCGTACAGGCGCGCGAAGATCGGCAACCGGTGGCGATCGTTGGCGTCGAAGTCCCAGCACGGGCAGTCGAAGATCACCGCGCTGACCGCCGAAGGATGCCGGATCGCGTACTCGACCGCGTAGTTCCCGCCGGCCGAGTGGCCGAGGATCGCCCAGCGCTCGATCCCGAGCTGCTCACGCAGTTCCTCGAAGTCGGCCAGCAGCATGTCCAGATCGACGCGCTCACCCGGCGGCAGTGGAGACCGGAGGACCCCACGCTGGTCGGGCGCGATCAGCCGAAGGTCCCTGGCGAGCAGATCCGCCTGACACTGCTGGAAGTGATAGCCGCCGCCGTGACCGTGGATGAACAACAGCGGTGGTGCGTCCGCCGCGCCGTACTCTGCGACGAACAGCTTCATCGGGTCAGGCGTTTGGCGAGGGCTGTGGCGGCTGCGTCGTCGCGGACCTCGCGGATGCCGACGATCGGGGTGACGGTGACGAAGCCTTCGGCGAGGAGGGCCTCGTCGGTGCCTGGAGCCGCGGCAGCACTGGAGGTGCGCTCTACGACGATCATCGGCTCGCCTGTCGGGGCTGTCGCGGCGACGAGACGGGTGCGCCTGTTCACGGCCAGGGAGGCGTGCCGTACGCCGGCCAGCTGGTCCAGCGGACGGTCCGGCACGTTGATCGTCAGGACCGTCCCGGCCGGCTCGTCGGCGATCCACCCGAGCGCGTCGCCCGCGATCGTCGCCGCGGTCGGCCAGTGTTCGGGGGCCTCCGAGTCGATGCTGACCGCAACCGCCGACGTACCCACCTCGGCTGCCGTCAGGGCCGCCGCGACGGTTCCCGAGTGGAAGATCGACACGCCGATGTTCAGCCCGCGGTTGATCCCGGACAGCACCAGGTCCGGCGGCGGGCCGAACGCGCCGGCCTGCGCCAGCGTCACCGCGAGTGCCGGGGCGCCTTCGACCCCGATGAACGTCACGCCGTTCTCCACATCGGACACGGTCCGGATCGGGCGGTTGACCATCCCGGCCCGCGCCGAGCCGACACCGCTCTCGTCGAGCAACGGCGCGACCACGAGTACGTCGTACCCGAGCGCGGCGATCGCCGGCGCGAGCGCCCGAATGCCTGGTGCGCGGTAACCGTCATCGTTGGTGATCAGCACTCGGGGCATACCTCTACCCAATCAGCCGCGGTCCTCGATGTCACCCTCCGTCTCAAGGACCGCGTTCCGCAGCGTCTCCAGCGCCTCCGCCGACGGCTCCGCCCAGAGCCCGCGTTGCGCCGCCTCCAGCAGCCGCTCCGCGATCCCGTGCCGCGCCCACGGGTTCGACTTGCGGAAGAACTCGGCCATGTCGGGATCGGCGACGTACTCCGTGGTCAGCGACTCGTACATCCAGTCGTCGACGACGCCCGCCGTCGCGTCGTACCCGAACAGGTAGTCCACGGTCGCGGCCATCTCGAACGCGCCCTTGTACCCGTGCCGCCGCATCGCCGCCATCCACCGCGGGTTCACCACGCGGGCCCGGAAGACGCGCTTCGCCTCCTCCTCCAGCGTCCGCGTCTTCACCTGTGCGGGTACGGCGGAGTCGCCGACGTACGCCTTCGGGTTGGCGCCGGTGAGGTGCCGCACCATCGCGATCATGCCGCCGTGGTACTGGAAGTAGTCGTCGGAGTCCATGATGTCGTGCTCGCGGGTGTCCGCGTTCTTCGCCGCGACCTGGATCCGGCCGTACGCGCGTTCCATCGAGCCGCGGGCCTCCGCGCCGTCGAGGTCCTTGCCGTACGCGTACCCGCCCCACACGGCGTACACCTCCGCCAACTCAGCGTCGGTACGCCAGTTCCGCGCGTCGACGAGCGGCAGCAGACCGGCGCCGTACGAACCGGGCTTGGAGCCGAACACCCTCGCCGTCGACTGGCGCAGATCATTGCCTGCGGCAACGTCTGCGTCGACGTGTGCTCGCAGGTAGTTGTCGGCGGCATCTTCATCGAGGGCGGCCACCGTCCGGACGGCCTCGTCGAGCAGCGCGACGACGTGCGGGAACGCGTCCCGGAAGAAGCCGGAGATCCGGATCGTCACGTCGATCCGCGGCCGGCCGAGCTCCTCCAGACCGACCACCTCGAAGCTGGTGACGCGGCGCGAGGCCTCGTCCCAGACCGGGCGGCAGCCGAGCAGCCAGAGCACCTCGGCGAGGTCATCGCCCTGCGTGCGCATGGCCGACGTCCCCCAGATCGTCAGACCGACCGAGCGCGGCCACTCCCCCGTCTCGGCCTGGTGCCGCGCGAGGAGCGAATCGGCGAGCGCGACGCCGACGTCCCAGGCGTTCCGGCTCGGAATCGCCTTCGGGTCGACCGCGTAGAAGTTGCGACCGGTCGGCAGCACGTTCACGAGCCCACGAGTAGGCGACCCCGACGGCCCCGCCTCCACAAACCGCCCGTCCAGCGCCCGCAACACGTTCGTCAGCTCGTCCGAGGTCCGCCCCAACCGAGGCACAACCTCCTCAGCCGCAAACGTCAACGACTGCTCAACTTCTGCGGATTCCCGGGCCAGGACCTCGCTGACGACTACCGGGACCTTCGCCGCGTCCCATCCCACCGTCTCCATCCCGACCACGAGCTTCCGCGCCACCGCCTCCAGGACGTCGACGCCGTCAGCACCGGTAACCGCCGGAAGATCGACGAGTGTCGCGAGGTCGGCGAGATGCGCGGCCTGACCCGGGTTGGCGAGCAACTCCGCCTCGTCCACCCCGAACGCATGGCCGAGGGCCGCGCGCAGCCCCGGGATCGAGTACGAGCCACCCCACAATTGCTTCGCACGCAGTATGGCGAGCACCAGGTTGATCCGCGCCTCGCCGGCCGGCGCCCCGCCCAGCACGTGCAGCCCGTCGCGGATCTGGACGTCCTTGATCTCGCACAGGTACCCGTCCAGATGCAGCACGAACTCGTCGAAGTCGTCGTCCTCCGGCCTCTCCGACGTGTGCAGATCGTGGTGCAACTGCGCCGCCTGGATCAGCGTCCAGATCTGCGCGCGCAGCGTCGGCACCTTCTCCGGGTCCAGCGCCGACACCGTCGCGTACTCGTCGAGCAGGTACTCCAGCTTCGCCATGTCGCCGTACGTCTCGGCCCGCGCCATCGGCGGCACCAGGTGGTCGACGACCGTCGCGTGCGCCCGCCGCTTCGCCTGCGTCCCCTCGCCGGGGTCGTTGACGATGAACGGGTACACCATCGGCAGGTTCCCGAGGACGGCGTCGGGCGCGCAGCCGGCCGCCATCCCGATCCCCTTGCCCGGCAGCCATTCCAGCGTGCCGTGCTTACCGAGATGTACGACGGCCTGCGCGCCGAACCCGCCCTCGTCGGGTGACGCCTCCAGCCAGCGGTACGCCGCCAGGTAGTGGTGCGACGGCGCCATGTCCGGGTCGTGGTAGATCGCGACCGGGTTCTCGCCGAAACCGCGCGGCGGCTGGATCATCAGCACGACGTTCCCGAACCGCAACGCGGCGAGCGCGATCGCCGGCTCGTCGCCCGACGTATCGACGTACAGCTCACCGGGCGCCTCACCCCACGCCCCGGTCATTGCCTCCTGCAACGATTCCGGGACCCGGCCGAACCAGGTCGCGTACGTGGACAGCGGGATCTTGGCGACCGCGTTGGCCAGCTGCTCGTCCGTCAGCCAGTCGACGTCGTGCCCGCCCGCCGCGATCAACCGGTGAATCAACCCGTCGGCACCGTCCGCGCCTTGCAGCTCGCTCAGATCGAGATTGCCCAAGTCGTATCCGGCATCCTTCAGCTGCCCGAGCAGGACGACCGCCGACGCCGGGGTGTCGAGCCCGACCGCGTTCCCGATCCGCGCGTGCTTGGTCGGGTACGACGACAGCACCAGCGCGATCCGCTTCTCGGCCGGCGGAACGTATCGCAGCCGCGCGTGCGCGACCGCGATACCAGCCAGCCGCGCGCACCGCTCCGCGTCCGGCGCATAACGCGCCAGACCGTCGGCGTCGTACGACTTGAACGAGAACGGGATCGTGATCAGCCGCCCGTCGAACTCCGGGATCGCCACCTGCGTCGCTGCATCCAGCGGGCTGATGGCCGCGTCGCTCTCCATCCACTGCTCGCGGGTCGAGGTCAGCGCGAGGCCCTGGATCAACGGGATGTCGAGCGACGCCAGCGCACCGGCGTCCCACGCATCGTCCGCGCCGCCCGCGCTCGCGTTCGCCGCGACCGCACCGCCCGCGGCGAGGAGCGTGGTGACCAGTACGTCGCACTTCCGCAGGAGATCGAAGAGGCCGACGTTCTCGGCCGGGTCGAGGCCTCGAAGAGTCCCGCAGTACACCGGAAGGGGTTGCGCCCCGGCGTCGGCGACCGCGGCCGCGAGGGCGTCGACGAAGGCGGTGTTCCCGGAGATCTCGTGCGCGCGGTAGTACACGATCCCCACCACAGGCCGGTCGTCGTCGACGAAGGACCCACGGACGCCGTACGCCGGGAGCGCGCGCGGCGGCTCGAACTCGTCGCCGGTCAGCAGCAGCGTGTCGCGCAGGAAGCCGGCCAGGTTGCGGAGGTTGTCCGCGCCGCCTTCACGGAGGTACCCGAGCGCCTCGGTGACCGCACCGGCAGGCACGGTCGACAGCGACATCAGCTCCGCATCCGGCGCGGCCTCGCCGCTCACGACCACCGCCGGCTTCCCCGAGGCGAGGACCGCGTCGAGCCCGTCCTCCCACGCGCGACGCCCGCCGAGCAGCCGGACGACGACGATCGCGGCGTCATCGAGCAGCGGTGCAAGACCCGCGAGATCGAGCCGAGCCGGATTCGCAACGTTCCACCCGGCATCAGCCGCGGCGGCCGCCAGCAGATCGGTGTCGGCAGTGGACAGCAACAGCAGCTTCGCAGGCATGCGCACGCGTTCCTTTCCGGGGTATCCACGCCCCGACTCCAGGTACGACGGCGGCAGTTCCTGACTCCCCTTCACGGGTCACAGTGGCGGGACCGCCCCGGACTCACACCGGGTTCCTGCTGATGCCGTCGATTGACCCCGCTGACTCTAGCGGTGCATGGCGTAGTGGTTTGCTAGGAGGTCGGTGGCCCAGTCGTTGCGGAGGTCTCGCCAGACTGAGTGGATGTGGTTGGCGTTGTCCTGGGTGTTGTCGTACTCGGCGAGGAAGGTCGGGCCGGCGATCGAGTAGTAGTGGCGGTTGCCGACGCCCGGCTGGGTCTCGCCGGCCCAGGCGAACGTCAGGCGCTCGATGCCCTGCGCGGTGATGTCCTGCCACGTCAGCAATCCGATCGGCCCGGCGGCGCGGCCGACGTACTGACCGATGAGGAGGCTCAGGAGCTGGCGCTGGTCCTCGGTCATGTCGCCGTACGCCAGGCCGCGGTGCAGCAACGACGCGTCGGCCACCGGGTCGTGCCGGGTCAGCATGTCGTCGGGAGCGTCCGGTGACACCAGTGCGATCTCCAGCTGGGCCGGCTCCAGCGCATGCAGCAGCTGGAAGCCCAGGTCTTGCTCGGCGGCCAGGAACCGCCGACCGGCCTGTGGTCCGGTCAGCACCTCGGCCGGGTTCGACCCGATGAACTGCGGAGTGAACGCGACCGCTCCGTCCACGAACGCCACGTGCAGCGCCAGGTGGTGCCCGTTCAGCCGCCACGCCCACGGCTCGGTGTCGGACGGGTCGCCGAGCACACGCAGGAAGAACCTGCTACCGAGGACCGAGCCCTCCCAGTCCCCTGACTCCGGCAACGCCGGGATGCCCCGCAGGATCACCTCTGCGTCCAGCACCGCCCACGTGTCGGCCGCACCGCGTTCACTGCAGCCCAGCTCGACCAGGCGCTTGGTCAGCAACTGCTGTGCCGGTGTCAGCGCGGACAGCGGCAACCCGGCCCGGTCCCCCGGCAGGTACGTCCACTCCTTGTGGTCCGGCGTGTCGAACGGGGCCCTGATCTTCTCGAGCTGTGCCGGCGAGAGGCTCGCCAGCAGGTCGAGTACGGCGTCCCGCGTCTGCGCTACAACCATGCCGATCGCTCCCGTTCCGTCGGTTCGTAGGTCGTCCACTGCTCGAACGGCCGGTCCAGCTTGTACCGGAAATCCGGTTGCCGCAGCAGGACGCGTGTTTCCGCGTTGCCCGGGTTGCGCAGTGACTCGAAGAACCGTACCGACCAGTGGAACCAGCGCATGCAGAACAACCGCATCGTGAGCCCGTGCGACACCAGCAGCACGTTGCGCTCCGCCTCCGGATTCTCGAAGTCGCGGTGCATCGTCTCCAGAAACGTCGACACCCGGTCGTACACGTCCGACCCCGACTCACCGTGGGTGAACCGGTAGAAGAAGTGCCCGAACGAGTCGCGCAGCTTCTCCTGCCGCTCGATGTCCGCGGTGTCCTGGAGGTTGGCCCAGTCCTGCTCCCGCAGCCGCGGCTCCTCCCGCGGTACGCCGATCAGGTCGTCCAGCCCGAGCGAGTCCAGCGTCTGCCGGGCCCGCAGGTACGGCGACACGTACACGCGGACCGGCTCGTTCTCGAACAGCTCCCGCAGCTCCTCGCCCGCCTTCGCGGCCTGCTCGTGTCCGCGCGCGGTGAGCGGGACCGTGTGGTCCGGGATGCGTTCGTAGATCGTCTTGTCCAGGTTCGCCTCGGACTCGCCGTGCCGGATCAACGCGATCCGCAACGGCCGGTGACTCAACCCCATCGCTTCCCCTTCCATCCAGTTGCTTACGTCCGAAGATCCGGCGAGACGTCTCTCCGCTTCTTCGGACGTAACGCGAGGATTGTGGCGACGGCGGCGGCGGATACGGTGACGCGGCGGGCCAGGGCGGCGGTACGGCGTACGTCGGCGACCGTCGGCGCCGGACCGTCGCCCAGCGTGCCGCGATCCTCCGCGTAGGTCCCGTAGCTGTTCGTTCCGCCCAGCGTCAGCCCGAGCGCTCCCGCGAACGCCGCCTCGACCGGCCCGGCGTTCGGACTCGGATGCTTCGGCGCATCCCGCCGCCAGACGCGCGTCGTCTCCTGCACCCGACCCGCCGCGAGTCCGGTCAGCAACGCGCACACCCGCGCCGGCAGCAGGTTGAGTACGTCGTCCAACCGCGCCGACGCCCACCCGAAGTTCAGGTACTTCGGCGACTTGTAGCCGACCATCGCATCCAGCGTGTTCGCTGCGCGATACCCGAGCAGACCGGGGACGCCGAGAACCCCGCCCCAGAGCAGCGGCGCCACACACGCGTCCGACGTGTTCTCGGCGATCGACTCGACCGTCGCGCGGGCCAGCTCATCGGCCTCGAGGCCGGTCGCGTCGCGGGCACACAGATGGCTGAGCCGATCACGTGCCGCCGGGATGTCCTTCTCCTCCAGCAGGGCGGCCATGGTTTCGGCCTCACGGTCGAGGCTGCGGGCGCCGAGGACTGTCCAGGTCGCGGCGGCGGTGACTGCGGTGTGCAGGATGGGATGCCGGCGCGTGAGCCGCTCGATCGCGAGACCCAGAACCGTTGTGGATCCGACGAGGACTGCGGTGTGCACAGTGCCGTTGCGGCGCGTATCGGCGTACAGGCGTTTCTCGAGGCGGGCGGCTGTCTGGCCGAAGCCGGCGACCGGGTGGTAGCGGCGGGGATCGCCGACGAGCCGATCGGCGGCGAAGCCGAGGAGGATACCGATTGCCCGTGACACCCTCGGCAGTCTGCCAGGTCCCCGGCTGTGATTGGGTGAGCGGCATGGGAATCGCGGAGCTGCTGCGGCAGGTCGACGGGGCCGGTGAGTTCGGGGTCTGGCTGGGCCGGTTGGACGGTACGCCGGTGTTCGTGCACGAGGCGGAGCGGACGCATTACTCCGCGAGCACGATGAAGCTGCCGGTCGCGATGGCGATGATGCGCAAGGTCGAGGCAGGCGAGCTGGCCGTGTCCCAGCCGGTGGCCGTGCACAACGACTTCGAGTCCGCCGCCGGCGGCCGGTTCGGCGTCGACCCGGCGGAGGACGAGGCACCCAAGACCTGGGAGCAAATGGGCCAGAAGGTGCCGCTCAACTGGCTGGCGACCGAGATGATCACCCGGTCCAGCAACCTGGCGACCGACCTCGTGCTCGAGCAGGTCGGGATCGCGGCGGCCCACAGCGCCCTGGTCGCGGCGACGCTGCCCGGCTCGCCCGCGCCGGAGTCCCAGATCCAGCGCGGCATCGACGACCGGCCTGCGGCCCGCGCCGGCATCAGCAACCTGATGAGCCCGGCCGGCCTGGCCGGGGTCCTCGTTGCGGTAGGCAACCAGCAGGGCGAGTCCGGCGAGTACCTGCGCGAACTGCTCGCCGCCAACCAGTGGAACGGCGAGATCCCCGCGCTGCTGCCGAACGGGACCCGCGTCGAACACAAGAACGGCTGGGACAGCCGGATCCGGCACGACGGCGGCATCGTCCGCCCGACCGACGCCGACCCGTTCGTGCTCGTCGTGTGTACGACGTCCGAACTGCCGGACACCGACGCGCAGAAGCTGATCGCGTCGATCGCGCTCGAGGCCTGGAACCACCGGCACAACCTGGAGGCCGTGCGGTGAAGCTCACCACCCACCTGGTCTCGGCGCCGCTGCACACCCCGTTCGTCACCGCGCTGCGTACGGCGACCCACGTCGAGTCGCTCCTGGTCGAGGTCAGCGACGGCGAGCACAGCGGCTGGGGCGAGGCGCCGCAGGTCTGGAAGGTGACCGGCGACTCGCTCGCCGGCTCGCAGGCGTGTATCGAAGGCCCGATCACCACTGCGCTCGACGGCCTCGGCCCGGACGATCTCACCGAGGCGCTGCGTCGCGTGCAGGGCGCGGCGGTCGGCAACTTCGGGGCCAAGGACGCCGTCGACGTGGCGCTGCACGACCTCGCGGCGCGGCGGCGCGGGCAGACGCTGCACGGGTTCCTCGGGTCGACTGTAGGTGTGGTCCGGACCGACGTGACGCTGTCAGTCGGTGATGCGGACGCGTTGGCAGACGCCGGCAATGCACGGGTCGCCGACGGGTTCGACGTACTCAAGATCAAAGTCGGCACCGACGCGGCCGGCGACATCGAGCGCGTCCGCCGGGTCCGCGACGCGATCGGGCCCGAGCCGCGGCTGCGCCTCGACGCGAACCAGGGCTGGACGCGGCGCGACGCGGTCACGGTGATCCGCGCGCTCGAGGACTGCGCCATTGAGCTTGTCGAGCAGCCTGTCGCGGCAGCCGATCTTGAGGGGATGGCCTGGGTGACGGACCGGGTCAACACGCCGATCCTCGCCGACGAGTCCGTGTACGGCGTCCGCGACCTGGTCGCGGTGATCCGGCACGGCGCGGCCGACCTCGTGAACGTGAAGCTCGCGAAGTGCGGCGGGCTGGCGCCGGCCCGAACGCTCCTCGAACTCGCCCGCGAGCACGGCCTCGGCGCGATCGTCGGCTGCATGATGGAGAGCCACGTCGGCGTCGGCGCGGCGGCCGCGCTGGTCTCGGCGTACCCGACGACCACGGTCAACGACCTGGACGCCGCCTGGTGGCTCCGCGAGGCGCCGGTGACCGGCGGGATCCGGTACGACGGCTCGCTGATCCACCTGCCTTCTGCTCCGGGACTGGGCGTGACAGGCTTGACCGTATGAAGTTAGCCGCCGCCAAGGTCCCGATCAGTACGGTCTGGACCGCACCGGACGCGCCACGCGACATCGACGCGCCGGCCATCGCCGCACAACCCGACGTGGCCGCGTGGGCCAAGTCGATGGACACCGAGACCCGGCTCGGCCTGCACGGCCGGACCCTGACGCAGCTGCTGTTCGCCGAGCCCGTCCTGGTGCGCTTGGAGCGGGACGGCTGGTCCGAGGTCCTCGCGCCCTGGCAGCCGTCGTCCCAGGACGAGCTCGGGTATCCGGGCTGGGTCCCGTCGAGTCACCTGGGCGAGCTGCCGCAGAGCGCGTCCGACCCGGTCGCAATCGCCGTACCGACGGCCTCGCTGCTCGCCGAGCCAGGTGGCCGGCCAGTGTTTGAGCTGTCGTTCGGGACCGTGCTGGCCTCCGACGAGCACGCCGACGGGTACACGCGGGTGGCGACACCTGACGGCGGGTCGGGCTGGCTTGCGGACGCCGTACTGCGATCCGTGTCCGAGCCGTCCGATCCCGACGAGCGGCTGCGCCTCGGCGAGCAGTTCCTCGGGCTGGAGTACCTCTGGGGCGGTACGTCGGCACACGGGCTGGACTGCTCCGGGCTGATCCACACCGTCAGCCGGGTGCTCGGCCTGCGGACGCCGCGGGACGCGCACGACCAGGCGGACACGCTGCCGAACATCCCGATCGACGACGCGCGGCCCGGCGACCTGTACTTCTTCGCACGGGCCGGAAAGCCGGTGCACCACGTCGGATTCGTATCCGCGGCGGGGATGCTGCACGCATCCGAGACCGGCAAGCGCCTGGAGAACGAGCCACTGACCGACGACCGCCGAGCGACGCTGGTCACCGCCGCCCGCTTCTGACAAACGCACGCCCCCCGCGGGGTGTTTGTGGTCAGGAATCCTTCGGGTGCAGCTCCGGCTGCTCCGCGGGCTCGACGGGGGTGTTCATCGTGCGGGACTTGTGCAGGCTGAGGATCGTGGTGATGCCCAGCGTCACGATGATGAAGCCGAGCGAGAACCAGATCGGGATCTCCGGCGCCCAGTCGATGTGGTGACCGCCGTTGATGAACGGCAGCTCGTTCACGTGCATCGCGTGCAGCACCAGCTTCACGCCGATGAACGCGAGCACCACCGACAGGCCGAGCGACAGGTACACCAGGCGGCGGAGCAGGTCACCGAGCAGGAAGTACAGCTGCCGCAGACCCATCAGCGCGAACACGTTCGCGGTGAAGACCAGGAACGGCTCCTGGGTCAGGCCGTAGATCGCCGGGATCGAGTCGAGCGCGAACAGCAGGTCGGTGGTACCGAGCGCGATGATCACGATCGCCATCGGGGTGACGAACCGGCGACCGTTCTTCTTCAGGGTCAGCTTCACGCCGTTGTACTCGTCGGTGGCGTTCAGCCGCCGCTTCGCGAACCGGATGACCGCGTTCTCCTTGAAGTCCTCGTCGTCGTTCTCCCCCTGCTTGGCAAGGTGGATCGCGGTGTAGACCAGGAACGCGCCGAAGATGTAGAAGACCCACGAGAACTCGTTGATCGCGGCCGCGCCGACCGCGATGAAGATGCCGCGGAACACCAGCGCGAGGATGATGCCGACCAGCAGCGCAGTCTGCTGATACTTCCTCGGTACGCCGAACCTGGACATGATGATCAAGAAGATGAACAGGTTGTCGACGCTCAGGCTGTACTCGGTGAGCCAGCCGGCGAAGAACTCCCCGGCGTACTGCCCGCCGGAGAACCACCAGACCCCGAGGCCGAAGACGACCGCGAGACCGACGTAGAACGCGATCGCGGTGGCCGATTCGCGGGTGCTCGGCTCGTGCGGCCGGCGGCCGATGACGAAGACGTCGAACGCCAGCAGCGCGAGCAGCAGGCCGACGGTGATGTACCAGACATAGTCAGCAACGTGCATAGAATCCTCCGGAGCTCAGACGAAAAATCGACTCCGAAGGTCTCTTCCGCGTCACACTGTGTGATCTCGTGTGACGCCGAGGGCACCGGGTTTCGGGACGAGCCCGGACCGTGATGACGATGCCGCCGCGAAAGGAATACTCCCCTTCTCAAGGTCCATTCTGACGGCTCGGTGTCCAAGTCTCCAAATCCAGGACCCCGTGCCCGCCTGTCGAAATGATCACAGCCCCGTCAGGGAATAGTCGCAGTCCGTGATCTATCGGCGGCCGATCAATCGCCGACGGTTGGTCGTAGCCGCTTCGGCAGCTTCGCCACGACGGTCTCGTACGACGCGTCGATCAGCTCCAGCACCTCGTCGTCCGGCACCGCTCCCCCGAGCCGCACCGTGTTCCACCCCGCACGCCCGATGTACGCCATCTTGCCGACGTCGTCCGGGTACGTGTCCACGAGCTCGTCGGCCTCCTCGCGGTTCGCGCCGCACTTCAGCCCGACCGAACCGCCCCCGAGGAAGGCAAAGATCTTCGGCCCCACCTTCGCAACCGGATCCCCGTCCCACGGCTCATCCTGCCAAGCCCCCGCCTTCCCCAGGCAGTACGCCAGCACGTCCCCATCACCCAGCCGCGCCATGTCTCCCCCTCCACATCAGCTGTGCGAGACGACTTCGACGTTGTTGCCGTCCGGATCGCGCATGAACACCGCGTAGTACCCCGGGTGATACTCCGGCCACTCCTTCGGCTCATGCAGAACCTCGCTGCCAAGCTCCCGGACCACGCGATGCACCGTGTCCACAGTCGCTCGGTCCGGTGCCGTGAACGCGACGTGGATCTCCCGCTAGGCCCCGCCGGTCGTCTGCGCCCCAACCACAACTTCGGTACGCCGTCCGCGCCCGACAACCCGAGCACATCACCGAAGTCCATCGTCACGCCGATCCGCAGCGGCCCCAGCACCGACTCGTAGAACCGGCGACTCGCCTCCAGATCGTCACACTGCAACGACAAATGATCGAACATCCGCTTCCTCCGACTCGGGGTCCACCCCGCACACTAACCCCGCAGGACAGTAGACCGGGCCGACCGACCCGCTCGGCCGACCGCGCCCCACCGCCAGCAGCCGCGCCACCACCAACCCGATCACCCAGCCGGCAGCACCACACCCACACAGCCGACAGAAGACCGGATATCCGGCTCTTGTGACTGCTGCGTGGGTGGTCGACGGGTTCCAGGGCGGTGCCGGCCCGGTGTGATGTGCACGCTCGACAGGACATGTCCAGTGGCCGGGTAGTGCACCTGAGCGTGAACGCGCCCGTGCGTACACCGTCTCGCCGGTGCACCACCTGTCGAGCGTGCACATCACCCCGCCGCAAGCAGCCGTCCCGCCACCAACCCGATCACCCAGCCGGCAAGACAACATCCACCCATCCCGCAGAAGAACGGATATCCCCTGGCGTTGTGGGTTCTCCCCTCTAACACCAACGGAGAAGCCACAACACCATCGGATATCCCCTCGTGTGCGAGGGCTCTCGTCGCGCAGGCCCAGACCCCGGGGCCGGCCGACGGGATGGACCGGGCGGTGCACGCGGTGGGGCGGGCGGGCGGCGGTGCGGCGGTGCATGGTGCGGGCGGGCGGTGGCGCGGGCGGTGGTTCGGTGCGGGCGCTGGTGCGGTGCGGGCGCTGGTGCGGTGCGGGCGGTGGTGCGGGCGGGCGGGCGGTGGGACTGGAGACAGGAACTGGTGGGGGGAGGCGGGAAATGTCGGGTTTCAGGTCTCCACCGTCTGTCGCGAGTCTCCGGATGACGCCACGACGCCCACACATCTGACCGGAGCGCCGGATATCCCCTGGCGTTGTGGGTTCTCCCCTCTAACACCAACGGAGAAGCCACAACCCCGGCGGATATCCGGCTCTCGTGACGTATCCGTGGGTGGGTCTGCGCGTCTGAGTTGGTGCATGCCGTTCTCTGACTAGGTTCTTGGCTTGTCGAGGGTCAAGAAC
>NZ_JBSGTS010000006.1:0-345626 GCF_053607525.1 Kribbella sp. NPDC055110
CGACCAAGGTGACCCACCGGTTCTCGACGCCCGGCAGTAGCGCGTCCTGCTGAGCCTTCGTGAAGCGGTGGACCTCGTCGATGAACAGCACGGTCTCGACCGCACCGGACGCGCGGGACAGGTCGCGGCGCGCACCGTCGATCACCTGCCGCACGTCCTTCACACCCGCGGTGACCGCAGACAGCTCCACGAACTTCCGGTTCGTCTGGTGCGAGACGACCGCCGCGATCGTCGTCTTGCCCGTCCCCGGAGGACCCCAGAGCAGCAGCGACATCGGCTGGTCGCCCTCCACCAGCCGGCGCAACGGCGAACCGGGCGCCAGCAGATGCTGCTGGCCTACCAGTTCGTCCAGACTGCGCGGCCGCATCCGCACCGCCAGCGGAGCCGCGGTGTGGTCCGCATCCGCCAGACTCCCACCACCACGGGCAGGCGCGGGCGCCCCCGGAAGATCGAACAACCCATCACTCACCCCAGCAGCCTAACCAGCCCCACCGACAGCCCACCCACCTCGCCCCGCCCACGACGTACCCACCGCCCTTTCCGGAAACAAAAAGCCACCCAGCGCAACATTCTTTCCGGAAAGGCTGGGTAACGCGGCCCGCCCGTGCGCGCGGTGGCGCCGGTCAGCGGCTGGGGGTGCCTGGGCGGTTCTGGGTACTGCGGAGGGCTCGGGTGTCATGGCGCGTCGCTGGGGGTGGAGTGTCGAGGGTGTTGGTGAGGTCGGTGCGGACTGAGCGGAGTTGAGCCTGGGCGGGGTCGAGTCCCGAGCCCACGGGATTCTGCTTGGCGTCCCAGGCCTTGATGGTTTGCGACAGGGTCACGGCGAGGGCGGGAACGATCATGGCGAACTGGGCCGCGGGCGGCGCACCTGACGTCGAGACGCCGACGCCGTACGCCGCACACGCCGCGATGAGCCAGGGCCGGCCCCGGTCCGACGCCTCAACGTCGGCCGCCGCCTGCTGTTGTACAGCGAGCTCATCCCGACTCTCCACGAGTCTCTGCCCCTGCCGGACCAGTTCGTCGGCCGTGTCGCGCAGCGGCTGACTGAACTGCACCTTTGCGCCTCGCGTCACGACGTCCCGCAGTACGGAGGCCCGGGCAAGGCGGGTCAGGGACTGCGCGAGCCACTCGTCGCCGCTGGACGGTACGTCCGCTGTGCCGCCGTACGCCGTATCGAACTCGCGGCGGAAGTCGTCGATCCCCTTCATCGTCGTGGGGCGCCCGCGGAACTCAGCGATCATCTTCGCCTCCGCAGCCGCCTCTTCGACGCGCAATCCCTCGTGATTGTCGGGATCGAGCGCCAGGTCGGCCGCCTTCGCCAGGATCTGCTCCGCGTCCGTACCGCCGGTGCCGCGCCACGCATCGTCCATCTCCAGCCGCTTCCACCAGTGCGCGAACCGGTCGGCCGTCTGCCGCCCCCGGTCCGTCGCATCGGCCGGCAACGACTGCTCGTAGCGGTCGAGCGCGAGCAGCGCCTCGGTGGCGAACAGCTCCACCACCCGCCGTGTCGCGGTGAGCTCACCAGGCGCACCCCGACCTCGACCGTCCCAGGCGTTCACCGGCGACTGTCCAGCTCGGCCTGCACGTCCTCGATCGCCAGTACCCGAACTCGCAGCCGGTCGAACTCCTGCGACAGCTCCGGATCGGCCGGCTGGTAGTCCGCGTCCTCCGCCGCATCGGCCGGGACGTACCACCATCGGTCGCGGTACCAGGTCGGGCCTACCTCGGTCCCGGCGAGCAACGGCGTCGCCGCGCCGCTCTCGACGAACTCACGCACTCGCTCTTGTGACAGCTTGTCGTCAGTCATTCACCCGACTGTAGGTCGCCGAGGGGCGAACACGAGGTTCCAGGTGCCGCTGCGCCGGAGCAGCACGATCGTCGGGACCTGGAGTACGACGATCGTGAAGGCGGTGATCACCGGGTCGGTGGCCGGTACGACAGAGATCGGCACCGTGTACGCCAACACGATCCGTACGATCCCGTCGATGATCGTCGCGATCCCCCACCACACCGTGATCCACTTCCACGCGTCCCGGAACCGCGGGCTGGTCTCCCACAACTGCTCCATCACGCGCGCCCGCCGCGGCATCATCGCCAGCGTCACGATGTACGTGAGCGGCTGCGGATGCCGCAGCGACCACAACGTGATGCCGGCGAACGGGAGGCTGATCCACGCGTTGCGGACGAGCAGCAGCCGCACGTCCCCACCCAGTACGGCGACCGCCGAGCTCGCCACCATGCTCAGCACGACCGCCATCCCGACCAGGTCCGTACGGCGGGTGCGCACGAGCGACACCGCCGAGCTGATCAGGCCCGGGACCACGCCGACGAGCAATGCAGTCAGGTCGCTCGCACCGAGCGCGCGCAGACCGTAGAAGAGTCCGAGCGGGAGGGCGATGTCTACGACGAGGAGCCGGGGACCGCTGTGCGCGCTGGGCATGACGAGAGCGTCGCCCACCGAGCCGCCGGCCGGCATCGAGCCGACGGCTGTCCGCACCTAGACCAAAGTCTCAGTCCTTCTTCTTCCCGACCTCGTCATCAGCTTCAGCTTCAGCTTCGTCATCGTCCGCGTCGCGGAGTTCCTCGGGGAGGTCGTCCTCGTCGAACTCCTCCGCGAGGATCTCCTCGGGCTCGGCGGCCGACTCGGGCTTGATCGCGTTCCGGAGGCGGCCGAGGATCCGGTCCGCCTCGGTGCCGAACGGGTTGTCGTTGACCAGGTACGTCCAGGTCGCGGTCGGCCGCGGGATCCCGCTCGTCTCCTCGTCCAGACCCTCAGCGGTGATCTCCGCGTCCGCGAACGTCTCGGCCGCGTCCTTCCAGGAGTCCTCGATCAGCGAGTCGAACGACGCGATCGCCGACTTGTTGAACTCGTCGATCGGCTTCAGGTGCACGATGCCGCCGGCCAACGACCGCAGGTGGATGCCTTCCCGCAGGTCCGCCAGGTACGCCAGGTGGTCGGTCCAGCGCCGGTCCAGATGCCGCAGCGCGATCCGCCGCGCCGCGGCCTTCACCACGTCCTCGCCGACCTCGTCGACCAGTTCGTCGTACCGCTCCTTGGCGCGCTCGGCGAGCTCGTCCGCGGCCAGATCCTCGGTCAGCACCTTCTCGCGGGTCTCGAGCAGGATCGCCCGCTGCTGTCCCGTCAGCCGGTTGTACTGCCACGTCGTACGGTGCAGCTCCGCGTTCGCGCCGTCCGCGACCCGCTGCGCGTGCTCGAGCATGCCGACCGACTTGCGGTCCGTGAGCCGGCCGGTGTCGTCCGGATGCGGGCGGAGACCGGACGAAACGGAGTACCGCGTGACGAGCTCGTCGGCGAGGCTGGCGAAGAACAACGAGCCGCCCGGGTCACCCTGCCGACCGGCGCGACCGCGCAACTGGTCGTCGAGCCGCCGCGACGCGTGCAGACCGGTGCCGACGACGTACAGGCCGCCGAGCTCGATGGCCGCGTCCTTGCCGTGCGACTCGTCCTTGCCGCCCAGCCGGATGTCGGTACCACGGCCGGCCATCTGCGTCGACACGGTCACCGTTCCCGGCACACCGGCCTCCGCGATGATCGCCGCCTCCTCGGCGTCGTTCTTCGCGTTCAGTACGACGTGCTCGATCTCGGCCGCCTCGAGCATGTCGCTGAGCTGCTCGGACTCCTCGACGCTGTGCGTCCCGATCAGGATCGGCCGCCCGGTCTCGTGCACCTCGCCGATGTGCTTGACCAGCGCCTCGTTCTTCTGGTCGACGGTCAGGTACAGCCGGTCCGGGTCGTCCTTGCGGACGTTCGGCTTGTTCGGCGGTACGACGGCGACCTCGACGTCGTAGAACTCCTGGAGCGACTCCCCCACGACGACCGCCGTACCGGTCATGCCGCACAGCGACTTGTACTGCTTGACCAGCGCCTGCACGGTGATGCTGTCGAGCACCTCACCGGAGTCGCTGACCGGCACGGCCTCCTTCGCCTCGACCGCGGCCTGCAGACCGTCCGGCCAGCGCTGCAGCTTGGCGATCCGGCCGCGGTTGTTGTTGATCAGGCTGACCTTGCCGTCCCGGACCAGGTAGTCGACGTCCTTGCGCAGCAGCACCTCGGCATGCAGCGCGACGTTGATCTGAGTCAGCCGGTCCAGGTTCTCGTCGTCGTACAGATTGAACCGAGCAGGCTCGGGCTTCTCGGCGACCTCGTCCTCAGCGTCGGTGTCGACGCCGTCGGCGTCTGCGTCGGAGTCGACGTCGGCTGCCTCGTCGGCCTCAGCTGCTGCGGCCGCGCCTTCGCCGAGGGCCTGCTCGACCTTGTCGGTGCCGCGGTCCGTCAGCGCGACCGTCCGGCCGTCGCCGTCGATCTCGTAGTCGACCCCCGCGCGCAGCGTCCGGACCAGCTGGACGACGTCGTCGTCGAGCGCCTCGTTCCGGGTCGCGCCGGCCAGCACCATCGGGACCCGGGCCTCGTCGATCAGCACCGAGTCGGCCTCGTCCACGAGCGCCACGTCGGCCTCGACGGTGACCCGGTCCGCGACGTCGGTGACGAGGCGGTCCCGCAGTACGTCGAAGCCGATCTCGCTGACCGGGACGTAGCAGACCTCCGCCTGGTACGCCTCGCGGCGCTCCTCCGGCGTGGACGCCTGGCCGACGTGCGACACGGTGACGCCGAGCAGCTCGTACACCGGGCCCATCCACTCGGCGTCGCGCTTGGCCAGGTAGTCATTGACCGCCAGCACGTGCACCCTGCGGCCGCCCACGGCGTACCCGGCCGCGGCGATCGCGCCCGCCAGCGTCTTGCCCTCACCGGTCGCCATCTCGACGACCCGGCCCTGCAGCATCGCCAGCGCACCGACGACCTGGCCGTCGAACGCGCGCTCGCCGATCGCGCGGTTCCCCGCGTCCCGGGCCAGCGCGAGGAACTCGATCTGCTCGTCCTCGTGCAGCCCGCCGGTGGTGCGCAGTTCCGCGACCGCCTCGGTGAGCTCTTCGTCGGTCAGGGAGAGGACCGATTCCTCCGCCTCGCCGACCAGCTGGGTGAGCCGTTCGTACGGGCCGAGATCGATCGAGCCGGGGCGCTGCAGCAGCCGGCGGAAGCGAGAAGCGATTTTCAGGGCCATGATGCAGGCAACGTACAGCCTCAACCGGTCGTTCCGCGCGTCACCCCCGGACCCCCACCACTCACCAACGAGCGCCCCACCCGTCAGCCCACGCTCGTCGCCGCATCCAACCCCGTGCTATGGGGCGGTTGGTGAGTGGTGCAGGTCCGGGTTCCACTCGTACGGCGTGGTGGTGGTGACCGCGTGCAGGCCGAGTTTCTGCAGGATGGGGCGGGAGTCCTCGGAGGCGTCGACGCGGAGGTACTCGTAGCCGCGCTCTTTCGCGAGGCGGGCGCGGTGGACGAGCAGTGCGCTGTAGATGCCCTGCCGGCGCCATTCCGGCAACGTCCCGCCGCCCCACAGGCTCGCGAACCCGGTGCCCGGATGGAACCGGATCCAGCCGGCCGACACGGCGGGACCGTCCGGTCCCTTCAGTGCGTCCTCGACCAGGAACACCGACAGCCGATCCGGGAACATCCGCGCCTCACCCGCGAGCCGGTCGACGATGCGTTCCAGACCGTTGTGCCATAGGGCGTCGGTGAGTGCGCCGATGCGGTGGTAGTCGTCCGGCCCAGCGGCCTCCCGCAGCCGGACCTTCGACGGCAGCGCGGACGGCCGCTCCAGGATCCGGTCCACCTCGCCGAGGATCAGCGTCTCCGGATCCTCCTTCGTGAATCCCGCCCGGACCAGCCGCTCACCAAGGTCGGCCGGTTCGTCGTACGCGTACGTCTTCCACTCGAACGGCAGGCCACGCTCCCGGAAGAACGCCACCTCTTGCGCGATCACCGCGTCCGGGTCGTCGCCCAGCCCGCGCGGGGTCTCGACGAACCCGGCTCCCTCGGCTCCCTCGACGTACGAGCGGTGCACAGGGCCGTCGTGTTCCTGCTTCCAGCCGGGGATCGCGTCGGCGTCCGGCAACCGGATCCGGCGGTGGAACACGTCCAGCAGTTCGTCAGGAGTCATCTGCACATCGTGCCCGATCGGCTACCTGAAATCACCGGCACGAAAGGCAAACCAGTTGGCAACTGGTGTCGTCCAAATAGGTGTCCTCAGAAGGGGGGAACACACCATGAACATCCACCGCATCACCCGCAAGACGATCATCGCCGCACTAGCAGTGCTAGCAGTCCCGGCGGCCGCCTTCGCCGCACCGGCGCTGTCCGGATCGTCCACCGCCCCCCGCACCGCCTCGACACCTTCCGTCAGCACCGCGTCCGTCAGCACCGCGTCCTGCCCGCGCGGCTGGGGATCATTGCCCGAGGCAAACAACAGCGTGCGTGCCCGGACCCCAGCGACGACGGCGGTCACCAACGTCCGCACCGGACGGCACGCCTGCTACGACCGGCTGGTCGTCGACCTGACGGGCGGGCCGACCGGGTACGACGTCCGCTACGTCCGCAACGTCTACCAGGACGGCTCCGGCTTCCTCGTCCCGCTGCGCGGCGGCGCGAAACTGCAGATCATCGTGCGTGCGCCGTCGTACAACATCGACACCGGCAAGTCGACGTACACCCCGAAGAACCCCAAGGAACTGACCAGCGTGGCCGGGTACCGCACGTTCCGGCAGGTCGCGTTCGCAGGGAGCTTCGAGGGTCAGACGACGATCGGCCTGGGCGTCCGCGCCCGGCTCCCGTTCCGCGTCTTCACGCTCGCAGGACCGGGCTCGAACTCCCGCCTGGTGATCGACGTCGCTCACCGGTGGTAAACCCCCACCCAGCGGCCGCCCGTTCCCCGCGGGCGGCCGCGCCCGGGATGTCAAGTCGAATGTCTAGTTTTCAAGTAGTGATACAGCACTTTGCGACACGCTGTCGCCTGTCACCATCCAAGCGTGACGAACCTACGCAAACCCCTTGCCCTGGCGGCAGTTCCCGTCCTCGCCCTGTCCACGTTGATCTCCGTGCCGGCTGCCGGTACGACGCCCCACACCGACGTTGCACTCGAGTGGTACGACGTTACAGCTGACACGATCGCGGCGGCCGGCGCCCCGACCCAGGTGACAAACAACCGCACCTGGGCGATCGGCTGGACCGCAGCGACCCGTGCGCTCCTCCGATCACCTGCCGCACCAACGCCGTACAAAGAAGCCGCCCTGGCCAGTGCGGTCCACGAGACCCTGGTGACTCTCGCACCGGCTCGTAAGACCGCGCTGGACCAGGCTCTGACCACCACTCTCGCGAGGATCCCCGACGGCACTGCCGAAACCGCAGGCGTTGCAGCAGGACGCCAACAGGCACAGGTGGTCTTGGCGTCGCGTGCCAACGACGGACTGGACCCTGCTTCGGTCAATGCACCGTTCACGCCACCGTCCACCGACGCTGGGATCTGGCGGCCGACGCCACCGACGTACAGCCCGGGGACTCAGTACGGGAACAGGTTGGCGAAGCCGTTCCTGCTCACGAGTGCCGACCAGTTCCGTCCGGGTCCGCCGCCTGCTCTGGGCTCGCCCCGCTACAACCGCGATCTGGCAGAGGTACGTGCCGATGGGGCGCGCAACAGTACGACGCGCACGCAGGCCCAGACGGACACAGCCACGTTCTGGCTCGGCTCGTCGTACGTGCTCTACACCGCGCCGCTGCGAGCGGCCGTGTCCGAAGCAGTCCACCGTCCGTTGGCGGAGCGGACGAAGCTGGTCGCGCTCTTCCACGTGGCCGCTGTCGACACGCAGATCGCCACCTCCGATACGAAGTACACCTATCTGCGCTGGCGTCCAGTCACCGCACTCCGCGCAACCGTCGACGCTGAGTGGACGCCACTGCACGACACTCCGGCGCACCCGGACTACCCGAGCGGCCACAACACGTACTCCGGCTCGGCCGAGCAGGTACTGACCACACTGGTCGGCGCGCGCACTGCGAAGCCGTACACGATCGACAGCCCGACCGCGCCTGGCGTGACCCGCACCTACAGCAACTGGCACCAGTTGACGCTCGAGAACGTCGACGCCCGCGTCTGGTCCGGCATCCACACCCGTACGGCGGACACGGTCGGAGTGACTTTGGGCCGACAGGTGGCGGCCAACGCACTTCGCAACGCCTACCGGCTGTTCCAGTGACCCACGCTCCGGCGGGCGGCAGGCGAACCGCCCGCCGGAGCGTGCTTTCTACAGCACTCGGTTGAGCAGGTCGTAGAAGCTGTTCGCCAGCACCACTTCGTACGGGTCGGTGAGTAGCGCTCCGAGCTCGGCCATGTCGGACGGGCTCCACGACCACGCGCCGATCCCGCCGGAGATGAACAGCGGGCTCGCACCGTCCCAGTTCGCGATCCGCTGGTCGAGAGCGGCCTTGAACTCGGCGGCCTTACCGGGTGCGCCCCACTGGCCGGTGATCGGCAGACCACCTTGGCGGACGGTGAGCGGGTCGCCGTCCCAGGTCTGCATGATCCCCTTCGTCGGCGTGTAAGCGGCGTACCCGCCGGCGATCTCCGGCGACAACAAGACCCACCTGTTGTCCTGCCTGCTGCTGTACGCGTAGACCACGTCCAGTCCGGTACGGCGCATGAAGCCGCCCGTCATCTTCAGGTACTCCGTCAGCTCGGCGGGCTGCCACGAACCCGGGTACGTGTACCCGCCGCCGGACGGGCCGCAGACCAGGAGGTCGTTGGCGGTCGCGGTGCGCTGGAAGTAGCTGTAGAGGCCGGGTCCGGTTTCGGCGAGCAACGGGCTGATGGTCCAGTTCGTCGGCACCTGCCCGCGTTTCGGGTCGTCCCAGATCTCGCGCAGCCGGCGCTGGCAGTACTGGATGTTGTCGCCTTCACCGAAGGTCAGGGTCAGGTAGACCTTGTTCTTCGGCTTGTCGATCCGGCGTATCGGCCGGGGCTTGTCGGAGATCGGCGCCGTGAAGCCGGCGTGCACGGTGCCGTTCATGTAGAAGTCGGCCGCGACCACGGGCGAACCACCCTTACTGGCGAGATCGACGCCGTCCCACTCACCGGAGACGTCGTTCGCGAACCAGCCCATGTACGGCGCCAGCGTCGGGTACTTCGCGTAGTGCTCGATGAGCAGGTCGCCCGTCGCACCACCCGGTGGTAGCCAGCTCACCAGGGCCTTGGTGGCCACCACGTAGTCGCGGAAGTACGCGAACGGTTCGATGCGGGTCGGCGACGTGTCGGTCGCGGACACCAGGTACTGGTTCCACATCTCCACGGTCACGACGAGGGACGTCGTACCCGCTGGTGGTTCGAAGCGGTAGATCCAGTAGTTGCCGCCGTCGGCGAAGCGGTTGGCCTCACCACCGATCGACGAATGCGAGCCGTCGAACAGGTACGGCGCCTCTTCCGCGGTGTTCGGTTCGAACCGGGCGAACTCGGCCCCGTTCGCCGTCACCACCACGTGCCGGACCGACGCGCCCCAGCCGTCGTCGGTGAACGAGTCCGCGAACCGGACGAACACGGCCCCCTTCCCGAGCTTCGCGGAGACGTCCAGGTTGTAGGTGCCGCGGTTCGACGAGTCGCGGATCTGCTGGGTCTCGCGGGCGATCTCCTGCCACTGGACGCCCTCGACGTCGACCACACGGGTCGGCGGGAGGCCGGCGAGCAGCTTGTGCGTGACCTTCGGGAACAGGTTGTCCAGCTGCCAGCGGTACGTCTTCACGCGGTCGTCGTCGAACATCCCGCGCAGGTCCTTCACGATCCGCAGACCGTGCGCCTTCGCCTGATCCGCGTCGGCGACGACCGCGTTCTCGAGTCCGGCGAGCGTCGTCGCCACGTTCAGCGAGTCGGGTACGTCGGGGTCGTGCACGATCGCGCCGCGGATCCGGCTCCGGTACTTCGCGACCAGGTCCAGCGGGTTCTCGTACAGCTTGGTCGGCAGATGCATGTCGGCCAGCCATTTGGCGTCCGGCACGCTCACCGTGCCGGTGTCGTAGAGGAAGTACAACTCCGGCTCAGCACGGTTGACGATGCCTTGCAACGTTGTCAGCAGGGTCTGGTCTCCCCCGCTGAGCTTGCTGACGTCGCCGTAATCCAGGTGTCTCGGGCGGTTGAACACCGGCAGCAGCCGAGCGGGGCTGCCGGACGTCGATGAAACTCCAGCTTGTGCCGTTGACAGGAAGCCCGGAACTACCCCGAGCCCACCCGCCGTCACTGCACCGCTGCCCGCCAGGAACGCACGTCTCGAAACCATCGCGACCACTCCCTGAGGTTGACATCGATGTCAAATCAGCCCGGAATCTAGCAACGCCAAGAGAGCGTGTACATACCTCACGCCCTACTTTTGGAATCGTTTCCGCGAGGTCAGGCGGTGGGTGGCGTACGGCGGCGGAACCTCGAGCGGAAGTCGCCGTCGTACTCGAGTTTCGTATAGCCGGCCGAGTGGACGCCGACGGCGAAGAACCCGACCGCGAGGAACGCGATGCCGGCGATCATCGAGATGTGCCAGAACGCGGCGGTGAGACCGACGAACGCGGAGCCTTCCGCGATCGCCTTGGCCACGCTGACGAGCAGGGATCTGGTCACCTGGCGGCGAAAGGCCTCCTGCCGGTTCAGCACCAGGAGCGCCGCGAGCAACGGGATCGAGACCGCGAACGCGACGACACAGATCGTCGCCGTCAGATCCAGCGGCGACGTGGTCAGGAACGGCTGGATCATCACCAGTCCCGCGGCGCCCAGTCCCCCGTAGATCAGATTCGACTGCCGAATCCACTCCTCCTGAACCGCAGGATCGTTCGTCGCGTCCTCCGCCTCCGACCGAAGGCGCTCACCTTCCGCCTCGGCTGTCTCGCGGGCCGCCTGCTCGAGCCGGAGGTCCTCATCGTCGTTCATGCGCACATCTTCCCGGAGCCACGGGCCGTCACGGCACCAAGGCCCTCTGATAGCGCCGGCGATACCACCGTTGGGCAACCAGAACTCCCGGAAACGCCAACCACCACAGACCTCGGCCCGGCCGTGTCATGGACCGTATCGTCAGCCAGACCGCCCCGTCGGGTGAGCGGTGCACGATGAACGCTTCCTCACCCGAGACGGGGTGACCTGGTCGCGTGCCGTAAGCAAAGCCACAGCGATCAGGACGTGCGACGACAGCGACAACCCGAACCGGTTCTCTCAGCGTGTACGGTCCGAGCGCTGCGAGCAGCGTGTAGTCCCGGCCTTCCCGAACGGCCGGTTCGCCGTCGGTAGATGGCTGCACGGAGAACCCACTACGGGTCTTGATGGTCCACTGCCCGAGGGCAGCCGACGCGACCTCCCAGCACTCCGGCCCCTGTCCGATATGGGTCGTCCGCTCGAAGCATCGATACCCAGGCGGCGTGGTCGTCCAGTCGAGGTCGGAAACGCACGTCGCCCCAACGTCCGAGTACGTCAAGCCCGTCATCACAACCTAATTGTGTGGCCCACCGGACCACGGCGAGACATCCTAAGCGGATGCGGTACTACTTCGCCGAGCACCAGGCGGCCTATCAGCGGCTCGCGCGGGAAGGGCTGACACAGTGGAACGATCTGTTCGAGGGTGATCGGACTGAGGACTTCGAGGCGTTCCCGAACCGGGTGTTCCTTGACAGCGCGCTCAACCGGCTAGAGCTCACGAGGGCCGACGTACTGGAGTACGGCTGCGGCACCGGCGCCGCGGCGTGCTTCCTGGCCGCGCGCGGGTTTCGTGTCGACGCGATCGACCTGATTCCGGAAGCGATCGCGCTCGCCCGCCGGTTCGCGCGGGAACGTGGGGTGGCGGTCAAATTCGGCGTGCAGGATGTGTGTGCGCTGCCGGGCGGGAGCAAGCGGTACGACGTGATTCTCGACAGCTACTGCCTCCAGTCGATCGTCACGGATCCTGACCGCGCCGGCCTCCTCGCCGCCGTACGCGATCGTCTGAAACCCAACGGCCACTACATCCTCTCGACAGCCATGTACGACCCGGACCGCGTCTACGAGGACGACTTCCGGTACGACGCCACCACCGGCATCTGCTACCAGAAATCCACGGAACCAGCGGACGACGCCGTACAACTCGACGGCACCTGGTACCTCCCCCACCGCCGCCACCTGCGCCCCGACGCGCTCCGGGCCGAACTGGAAGCCGCCGGCCTCCACGTCATCGCCCAGGAAGGCCAATCCAAAGGCGACGTGATCTGCACGGCTACCAGGCGCGGTTGAGAATCTCCGTGGCTTCGGCGAACGACAGGCCGGCCTCACGAGCAGCCTGCGCGAGCTTCACGGCCGCGGCATGGGTCGCGGCGTCGTCGATTTGGCTGCGGGAGGCGAGGACGAACGTGCCGTTCCGGCCGCGGGTCTCGACCAGGTGGTCGGCTTCGAGTTCCTTGTAGGCGCGGGCGACGGTGTTCACGGCCAGCCCGAGGTCGAGCGACAGCTGGCGCACCGTGGGGAGCCGGGTGCCGCGCGCCAGCTCGCCCGCGCGGATCAACGCCTCGATCTGCGAGCGGACCTGCTCGTACGGCGGCGTCAGGCCGACCGGATCGACTGTGATGTCCATCCGGTCAGCATCTCAGGTGAAGTCCTCCGGGGTGTACGGTCGCTGCTCCACCAGGACGAGCCAGTTCCCCGAGTTGTCCCGCAGTACCGCTTCCACGCCGTACGGGCGGTCCGCCGGTTCCTGGATGTACTCGACGCCCTTGGCGGTCAGTTCCGCGAACGTCTTGCGGCAGTCGTCGGTGGCGATGCCGAAGCCGTGCATCGTGCCCTTCGCCATCATCCGCCTGATCGCCGCCGTCGCCTCCTCGTCCAGCGGCGGACCCGGCACCGCGAGCTGCAGCTCCAGCTCCGGGTGGTCGGCGTGGTACACGGTGCACCAGCGGAAGTCGGGCAGGCTCACGTCGTTCTTCAGCACGAACCCGAGCTTCTCGGTGTAGAACGCCTTCGCGTCGTCGATGTCGTCGACGAAGACGCTGATCAGGCTGATGTTGGTGATCACGATTCCTCCTCAAATCCGACGTGGGTACGACGCTATGCCCCGGACTCCCCCGTCGGCTTCTCCGGAATTGCTGAGTTCAGTCCCAGCATGAACACGAAACACCCCGGGATCCGCGCGCCCGTCTGCGTCCGCTGGTACTGCGTCGGCGTCATCCCGACCAGCTCGGTGAACCGCTGCGAGAACGACCCGAGGCTGCTGTACCCGACCATCCCGCAGACCTCGGTGACGGTCAGGTTCGTCGCCCGCAGCAGGTCCGTCGCGCGCTCGATCCGCCGGCGCGTGACGTACTGCATCGGCGTCTCGCCGTACGCCGCCGCGAAACAGCGCAGGAAGTGGTACTTCGACACGCCCGCCGCGGCCGCCAGCGCAGCCAGGTCGAGCGGCTCCGCATAGTTGCGATCGGCAACGTCCCGCGCCCGCCGCAGATGCGGCAACAGCTCCACCGGTACGACGATCGACACGCTCTGAGCGTAGCCGGTCGACCGGCGCTCAGACCCCGCCGCGCAGACCAGGCGGCCTTCGTCGTGCGCACCGGAGAGGACGAGCGTCGGTACGGCGATCTCCGGCAGCCGGTCGACGATCGTCCAGTCCTTCAGGCTGCCGACGACGTGGAACTCGCTCGGCCCGTTCATCGTGTGATAGACGGTCGGGTCCGCATCGATCGACGCGAAGGCCGCCGCCACCTCCGGCAGCTCCGCACGCAGCGACCCACGACTGACCCAGGAGGTGATATTCGGCGCTCCGGTCAGATGTGTGGGCGTCGGTGGCGGCATCCGGAAACTCACGCCAGACCGTGGAGACCTGGAACCCGACATTCCCTGCCTCCCCCCACCACCTCCTGTCTCCAGTCCCCACCCCACCACCGCTCGCCCGCACGGCACCACACCACCGCTGGCCCGCACCGCACGCACCGCACGCACCGCACCGCCGCACCCCCACCGCTCGCCCGCACGCACCGCACCACCGCACCGCCCGGTCCGTCCCACCGCCGGCCGAGCGAGCGAGCGCGGCGAGCGAACGCGGCGAGCGAACGCGGCGAGCGCCTCACACACGAGGGGATATCCGTCGGCGTTGTGGTTTCTCCGTTGGTATTAGACCGGATAACCCACAACACCAGGGGATATCCGGTCTTCTGTCGGACGGGTGGGTGGGTGGGTGTTGTGGTGCCGGCTGGCGGGTTATGTGGGCGATGGCGGGAAGTAGGAGGCCAGCGGTGACATAGCCCGCCAGTGCGCCGAGGCGGGTTTGAAGGTCGAGCGTGGCGACCCGCCAACGGGCCGGCATCGGGCTGGCATGAGGCAGCAGCACCGGGAGGCCGGCGGGGATCGGGTTGGTGGCGGGACGGCTGCGCGGCGGGGTTGTGTGCACGCTCGACAGGTAGTGCACCGGTGAGACGGTGTACACACGGGCACGTTCACGCTCAGGTGCACTACCCGGCCACCCGACACATCCTGTCGAGCGTGCACATCACACCGGGCCCGGCACCGCCCTGGAACCCCTCGACCACCCACGCATCAGTCACAAGAGCCTGATATTCGTCCGTGACCCCCAAATGGTCCAGGAGGTTGTCGAGCTCGCGGTCAACTCGTCGACGGCAGGATCGCGTAGCTCATCAGGAGTGTCCTTTCAGGTGTCCAGCCAGTCACGCACCTGCCGGCGGAGGAAGTCCAGGTCGGCGGGGATGTCGCGCGGTGAGCCGGCGCGATGCCCCCAGATACTGGGGATCTCCGCCAGTTCCGCTGTCCGCAACGAGGTCAGCTCCAGCTCGTTGTCCGTGGTTCGGAAGTAGAGGTCGGTGGCCGACGGCATCAACAGGACGCGGGCGGTGATCGCCCCGAGCGCGGCCTTCAGGTCGCCGTCGTACGACGTACTGATGTCTGCCTCCAACCAGGTGAGCGCCTGCGCGTACTGGTCGGCGGCGGCGCCCTCGGCGAAGCGATCCACCCAGTCGGTCTGCAGGAACGCGTCAAGATCCGGCGCTCCCAGGACGGACTCGAACAACCGCGCGCGGTAGAAGTCCTGGCTCAGCCCCCACCCGGCGTAGACGTGCGCGAACGCGCGCTTGGCGGCGACCGGCTCAGCCGTGAACCGCCCGTTGCCGGCGTACTCGGGAGCGGCTTCGAGGATCCGTAGCAGGCCGGACAGGAACACCCGGTTGTGCAGCGAGGTCCGCGCGCTGCCGCAGACGACGATCGCGCGCTCGACGAAGTCGGGATAGAGAGCTGCCCAGTGGTACGCCTGGCCGGCGCCCATCGAGAACCCGTACGCCGCGGCGAGGTGGTCGATCCCGAACAGCTCGGTCAGCAGCCGGTACTGCGCGTGCACGTTGTCCGCCATCGTGACGAGCGACGGGTATTCCGGATCCGTCGACGCACTCGACGAGAGCCCGTTCCCGAACATGTCCGGGATGACAACGAACCACCGTGAGGGGTCCAGTACGCCGTCGGGCCCGATCAGCCACTCCTGCGTCTCGTGGGTCGCGCCGTAACTGCACGGGTAGACGATCGCGTTGTCGCGCGCCGGCGACAGCGTGCCGTAGGACTTCCAGGAGAGGTTGGCGTTCCGGATGACACCGCCCTTCTCGAGCTTCAGGTCGCCGAGTTCGAAGCAGCCGGCCGTCACGCGAGGACACCCGTTGGAAGGAGGGCGTGGACGCCCCAGGTCTGGTTCGCGACCTGGGTGACGCGGAGATCGACGGCGGTACTGGCAAGTGCCAGGGCGGTGCTCTTGCCGACGTCGAGGATCGCCTGCATCCAGCGCACCATCGCGTCGAGCGCGTCGCCGGTCGCGGCGTTCAGGTCGGCGTCGAACCCGAAGGTGATCCGGCCCTCCGGAGTCTCCGCGTGGATCGACTCGATCGGGCGCGGCTCCCGGACCAGGTCCACGGTCAGCGTCGTGGTCATCGGGCACTCGATCGCCGTACCTCCCACCTCACCGTCGCCTTGCGCGGCGTGACCGTCGCCGAGGCCGAGCATCGCGTCCGCGACCGCGACCGGCAGATAGAGCGTCGACCCCGCGACCAAGGACCTGCAGTCGATGTTGCCGCCACCGACAGCTCGGGGCGGGATCGTGGAATGCTCGCCGGTGGCTTCGGGGGCCACGCCGATGACGCCGAGAAACGGTGCCAGCGAGCGTGTGAAGCCGCCGTTGCAGTGCCCGGTTCCGGCGTCAGGATCGAGATCCCAGAGCAGCCAGGCGGGTTGATCGGTGACCCCTAGCCGCTCGGTGATCGGCGACTTCAGGGCGCCGGCGACGGTCCAGCCCCAGGGGTCCGGGGTGAGGGAGACCAAGTGGATCGCGAGCACATCACCTGGCTGAGCGCCGCGGACCGCGATCGGCCCGGTCAGGCAGTGGCCGCGAGCCTCGTCGAACATCTTCGGCTGCTGCTCACCAGGTGTGGTCTGCGGTGACAGGTAGCCCGAAGCATCCAGTGAGTGGACGGTCAGCGTGTCGCCGGGATCGATCGTCAGCACCGCGGGCAGCTCGGCGGTGAACACGTCGACGGTTGTCTCGGGGGTTGCGTCCAGCTTGTGGATCATCGTCTACCTCACGGGCGTCAGGACGTGGGTGGTCAGGGGGTGGTGGCACGCGACAGCGTGCAGGCCGTCAGAGGGTTTCAGTACCGGGACCTCCGTGGCACAGCGCTCGGTCGCCAGGGGGCACCGGGTCCGGAAGTGGCAGCCGCTCGGCGGATCGATGGCCGACGGCAGCTCTCCGCCGAGGCCGGTCGACCGGGCCGCGGCCTCCCGGTTCTTCGCCGACTCCGGCACCGGGATCGCCTTGATCAGCCCGGCCGTGTACGGGTGGCGTGGTGCGCTGTAGACGTCCTCACCGGCTCCGAGCTCGACGAGTCGGCCAAGGTACATCACGCCGATCCGGTCGGCCAGGTACTTCAGCAGCGACAGGTCGTGCGAGATCACGACGTACGTCTGGCCGTATCGCTCCTGCAGCGACCGCATCAGGTTGAGGATCTGCGCCTGGACCGAGACGTCCAGCGCGGACACCGGCTCGTCGGCAACGATCACCTTCGGCCGCAGCGCCAGCGCCCGGGCCATCGCGATCCGCTGCCGCTGGCCACCCGAGAACTCGTGCGGGTACCGCTCCGCCGCCTCGGGTGGCAATCCGACCGCCGCCAGCAGTTCGGCCACGGTACGGCGTCGTTCGCGCCGGGTCCCGACTCCCTGGGCCACCAGCGGTTCCGCGATCAGCGCGGCGACGGTCATCCGCGGATCGAGCGCGGCAGCCGAATCCTGGAACATCATCTGCAGATCACGCCGGCGCTTCCGGAATCCGGTCCGGCTCTGCGCCGACAGGTCCCGGCCGTCGAAGCTGACGGATCCGCTGGTCGGCCGCTCCAGCCCAACCAGCATTCGCCCGAGCGTGGTCTTGCCACAGCCCGACTCCCCGACGATTCCCAGCGTCTCCCCGGCCGCGATGGTCAGCGTCACTCCCGACACCGCCTGCACCGCCCGCGACGGGGCGAAAGGCCGCGTCGACCGCACGCCGAACCGCTTGTGTACGTCGAAGAGCTGCACCAGCGAGTCAGATCCGCGCGGCTCGGCCGCCTCCCGGGCTCTGGCAACCGCGGGTGCGGCCTGGGTGCGTCCTTCGGCCGGATGGAAGCAGGCGTGCAGGTGATCCCCACCGACCAGCGACGGATCAGCGCTGCGGCAGTCGTCCTGCGCGAACGCACACCTTGGAGCGAACCGGCATCCCGGCGCCAGATCGAGCAGCTTCGGCGGGCTGCCGGGAATCGTGGCCAGCTCCGCGTTCCGATCGAGTTCCAGCGTTGGCATCGCGGCGAGCAACGCCTCGGTGTACCGATGCCGCGGCGCCTCGAACAACTCCCGTACGCCGCTCTGCTCGACCACCTGTCCGCCGTACATGACCGCGACCCGGTCGGCGTACTCGGCGATCACCCCCATGTCGTGGGTGATCAGCAGGACGCCCATCGACAGCTGCGACTTCAGGTCGTCGATCAAGGTCAGGATCTGGGCCTGGATCGAGACATCGAGGGCGGTCGTGGGCTCGTCGGCGATCAGCAGCTTCGGATCGCACAGCAGGCCGAGCGCGATCATCACCCGTTGCCGCATCCCGCCGGACAGTTGGTGCGGGTAGTCGTCGAGCCGCTCGCGCGGTCGCGGCATCCCCACCAGTCCGAGCACCTCGGTCGCCCGGGCCGTGGCCGCGGCGCGGCTGCTGTCGACGTGGATCCGGTACGCCTCCCGCAACTGACTGCCGATCGTCCGGACGGGGTTCAGCGAGGTCATCGGGTCCTGGAAGATCATCGCCAGCTCGCTGCCGCGCACCTTGCGCATGGCCGGCTCGTCCAGTTCGGTCAGCTCGCGGCCGTCCAGCCGGATCGAGCCGCCGGTGATCGACCCACCGGGCGGCAGCAGCCTCATGATCGACATCCCGGTCATCGTCTTGCCGGACCCGGACTCCCCCACGACACCGAGAGTCTCCCCCGCCTCGACGGCGAAGCTCACCCCGTCGACAGGACAGATCCGGCCTTGTGCGGTGTCGATCTCGGTCCGCAGCCCGGTCACCTCAAGCAGACTCATGCGCGATGTCACCTCCGTGACGGGACAGCCGGATCGCCAGCCGGCGGAAGCTTCGCCCGAACCTGGCCCCGGCCCGCGGATCCAGCACCCGCATCAGGTGATCGCCGGAGAAGTTCGCGAGCAGGATGGTCGCCATGATCGCGAGCCCGGGAAAGGTCGACAGCCACCAGGCGTCGGCCAGATTGGTCGCACCGGCCGCCAGATCACTCCCCCAGTCCGGCGCCGGCAGCCGGACGCCCAGACCGAGGAAGCTCAAAGTGGTCGCGGTCAGGATGCCCCAGCCGATCGCGCTGCTGCCGAGCACGACCACCTCGGTCAGCAGGTTGGGCAGCAGATGCCGCCACGAGGTGCGCAGCGTGGTGGAACCGAACACCCGCGCCGCCTCGACGTACTCGACCCTGCGGAGCCGGCGGACCGAGGACTCGACCACCCGGGCGAAGCCCGGGGTGAACGCGATCCCGATCGCCAGCACGATGCTGCGGACACCCGACCCGGCGGTGGCGATCAGGATCAACGCGATCAGCAGCACCGGCAGGGCCAGGAACACGTCCACCAGACGCATCACCACGGCGTTGAGCCAGCGCGGCGCCACGCCGCCCAGTACGCCGATCGCGACACCCGCCGCGCTGGCGAGAAGCACCCCCAGGAAACTCGCGACGAGTACCGGACGCGCGCCATACACGGTGCGGCTGTAGACATCCCGGCCGAGCAGGTCCGTACCGAACAGATGGCTGCCGCTGGGGCCCTCGAGGTGCGCGTCACTCGTCGCGACCGGGTCGACGTGAGCCAGCACGCCGGGCGCGACCAGCAAGAGCAGCACCAGCAGGATGGCGAGGCTCAGGGCCGCCCACTTGAGCCGGCTCATGCGGCGGCCTCCTGTCTGGTGCGTGGATCGATGGCGCCGACGATCAGGTCCACGCCGAGATTGATTACGACGTACGCGATCCCGATCACGACCACGGCGCCCTGCACGACCGGGATGTTCTTGCTGGTGATCGAGGTGGCCAGGAAGCTCCCGAGGCCGGCGCGGCCGAAGATCACCTCGGTGATCGCGGCACCGGTCAGGATGTTGCCGAACTGCAGGCCGATCGTGGTGACGGCCGGCACCGAGGAGTTCCGCAGTACCTGCCGCATCAGCACTCGCAGCTCACCGCTGCCGCGCGCCCGGGCGGACTTCACATAGTCGCTGCGCAGCTCGTCGATCACCCGGCCGCGGACGAGTCGGGTCAGGATCGCCGCGTAGCCCCAGCCCAGCGAGACCGCCGGCAGCACGAGGCTCTTGGCCGTACCGTCGTCGATCGCGGACAGCAGGTGCAGCTTGACACTGAACAGCAGCACGAGCAGCAGGGCCAGGAAGAAGTACGGCACCGCGACGCCCGCGAACGAGATCCACCGCGCCACGGTGTCCAGGACCGAACCCGGCCGCATGCCCGCGACCAGTCCCAGCGGTACGCCGACCAGCACGGCCACCAGCATCGAGGCCGCGGTCAGGATCAGCGTGCTCGGTGCCCTGGACAACAACTCGTGGCTGACCGCGGTCTGGGTCAGGAACGACGTACCGAGGTTGCCGTGCACGAGGTTCACGGCGAAATCGGCGTACTGCCGCCACAACGGATCGTCCAGCCCGAGTTGCTGCCGAAGCGTCGCGATCTGCTCCGGTGACGCGTTCGCGCCGTACAGGATCACCTTGGCCGGATCGCCTGGTACGACGTGCACCAGGACGAACGCGATCAGCGTGATGCCGATGACGACCGGGATCGCGGCACCCAGCCGTCGGACGACGAACAGCGTCATCAGCCGAGTGTGGCGCTGTGGAACGCCAGGTAGCCGTTCAGGGTCTGATGCAGGTTCTGCACCTTCGGCGACAGCGTGAACGCCCCGGCCACGTCCCAGAGCGGCAGGTACATCGAGTCCTGCATCAGCTTCGCGCCGACCTGTTCGTACAGCCCATTCCGGGCAGCGTCTGCAGCGGTCGCGTTCGCCTTGGCGATCAGTTTGTCCACCGCAGGGTTGGCGTAGTGCGACCAGTTGAAGCCGGACTGGATCGCGTTGGAGTTGACCCAGATGTTGAGCAGGTAGGGGTCCGCGCCGTAGTACCCGAACGAGCCCAGGTTGTGCGCGCCGGAGTTGAAGCTGGCCTGTGCCGTCGCGAACGGCTGCACGGCGGTGTTCGCACTGAACCCCACCTTCTGCAGCTCCGACACGACGAACTGCGTCGGCAACTCCAGCCCGCCGCCGCTGAACAGGATGATCTCGAGGTTCAGCTTCTTGCCGTTCTTGGTCCGGGTCCCGCCGTCGCCGGCCGTCCAGCCGGCCTGGTCGAGCAGCTTGCCGGCCTTGTCCGGGTCGTAGGAGTAGGTCTTGCTCGCCGCCTCGCTGAAACCGGGCGTGATCGGGGTGAGCACGTTGTGCGCGGGCTTGTAGACGTCGTACAGGACGTCCTTCACGAGCGCGTCCTGGTCGACGGCGTACATGATCGCCTGCCGCACCAGCGGGTCGTCGGTCGGCGATTTGGTCACGTTGATCGGCATGCCCAGCGGCGTACCGATGGAGGGCACCAGCAACTGCTGGAACTTGCCGGACTTCTGCGCCGCGGAGATGTTGTTCGGCGGCAGGTTCATGGCGATCTGCAACTGCCCGCTCTGCAAGGCGTTGTAGCGGCCGCTGTCGTCGGTGACGATCCGGAAGACCAGTTTGTCCAGCTTGGCCGGGCCCTCACCCAGCGCCTTCGGACCCCAGGTGTACTTCGGATTCTTCAGCAGCGTCAGCTGGCTACCGGCCTGGTAGCTCTGGAACGTGAACGGTCCGGTCCCGACCGGATTGTTCCCGTACGCCGTCGGCCCGTACTTCGCCAGCGCGGCCGGCGACGAGATGCCGAAGTTGCCGGCCGCCTGCTGATGCAGGAACGACGCGTTCGGCGCCGTGAAGACGATCTGCACGGTGTAGTCGTCGAGGATCTTGGTCTCCTTGTACGGCCCCAGCGCACCGAGACCGCTCTTGGACTTGGTCTTCGGGTCGACCACATGGTCGTACGTCGCCTTGACCGCCTTCGCGTCGAATGTCGTCCCGTCGTGGAACGTCACGCCCTTGCGCAATTTGAAGGTGTACACCGAGGCGTCGGGCGAGATCGTCCACGACTCCGCCAGGCCCGGGTGGAAGGCGCTGCCACCCTTCCCGTCCGGCAGCCAGTAGACCAGCGGGTCGAACAGCGCGAACGAGATCAGGAGCGTCAGCGCGAGACCGGTGGCGCCTGGGTCGAGGGTGTCGGGGGTGGCATTGATTCCCATCGTCAGCGTGCCGCCACCGGCAGACGACGAGGCCGCGGACGACGTGCTGTCACCGCAGGCCGTGAGCATCGGGCCGAGGCCGATCCCGGCGGCTAGGCCGCCGCCCCAGCCGAGCAGCCGCCGGCGGGAGATCGGAGTGGTGACGTGAGAGGGCGTGAGATCCATGGGGCGTGCTCCTTGGGCAGGCACGACAAGCTGTTCCGTATGTTGTATACGGTGCCTGCTACGCCCATGTTTCGTGACGAACACGAGGTGGTTTCGTCCGGAATATCTGCATCGCGGAGATCGCCTGTAAAACAACAAGGTTGTGGTTCAGCCCGCCGGAGATCCAGAGGAACCGGGGCATTGGCACCGGAAGGACTGCCGTCGCCTGCTGTATACGGACGTGCAGTCAGGCGGGGTCCTGCAACGGCTCGGCCGGCTCGAGATGCGGGCGGAGCGCGTTGCGGACGCTGAGTACGTGATGGCGAGCCGCCGCCTCGGCGAGGTCGGGATCGCCCGCGGCGATCGCGGCGATCAGGCCGTCGTGCTCGCCCCAGGCCGCCGGGTTCTGCAGCGGAGCGCTCTGCCGCAACAACCACTGACCGCGCTTGACCATCGGGATCGCGAGCGCGATCAGGTAGTCGTTACGGGTCAGTTCGAAGATGAGCGAGTGCAGCTCGGTGTGCAGGGTGGACAAGACGTCGAGATCCTGATCCGGGCCGGACTCGCGGACCACGTCGAGAATGGCCCGAGCCCTGGTGATCAAGCCGGTTTCGGGGTCCTCGACCGACGCCGCCAGACGCGCGCCGAGCGGCTCCAGCGCGAGCCGGACCTGGAACAGGTCCTCGGCCTGCTGGGCCGACAGCTTGGCCACGAAGGCACCCCGCCGCGCCGTGACGTCGAGGAATCCCTCGGCCTCGAGCACCCGCATCGCCTCCCGGATCGGGTTGCGGGACACGCCCAGCTGCTGGGCCAGCCGGTCCTCGACCAGGCGCTCGCCCGGTGGCAGCGAGCCGGCCAGGATGAGGCGCCGCAACTCCGCGGCGACCACGTCGCGGAGCGGCCGGTGGCCGTCGCCCACGAGAACCGAGTTCGTGCTCACCCGGTTCATCGTATACGAACGGGTCTTTCGACCGCGGCGCAAGCTAATCTGCGTCAAGAAACGGGGGAGTCGTCATAGCCACGGACACGGACTGCGCGTACCCCGTTCAGGATGACCTTGTGCACCGCGTCCGTACAGCTCGCGCGACGCCGTACGGATCTGATGCACAAAGTCAGCCGTCGCTACCCCGCCGTTGCTCGACGCGGCGCTAGTCGGCCTTCTTCTCCGGCTTGGCGTCGACGCCGGCTTCCTTGCGCTGCTCGGGCGTGATCGGCGCCGGCGCCGCGGTCAGCGGGTCGAAACCGCCGCCGGACTTCGGGAACGCGATCACGTCGCGGATCGACTCGGTGCCGGCCAGCAGCGCGGTGATCCGGTCCCAGCCGAACGCGATCCCGCCGTGCGGCGGCGCACCGAACTTGAACGCGTCGAGCAGGAACCCGAACTTCTCCGAAGCCTCCTCGTCGGACAGCCCCATCACCTTGAAGACCCGCTTCTGTACGTCTTCGCGGTGGATACGGATCGAGCCGCCGCCGATCTCGTTGCCGTTGCAGACGATGTCGTACGCGTACGCCAGCGCCGACCCCGGGTCGGTGTCGAACGTCTCCATCGAGTCCGGCTTCGGCGACGTGAAGGCATGGTGTACGGCGGTCCACGCGCCGGACCCGACCGCGACGTCGCCCGCGGCGGTCGCGTCATCGGCCGGCTCGAACAGCGGCGCGTCGACGACCCACACGAACGACCAGGCGGACTCGTCGATCAGGCCGCCGCGACGGCCGATCTCCAGCCGGGCCGCACCGAGCAGCGCCCGCGACGTCTTCACCGGACCCGCGGCGAAGAAGATGCAGTCACCCGGCTTCGCGCCGACGTGGTCGGCGATGCCCGCGCGCTCCTCCTCGGACAGGTTCTTCGCGACCGGACCAGCGAGCTCGCCGTCCTGACCGACCAGAACGTAGGCCAATCCGCGCGCGCCCCGCTGCTTGGCCCACTCCTGCCACGCGTCCAGCTGCTTGCGCGGCTGGTCGGCGCCACCCGGCATCACGACCGCACCGACGTACGGCGCCTGGAACACGCGGAACGGGGTGTTCTTGAAGTACTCCGTGCACTCGACGAGCTCGAGGCCCATCCGCAGATCCGGCTTGTCGGAGCCGAACCGCGCCATCGCCTCGCCGTACGTCATCCGCGGGATCGGCGTCTGCACGTCGTACCCGACGAGCTTCCAGAGCGCGGTGAGGATCTCCTCGGACAGCGCGATGATGTCGTCCTGGTCGACGAAGCTCATCTCGATGTCCAGCTGGGTGAACTCCGGCTGGCGGTCGGCGCGGAAGTCCTCGTCGCGGTAGCAGCGGGCGATCTGGTAGTACCGCTCCATACCGGCCACCATCAGCAGCTGCTTGAACAGCTGCGGCGACTGCGGCAGCGCGTACCAGCTGCCCGGCTGCAGGCGGGCCGGGACCAGGAAGTCACGGGCGCCTTCCGGCGTCGACTTCGTCAGCGTCGGCGTCTCGAGCTCGACGAAATCGTGCTTGGCCAGCACCTCACGCGCGGCCTTGTTCACCTCGCTGCGCAGACGCAGCGCCGAACCCGGGCCCTGGCGGCGCAGATCCAGGTACCGGTACTTGAGCCGGATCTCCTCGTTCACCGGCGTCGCGTGGTGCTCCTCGACCGGGAACGGCAGCGGCGCCGCCTCGTTCAGCACCTCGACCTCGGTGGCGATCACCTCGATCTCGCCGGTCGGCAGGTTCGGGTTCGCGTTGCCCTCCGGGCGCGGCGAGACCTCGCCGACGATCTTCAGGCAGTACTCCGAACGCAGGCCGTGCGCGGCGTCCTCGTCGCGGATCACGACCTGGACGGTGCCGGTCGAGTCACGCAGGTCGATGAACGCCACGCCGCCGTGATCGCGTCGCCGCGCCACCCAGCCCGCCAGGATCACGGTTTGGCCGGCGTTCTCCGCGCGCAACGAGCCTGCGGAATGGGTACGGATCACGAGTTCTCCCTCTGCGATTCAATACTGTGCGTGTTGATGCTTGGTCGTAGGTCGTGTGCGGGCGGGGCCCAAGTGGCAGCATCCGCCGGCACCTGCTCGCCGCTCCGGATGTCCTTCACCTCAGGCCCGTTCTCGGTGCTGAACCAGACGAACGGGATCCCCCGCCGATCCGCGAACTTGATCTGCTTCCCGAACTTGGCGGCAGCCGGCGCCACCTCGACGGCAATCCCCCTGGCGCGCAGCTGAATCGCGGTCCGCATAGCCTCCGCCCTGTCCTCTTCAGAGTTCAGTGCGATCAGCAGAGCCGTCGGCGTACGACGACTCGCCGTCAGCAGACCCTTCGAGATCAACCGGTGCACCAGCCGCGACACCCCGATCGAGATACCCACGCCGGGGTACGTCGTCTTGCCGTCGGACGCCAGCGAGTCGTACCGCCCACCGGAGCAGATCGACCCGTAGCCCTCGTCACCGATCAGCTGGGTCTCGTAGACCGTGCCGGTGTAGTAGTCGAGGCCGCGCGCGATCTTCAGGTCCGCGACCAGCAGCCCCGGTGCGTGCTCGTTCGCCGCCGTCATGATCTGCGACAGCCGCTCGAGCCCCTCGTCGAGAACCTCGTGCTGCACGCCCAACGCCCGTACCTGATCCGCGAACGAAGCGTCCGTCGAAGAGATCTCCGCCAGCCGAAGTACCTGCTTGGCCGTCTCCGCGGACAGGCCGGCCGCGGTCAGCAGGTCGGTCACCTTGTCCGGGCCGATCTTGTCCAGCTTGTCGACGATCCGGAGCGTTCCGGTGATGTCCTCGATGCCGAGGCCGCGGTAGAAACCCTCCGGGATCTGCCGGGTGTTCACCTGGATCCGGAACGGCGGGATCGGCAGCTTGCGGAACGCGTCCGCGATCACCAGCGGCAGCTCGACCTCGTAGTGGAACGGCAGCTCGCCGCTGTCGATGATGTCGATGTCCGCCTGCGTGAACTCGCGGTACCGGCCCTCCTGCGGGCGTTCACCGCGCCACACCTTCTGGATCTGGTAGCGCCGGAACGGGAACACCAGCTTGCCGCTGTGCTCCAGCACGTACCGCGCGAACGGCACGGTCAGGTCGAAGTGCAGGCCGAGGGCCGCGTCCTCGTCCGCGCCGGCCGCGAGCCGCCGTACGCCGTAGATCTCCTTGTCGGCGTCCTCGCCCTGGTTGGACAGCCGCTCGACCGGCTCGACCGCACGGGTCTCGATCGACGCGAAACCGTGCAGCTCGAACGTCTCCCGGATGGTGTCGAGAAACTCCAGCTCGACGATCCGGTCTGCGGGCAAGAATTCGGGGAACCCACTCAGCGGGGTCACCTTGCTCATAGTGTTGGAATCTCCAGGTCCTGCAAGTAGGGGTTGGTCGCCTTCTCCCGGCCGATCGTGGTCTGGCCACCATGACCCGGCAGGACGACGATCTCGTCGCGCATCGGCAGGATCTTGGTGGCCAACGTATGCAGCATCGCCGGATGGTCGCCGCCAGGCAGATCCGTCCGGCCGATCGACCCGGCGAACAACACGTCACCGGAGAAAAGAACGGCAGGTACCTCTTCGGGCCCGTCGTACGGCGTGGTGAAGGTGACCGACCCGCGGGTGTGGCCCGGGGTGTGGTCGACGGTGAACCGCAGCCCCGCCAGCTCGAGCGCCTGCCCGTCCTTCAGCTCCGCCACCTCGTCGGGCTCGGCGAAGGTGTGGTCGCCGCCGAGCAGCATCCGCGCCGTCTCCGGGCTGATCCCGGCCATCGGGTCGGCGAGCAGGTGCCGGTCGTCCGGGTGGATCCAGGCGGTCGCGTCGTACGTCCCGCAGACCGGGAGAACCGAGAACATGTGGTCGATGTGACCGTGCGTGAGCAGCACGGCGACGGGCTTCAGCTTGTTCTCCCGGACCACCTGCTCGACGCCGTCGGTCGCGTCCTGACCGGGGTCGACGACGATGCACTCCGCGCCCTGGCCGGTGGCGACGACGTAGCAGTTCGTACCCCACGACCCCGCGGGGAACCCGGCGATGAGCACGACAGACCTTCCTGGAACAGGGTTCGGGACCCACCAAGGCTACCCGGGTTGTTCGGGGTACTTCGAACCGGATTGTGATGCAACCCCGTTGCGCCTGAGCTGGGAGTTTGTGATTGTTCAGGGATAGGCCTTCGCAGGCCGAAGACTTGAGCGTCGAGAAGGCAGCTCGACGCGCCCAGGCGGGCCCTGTCCGCGCGGTTGGACCGGGGACTGACCAGAATGGGCACGAGCGCAGTGCATACCGCCGGAAGGGGCGAGTTGTGGCCGGAGAGAACTGGGGCCGGGTAGCCGAGGACGGAACGGTCTTCGTACGGACGAAGGACGGTGAACGGGCGGTCGGCCAGTGGCCGGACGCGAAACCCGAGGAAGCCCTCGCCTTCTACACCCGCCGGTACGACGCGCTGGCCTTCGAGGTGGAGCTGCTGGAGCAGCGGGTCCAGGCCGGCACGGTGTCCCCCGACGACGCCCGCGCCGCGGTCAAGAAGGTCACCGGCTCGATCGAGGACGCCCAGGCCGTCGGCGACCTCGACGGTCTGCTGACCCGCCTCGAAGCCCTCACCCCTCTGGTCGCGCAGCAGCGTGAACGGCGCAAGGCCGAACGGGCCGCCAAGGTCGAGGAGGCGCGCTCCGCCAAGACCAAGATCGCCACCGAGGCCGAGACCATCGCGGCCGGCACCGACTGGCGGCACGGCGTGACCCGGCTGCGCGAACTGCTCGACGAGTGGAAGGCACTCCCCCGGCTCGACAAGTCCAGCGACGACGAGCTCTGGCACCGGTTCTCCTCCGCGCGTACGACGTACACGCGACACCGCAAGCAGCACTTCGCCGAGCTGTCCTCCAAGCGCGAAGAGGCCGCCGTGGTGAAGGAGCGGCTCGCGGCCGAGGCCGAGACGCTCGCGTCGTCGAACGACTGGGGCCCGACGTCCGGGCGCTTCCGGGACCTGATGCGGCAGTGGAAGGCCGCCGGGCCGGCACCGCGCGAGGTCGACGACAAACTGTGGGCGCGGTTCCGCGCCGCGCAGGACCTGTTCTTCGGCGCGCGGGACGCCGTACAGGCCGAGGAGAACGCCGAGCAGGTGGAGAACCTGCAGGCCAAAGAAGCGCTGCTCGTCGAGATCGAGACCATCGTGCCGGTGTCGGACGCGAAGTCGGCGCGCGAGCAACTGCGTGAGTACCTGGACCGCTGGGACCAGATCGGCAAGATCCCGCGGGACTCCATGCGCGCCGTCGACGGCCGCCTCCGCGCCGTCGAACAGGCCGTGAAGGCCGCCGAGGACGAGGTCTGGAACCGCAGCAACCCCGAGGCCCGCGCCCGCGCCGAGGCAACCGTCAAGCAACTCCAGTCCCTGATCGCAGACCTGGAGAAGCAGGCCGCCAAACACGAGTCCCAAGGCAACGCCCGCAAGGCCAACGAGGCCCGAGAAGCCATCGCCGCCCGCCGAGAATGGCTGACCCAAGCCCAAAACGCCCTCACCGACTTCAGCTGACCCCAACCCTGTGGACAACTTTCCGCAGGAAATGTCGTCTTCAGCGATGCTTGACGGATGTTTCCTGCTGACCTGCCGCTGTACTTCTGCGGCATCCCGTTTCGTGCGTATCAGGTAGGGCGCAAGCTCCAATGGTTACTCGCGCGCGGCGAGATCCGGCAGTTGATCGGCGACGTGTACGCCGATGTGCGGGTGCCGGACACCATTGCGCTGAGAGCCGACGCGCTGCGTCTCGTCGTACCGCCTGACGCGACTGTGAGCGGTCGGGCGGCCGCCTGGTTGCACGGCATCGACACCACCGCGCTCGCCCCGGACTCCTTTCGTCCCCAATGGACTTTCACCGATCGCCCCAACGTGGAGGTCCACGGGCTGAGGGTCACCACTCCGGCTGCGACAGCAGTCGAGTTGGCTACACACCTTCCGCGGCCGTTCGCGTTGTCGGCAGTGGATGCGCTGCTTCATGCAGGCATGCCGATGAACGACCTCATGACTGCGTCGGCTGCCTATTTCGCGCAGGACAGCATGTCGCAGCCGGCCCAGCTCCTACGGATCGCCGACGGGCGCGCCGAGTCCCCGGGCGAATCCTGGCTCCGACTCCGACTGTTCGACGCCCGATTCCCCCGCCCCGAACTCCAGGTCCGAGTCGAAGGCAACGGCCGAACCTACCGCCTGGACCTGGGCTACCCGGACCAGCCGATCGACGGTCGGCGCCTGGGCTTGGAGTACGACAGCGACCAGTGGCACTCCTCAACCAAGCAACAACTGAAAGACGAAACCCGCCGTACCGAACTGGACGCCCTGGGCTGGCACATCATCTCAGTACGCCGAACCGACCTCTGGGGCTCCTACCCAGCCTTGGAACTGGCGGTCGGCGGATTCCTTTGTCAGGAGCCTCGGCTGCCGCGGCGCTGGGGACCCAACTTCGTACGATGGTTGGATGCGCCAGGCCAGCCTGTATCGGAGCGATTTGTTCCTGATCGATGACATCGACAAGTACGAGCGAGCGATCGGTCTGCAGCCTGATCCGGAACGGACAGGGCTCCGCGAGCACCGGCACGACATCAGCTGGGGCGTGTCGACGTACGAAACCAATCCGACGGCCGCCCCCAAACCGGTCTGGGGAGCAAGACCCACCCGAACCACACACCCGAATCAGCCTGTAACACTCCCCAAACCACCGGAATCGGCCGCAGGCTCCATCTTTGAGAAGCCACCGACCATCATCGGGCCGCGAGAATGGTCGGTGGCTTCTCAAAGATACGATCCGCGGGGCGATCCGCTCCGACTGGGGAGTGTTACAGGCTGGTTCGGGTGGGTCTTGCTCCCCAGACCCGAATAGCGGGGCCTTGGCGGCGCTAATGCTGGGCACACCACCCACCAACAATCTATGTCACGGACTTCAGAAGTCGGACAACATCGGCTCAAGGTTCGGACTCGCCACCGACACGGCCTACCAAGTAGCCGCGTACTTCCGACTCAGGATCCCTAGCTCATCCGGGAAAGGCATTCGCTCCTGCTCGCAACCACCCGGCTCGCCGCACCAGTGGATTAGTGCGGCGAACCGGGCAGCGCCGGCGGGGGCATGGTGCTCTGGTGGCAGCCAGTCCGGTGCGGCGGGGTCATTCCAGGAGTCAGTCGTTGTAGCGGGTCTTGAGGGCGTGGCGGCGGGCGAGTAGCAGGAGGGCGAGTCCGAGGACGCCACCGGAGGTGGTGATCAGTAGGAGGTGGGTGTTGGCGGGCGTGACCGCAGCGGCGGCGGTTGTCGAGCTGGTGGGGTCGTAGCCGCCGGCCATGCCGATGTCGTTGTAGTGGGTGCCGGGGAGTTTGTCGGAGTAGCGGCGGGAGACGAGGTCCTGGTAGGCGGTGACGGTGATCGGTCGGGTGCCGATCGACTTGATGGCCGACTGGTTCAGCGGTCGCACCTGCGTGCCGGAGAGGGCGTACCAAGCGCCGACCTGAGGCTCGGTGAACACGAGTGCACCCGCAGCGGCCGACACCATCCGCGACTCGGTGTTGCCAGAGGCCACGTTGACGGCATGCCAGGCGCCGTTCGCGTCCGGAGTGGTGAAGACGGTCAAGGTCCGTCCGCCTTGCGCCGCAGTGGTTGCGGCGTACCAGAAGGTCGCGACCGGCGCCGACGCATCACGTACGAAAGCAGGGTTGAGCGCGTAGATCGGCTGCGTGTCCCGCGCGACGCTCACCGCGGCCTTCGCTGTACCTCCGGCCTTGCTCAACAAGCTGAGCGCCTCGGATGAACGCGCGGCGTTAGTTGCCTTGGACAACTCGGTCGGTGCGACCGGTTGCGGACCCGCCGCACCGGCCAGACCGGCCGCAGCAAAGGTGAATCCGAGACCGGCAGCGAGTACGGCGGCGCAGCGGAGCAGGACGTTCTTCGGGCGGCGCATGTCAGGCTCCGATCCGGTACAGGGAATGTGTCCAGGTGAACTGCGAGTTGGACCGGTACCAGTTGTAGGTCGAGTAGTTGTAGCGCGGGTCGTCCGGCCACGGGTTGTAGTACTCGAGGGTCGAGTCGGAGGCGTCGTACCCGATGATGTCCATCATGTGACCGCCGCCCGAGGTCCAGCCGATCCGCGTCATCACCGGGCGCCCGGCGGCGATCTCGGTGACGAGCGTGTTGAAGGTGAGCGTGGACGAGACGTAGCTGCCGGCGCTGATCCCGAGCGCCCGGAACGCGTTCTGGTCGTTGCCGAGGGTGGCCTGGTTGTTCGGGCAGGTGCCGTTCATCGAGTAGCCGAAGGCAAGGTTGCAGAACTGGTTCTGCGAGTACGTGCGGCCGTAGAACGCGGCGATGCTGTTGCCGCTCGCGGCCCAGCACCAGTTCGACTTCTGCTGGGACTGGCCGGACACGTTGAGGTAGTAGCTGCTGGGCGCGGCCGAGGCCGGCGGGGCGAGCGGTGCCAGCGTCACCAGACCGAGGATCGTGGCCAAGAGCAACGACCAGCTGCGACTAGGCTTAGGGCGGAGCCTGCGCATGAGTCCTCCTTCAAGAGGTACTACGGGGTGGGCGGAGTCCATCGTCGGGACGCGACCACGGCGCGGCAAGAACTCGGATCCGGGGTGTGAACGGCAACGGCGCGTGAACGATGCGTGACGAGGCAGTGTCAGCGGGTGCTGTGAATGTTTACACTGCTGCCCTGAAGGAGTGTGCGCCCATGATCAAGCCGATCGAAGTCCGTGCGGTGACTCCGGAAGCGTCGTTCGCGGACGCGCTGCGGCAGGCGATCGCCCGCCGCGGGCTGGCACTCAACCGGATCCGGACCCATCTCGCCGACCGCGGGCTGCACGTCGGGGTCGCGACACTCAGCACCTGGCAGAGCGGCCGCCGCGTTCCACGCGAGGACTCGCTGGCGATCGTGGCGGCGCTCGAAGAACTCCTGCAGGTCCCACCCGGCTGGCTGACGGGGCGGATCCCTCCGGCGCGGACCGAGCCGGACACGACGCCGCAGCCGTACGCCGTTGTCGACTACGCCGAGGCGCTCACCCGGCTGCTCGACCGGCTCCGCCGCGACGCCCACGGCAGGCTGCGCAACGTGACTGTTCTCGAAGAGGTCCGGCTGGGCGCGGATCGGAGCGCGCACTGCCGGCGGGTGATTCAGAGCGTGGTCGCCGTACAGCCGGTGGATCGGCTGATCATCGCGCACCAGGGCGAGCCGGGCTGCGACGCGGAGCAGCTCACCTTGCAGGCGGTGAGTGGTTGCCGTACCGGCCGGATCGCCCGCTCCCCCGAGGCTGGCGCGATGCTCGGGGAGCTGCTGCTCGACCGGGTCCTTGCTGTCGGCGAGACGGCCGTCGTGCGCTACGAGATCGAGGACCGCACCGGGCTGCCGGCGACGGAGTACCAGCGATTCAGCGAGTGGGGCGGGATGCATTATGTGCTGGAGGTGCAGTTCGACCGCGCCGCGCTGCCGGTCCGCGTCCACGAGATCCGCCGCCGCCACACCTCCGGCCCGAACCTCCTCCACCGCGACCTCATGCTCACGTCCGACGGCCGAGTCCACGTCATCGAATCCTCCGCCGACCCCGGCACCGTAGGAATCACCTGGGAATGGGACTAGCAACCGCGAGGGGATATCCGCCCGTGTTGGGGGTTCTCCCGTCTCACACCAACGGAGAACCCCCAACACCAAGGGTTATCCACGCGCGCGAGGGGCGGGGGCGGGATGGGTTAGGTGCTGAAGCCGGCGTGGATGTGGTCGTGGTGGGTTTGGTCGGAGAAGTACGCCGTACCGGAGAGTTGGTAGGGGCCGCCAACGTTGTAGGAGCCCAGGGACTCGGTCGCGCGCATGTACGCCGTGATGAGTGCGCGGGACGTTGACGGCGACACGACCGGGTGGCCGTCGATCTGCCATGTGTCGAACGCCCGGCCGCGGGGGTGATCGCTCGGGCGGTCGGTGCCGAACACGTTGGTCGGGTGACCGGAGCGGATCACGCTGACCCCGATCCGGTAGGTCTTCGCGAGCTCGAGCATCGTGGTGAGCACGCTGTCGTGTACCTGTCCCGAGCGGATGTCTGCAGCGGACGCGGGCGGCAGCAGGATCTGCTTGCTGGCCAGCACCTGCTGCGCGGCCGCCGACAGGCTCGCAACCGGCGCTCCGGGTTGAGCGGGGTGAGTCGCTGTCACGCGCCAGGTCCCTTGCGACGACTTGCTCAGCCGTACGTCGACCGTCGTACCGCCGCTGATCACACGGTACTGTCTGATCGAGTACACGCGGCACGGCACCAGCACGCTGGCCGAGTCGCTCAAGATGCCGCCGTACTGCGCGTCGATCACCTCGATCACAGCCGGTGTTTCGGTCGGCTGCAGCAACTTCACCACCGCCGCCACCGCCAGCCGCTTCACCTCCGGCTGGATCTCCCCCGGCCCCGCCACCCAACTCCGCACAGAGGGCAGCACAACCGCGGGTGTAGTCGTAGCAGGCGGCGGGCTGGACGGGCCTGATGGAGCAGGAGTTGGCGTAGTCGGGGGCGAGCTCGGTTGATTCTGAGCTGACGAATCGCTGCACCCGGCCAGCAACCCAACACCTGCGACCAGAAACGCGCGACGCCCAACACGGCTCATACCCGCAGTGTCCCCGGCCCCACAAACAGCCGGCAGGACCTACTGGGTGACGCGGTAGACGTCGAAGACGCCTTCTACTGAGCGGACTGCCTTCAGTACGTGGCCTAGGTGGGTTGGGTCGCCCATTTCGAAGGTGAAGCGGGACTTTGCGATGCGGTCGCGGGTTGTGGTGAGGGCTGCGGACAGGATGTTCACGTGGTAGTCCGACAGGACGCGGGTGATGTCCGACAGCAGGCGAGCCCGGTCCAGTGCCTCGACCTGGATCGCGACCAAGAACACGGACTGCGCCGTCGGCGCCCACTCGACCTCGACGATGCGCTCGGGCTGGGTCTTCAGGTTCTCCACGTTCGCGCAGTCGGCCCGGTGCACCGAGACGCCCGCGCCGCGGGTGATCCAGCCGATGATCTCGTCACCCGGCACCGGCGTACAGCACCGGGCGAGCTTCGACAGTACGTCGGTCGCGCCCTTGACGATGACGCCGGCGTCGCCGCGCGCGGTCCGCTTCCGCCGCTCCTTGGTGGCCGGCAGCCGCATGCCCTCGGCAAGGTCCTCGGCCGCGCCCTCCTCGCCACCATACGTCTCGATGAGTCGCCGTACGACGGCCTGCGCGCTCACGTGCTGCTCGCCGACCGCGGCGTACAGACCGGTGACGTCCGGATACCGCAGGGAGTTCGCGACCGCGGTCAGGGTCTCGTGCGACAGCAGGCGCTGCAGCGGCAGACCCTCCTTGCGGAGCTGCTTCGCGATCGCGTCCTTGCCGTGCTCGATCGCCTCGTCGCGGCGCTCCTTGGAGAACCAGTGCTTGATCTTGTTCCGCGCACGCGGGCTCTTGACGAACGTGAGCCAGTCCCGCGACGGACCCGCACCCTGCGCCTTCGAGGTGAAGACCTCGACGACGTCACCGTTCTCGAGGGTGCTCTCCAATGGCACCAGGCGACCGTTGACGCGGGCACCAATACAGCGGTGGCCGACCTCGGTGTGTACGGCGTACGCGAAGTCGACCGGCGACGACCCGGTCGGCAGCGACATCACGTCGCCGCGCGGGGTGAAGACGTAGACCTCGGTGTTGTTGATCTCGAAGCGCAGCGAGTCGAGGAACTCCGACGGGTCGGAGGTCTCCCGCTGCCAGTCGACGAGCTGCCGCACCCACGGCATGTCGTTCGGCCCGCCGATTTCGGTGCTCGGCGCGTCCGCCACGACGGAGGTCGGGTCCTCCTTGTACTTCCAGTGCGCGGCGATGCCGTACTCCGCGCGGCGGTGCATGGAGAACGACCGGATCTGCAGCTCCACCGGCTTGCCCTGCGGCCCGATCACCGTGGTGTGCAGCGACTGGTACATGTTGAACTTCGGCATCGCGATGTAGTCCTTGAACCGGCCGGGGACCGGGTTCCACCGCGCGTGCATGATGCCGAGGGCGGCGTAGCAGTCCCGGACCGACTCGACCAGGACCCGGATGCCGACCAGGTCATAGATGTCACCGAACTCGCGGCCGCGGACGATCATCTTCTGGTAGATCGAGTAGTAGTGCTTCGGACGGCCGGTGACGGTGGCCTTCACCTTGGCGAGACGCAGGTCCTCGTGGACCTGGTCGATCACGGTCGCCAGATACTCATCGCGGGACGGTGCGCGCTCGGCGACCAGCCGGACGATCTCGTCGTACACCTTCGGGTGCAGGGTCGAGAACGCCAGGTCCTCGAGCTCCCACTTGATCGTGTTCATACCGAGCCGGTGCGCCAGCGGGGCGTAGATCTCCAGCGTCTCGCGGGCGATCCGCTCCTGCTTCTCCTGGCGCAGCGAGCCCAGCGTGCGCATGTTGTGCAGCCGGTCGGACAGCTTGATGACCAGCACCCGGATGTCCTTGGACATCGCGACGACCATCTTGCGGATGGTCTCGGCCTGCGCGGACTCGCCGTACCGCACCTTGTCGAGCTTGGTGACGCCGTCGACCAGCATGGCGATCTCTTCGCCGAAGTCGCGAGTCAGGTCCGCCACCGTGTACGGCGTGTCCTCGACGGTGTCGTGGAGCAGCGCGGCGCACAGCGTGGTCGCGGTCATACCGAGCTCGGCGAGGATGGTGGCGACGGCGAGCGGATGCGTGATGTACGCATCGCCGCTCTTGCGCATCTGGCCGGTGTGGTACTTCTCCGCGGTCCGGTAGGCGCGCTCGATCATGCCGAGATCGGCCTTCGGGTGGGTCGCGCGGACCACCCGGAACAGCGGCTCGAGCATCGGCGCCCGATTCGGGTGCCTTGTGCCGCCGAGGCGGGCGAGCCGGGCGCGGACCCGGGCCGGCGCGATCCGCGGCGGCTGGGTCGCAGGCGGCGGCGACACGGGAGCCGGGCGCACCGGTGACGGCGCGCGCGGCGGCTCCTGCGGTACGGCGTTCTCGACCGCAGATGTCATCGCCGGGTCTTCGCCCACGTTGTGTCCCTCCGCCGACAGAGCACCAGTCTAGAGGTCCGCGTGCAACGAGGCAGAACCGCCTGTGGACAACACGCCGGGTCACCTTCCGGCGACGGAGAGTTTGCCCGAATTCAGACCGTGATTCAGACCGTGGTTCAGGCAGCGATTCAGACAGTGACGAGGGCGGTGACGGCTTCGCCTTCGAGGCGTTTGCGGCCCGGGAGGAACGACAGCTCCAGCAACACCGCCGTACCGAGAACCTCGGCGCCGCAGCGGCGGATCAGTCGCAGGCAGGCCTCGACCGTGCCGCCGGTGGCCAGGACGTCGTCGATGACGAGGACGCGGTCACCGGGCGCGAACGCGTCCTGGTGCACCTCGATCGTCGCCTCGCCGTACTCCAGCGCGTACGACTCCTCGTACGTCGCCGCCGGCAGCTTCCCCTTCTTCCGCACCGGCACGAACCCGGCGCCGAGCGCGAGCGCGACCGGTGCCGCCAGGATGAACCCGCGCGCCTCGATCCCGACCACCTTGTCGACGACCGGCCGACCGTCGTCGTCCTTCCCGACTGCCGCCAGCGCCTCCACGACCTGGCCGAAGCCCGTGTGGTCGGCCAGCAGCGGGGTGATGTCCTTGAACACCACCCCCGCCTGCGGGTAGTCCGGAATGTCGCGGATACCGTCCGTGAGCACCTGCTCGAGCGACCGCATCACTTACCGCGCTTCGAGCGCGGCTTGCGCGTCGGCTGCGGACGCCCGGCGGACGCCGCCTTCATCGGCCGCGACGACGGCGTCGGAGCCGACCCGGTCGCCCGGTCAGCCTTCCGCGGTGTGTCCTGTACGTCGGAACGCGCCGCCGCACCGGCCGTCGCCACGCCCACCGGAGCGGCCGCAGCGGCAGCGACCTGCGCCTTCTTCGCGCTCACCCGCTTGTTCAGCGCCTGCATGCCCGGCTCGCGCTCCTTGAAGACCGCGAGCAGCGACGGAGCGATGAAGATCGAGGAGTACGCACCGACGGCGATACCGACGAACAGCGCCAGCGACAGGTCCTTGAGCGGGCCGGTGCCGAGGACCGCCGTACCGACGACCAGGATCGCGCCCACCGGCAGCAGCGCGGTGACCGTGGTGTTGATCGACCGGACCACGGTCTGGTTGACGGCGAGGTTGGTCGCGTCCGAGTAGGTGTAGCGGTTCGACCCGGTGATGCCGCGGGTGTTCTCCCGGACCTTGTCGAACACCACGACGGTGTCGTACAGCGAGTAACCGAGGATCGTCAGTACGCCGATGACCGTGGCCGGCGTGACGTCGAAGCCGATCAGCGCGTACACACCGACCGTGATCGTGACGTCGTGGATCAGCGCGATGATCGCGGCCATCGACGCCTTGGCTTCCCGGAAGTACATCCAGATCACCGCGAACACCGCGAACAGGAAGACGACCAGCGCGAGGATGGCCTTGTCGGCGATCTGCTTGCCCCAGGACGCGCCGATCTGCTGCGAGGTGACCTGCGCGGCCGGGACGCCGGCCTGTTTGGCGATCGCGGCGCGCACCGTGCCGATGTCGGTCTGGTCCAGCGGCTTGGTCTGGACCCGGACCTTGTCGTTGTTGATCGTGGTGACGACCGGGTCGCCGAGGTTCTTGGCGTTGGTCGCCTTCACGGCGTCGCCGAAGTCCTGCACGGTGTTGCTCGTGACCTTGACCTTGGCCTCGTACTCGACACCGCCCTTGAACTCGATCCCGAGCGCCAGCCCGCGGACGAACAGGCCGCCCAGCGAGATGATGACCAGGACCGCCGAGAGGCTGAACCAGAACTTGCGGTGGCCGATGAAGTCGTAGGACACCTCACCGCGGTGCAGCTTGGCACCGATTTCTCCGAGCTTCGACATCAGACCTCCCCTCCGACCGGCTTGCGCGTCGACGGCGTCTTCCGCGGCCGGGCCGACGCTTTCGCCTGCCCGGGCAGTCGTTCGACGCCCAGATGCTCCGGATCCAGTCCGGACAGCTTGTGCCCGTGGCCGAAGAAGTCGGTCCGGGCCAGCAGCGTGACCATCGGCTTGGTGAACAGGAACACCACGACCAGGTCGATCAGCGTGGTCAGGCCGAGTGTGAACGCGAAGCCGCGGACGCTGCCGATCGCCAGCACGTACAGCACCAGCGCGGCGAGCAGCGAGATCGAGTCGGCGGCGATGATCGTGTGCTTGGCGCGGGCCCAGCCGGTCTCCACCGAGGAGCGCAGGCTGCGGCCTTCACGGACCTCGTCGCGGAGTCGTTCGAAGTAGATGATGAACGAGTCCGCGGTGATACCGACGGCCACGATCAGACCGGCGATACCGGCCAGCGTCAGCGTGAACCCGATCGCCTTGCCCAGCAGGATCACCAGGGTTCCGGTGAGTACGCCGGCGGCCGCGAGCGAGAACACCACGACGATGCCGAGGCCGCGGTAGTACAGGAAGCAGAACACGACGACCAGCGCCAGACCGGCGAGACCGGCCCAGATACCGGCGGAGAGCTGGTCGCCACCGAGCTGCGGCGACACGGTCTCGACCGAGGAGATGTCGAACTTCACCGGCAGCGCGCCGTACTTCAGCACGTTCGCCAGGTCGCGGGCCTCGGCCTCGGTGAACGTACCGGTGATCTGCGCCTGGCCGCCCGGGATCGGGCTGTCCACGCTCGGGGTCGAGATGGTCTCGCCGTCGAGCACGATCGCGAACAGGTTCTGGCCCTGGCCGCGCTTCGAGATGGCCGTGGTCGCCTTGAAGAACTTGTCGCCACCCTCGCCGGTGAACTTCAGGTTCACCTGCCACGCCAGGCCGTTCTGCGGGATGGCCGCGGAGGCGTCCGACAGGTCGGTGCCGTTCAGGATCGCCGGGCCGAGCAGGTACTTGTAGGTGCCCTGGCGGTCGCAGGAGAAGATCGCCTTGGTCGGGTCGTCGACCTGCTTGTCACCGCACTTGTACGTCGCGAACGCCGCCTGCGTGGCCGCATCCGGCGTGTAGTTCAGCCCGTCTCCCCCAGCGGCCGGCGCCGACGGCGTCGCACTCGGGGTCGCACTCGGCTTCGGCGTCGTACTGGCCTTCGGGGTCGGCGTCGGCGTCGCCCCACCGAGTGCGCTCGACCAGGCCCGGCCCTTCGGCGTGGTGCTGGCCGGAGTGCTCGGCTTGATCGTGGCGCTCGGCTTCGGCGTCGTACTGGCCTTGGGTGTGGTGCTCGGCTTCGGCGTCGTCGACGGGGTCGGCGTCGGAGTGGCCTGCGGTACGGCGGCGTCCGCGCTGTACACGATCCGGAAGTAGAGCAGCGCGGTCTGACCGACCTGCGACACCAGGGATTCCTTCGTGGCGCCCGGGACGGCCACGTTGATGTGGTTCGCCCCGGAGGTGGTGATGTCGGACTCGCCGACACCCGCACCGTTAACCCGCTGGCCGATGATGTTCTTCGCCTCGTTCAGCTGGTCGGCGGTCACCTTGCCGTTGCCGTCGAGCGTGTTGGCGGTCAGCGTGATGGTGGTGCCGCCCCGCAGGTCCAGCCCGAGCTTGGGCTTCCAGGTCTTGGTCAGCGCCATGATCCCGAACAGCAGAACCACGATCACCAGCAAGCCGATCAGGCTCCGCCCGGGGCGGGATGTCGAAGTCGTTGCCACGTCAGTTTCAACCTTTGTACTTCTGGGCGCGCCGCACCGTCAGGTGGACGCCGAACGCCGCGCCGCAGGCCGTTGGGACGGAAAAATCAGTTCTCGGTGTGCGTCGGCGGCAGCTTCGGCGTGTCCTGGACCTTGCCGTCGGCCTTGTCACCGGCCTTACCCGCGTCCGGTACGTCGACCTTCGCCGCGTCGTCGTCCGCGTCGGCGGTGTCGGTGGTGTCGGTGGCCTGGGCGGTCTCGTCGGACGCGGTGGCCTCGGCCTCGTCGGCGGCGGCATCGGAGGCGTCCTCGTCCGGGATCACCCGGCCGACCGCGGCCTTGACGACCTGGACCAGTACGCCCTCGGAGATCTCCAGCGTCACGTACTCGTCGTCGGTCTCCTCGACGATGCCGACCAGGCCGCTGGTGGTGACCACCTTGGTGCCCGGTGTGAGTGCGGCTACGGTCTGTGCCTGGCGCTCACGCTGCTTGCGCTGGGAGCGGCTCATGAACCAGATCATTCCGACGATCAGGATCAGCGGCAGCAGCAGCGTGATGCCGCCACCCCCGGAGGAGGCCATCGGTACGGCGAGGAGTTGCATCGGGTCTCAGAATCCTTCGTCGGGTCGGGTTGTAAGGCGTGCACCGCGCAAGTGCGCAGGTCACGGCGGAAGACCTGGAGGTCAGGCCACCGGGGAGTCTAACGCCGCGCGTCAACAACTGCCGCATGACGCCGGGTCACGTTTGAATTACTCACTACTGGTCGCTATGTAGTGTCTACGTTCCGGCACCGGCGGAGGTTCCCCGGCGAACCTTGTGTTCAGTTGAGGTTGAACTCCTTCAGTCATCGTCGGAGTCGAAGAGCGTGTCCGCGAACGTCGCACCCTTCGGGACCTTGAGCCCGATGTGCCGCCAGGCCGCGGGCGTGGCGACCCGACCACGCGGCGTACGGGCCAGGTAGCCCGACCGGACCAGGAACGGTTCGGCCACTTCCTCCACGGTCTCACGTTCCTCGCCGACCGCAACCGCCAACGTCGAAAGACCGACCGGACCGCCCCCGAATCGGCGGCACAACGCGTCCAGGACCGACCGATCCAGCCGGTCGAGGCCCATCTTGTCCACCTCGTACAGATCCAGGGCCGCCTTCGACAGGGCGAGCGTGACGATGCCGTCCGCACGCACCTCGGCGAAGTCGCGGACCCGGCGGAGCAGCCGGTTCGCGATCCGCGGCGTACCGCGGGAACGGGACGCGATCTCGGTGGCCGCCTCCGGGGTGATGTCGACCTCGAGCAGCGCGGCCGACCGGTTCACGATCTTCTCCAGCTCGGCCGCCTCGTAGAACTCCAGGTGACCGGTGAACCCGAACCGGTCCCGCAGCGGCCCCGGCAGCAGACCGGCCCGCGTGGTCGCGCCGACCAGGGTGAACGGCGGGATCTCGAGCGGGATCGCGGTCGCACCCGGTCCCTTGCCGACGATCACGTCGACCCGGAAGTCCTCCATCGCCATGTAGAGCAGCTCTTCCGCGGGCCGCGACATCCGATGGATCTCGTCCAGGAACAGGACTTCGCCCTCGCTCAGCCCGGACAGGATCGCGGCCAGGTCGCCGGCGTGCTGGATCGCGGGCCCGCTGGTCACCCGCAGCGGAGCGGACATCTCGCTGGCGATGATCATCGCGAGCGTGGTCTTGCCGAGCCCGGGCGGTCCGGACAGCAGCACGTGGTCCGGCGTACGGTTGCGGCCGCGAGCCGCGTGCAGCACCAGCTCGAGCTGCTCGCTGACCCGGCGCTGACCGCCGAACTCGGCGAGCGTGCGCGGCCGCAGCGCGGACTCGATCTTGCGTTCCTCGAGGTCCACCGCGTCGGCGGAGACCAACGGCCGCACGTTGTTGTCTTCCATCGCCTACGCCTTGGAGAGCACGCGCAGCGCGGCCCGGAGCAGGTCGGGAACGGACGGGTTCGGGTTGTCGGCGGCGAGCGGCGACACGGCCGTGACCGCGTCCTCGGCGTCGCGGGCAGACCAGCCGAGACCGACCAGACCGGCGTGCACCTGGTCGCGCCATGCCTCGTGCGCCTGCAGCGGCCGGCCGGTCACCGTCCTGGACGGCGCCCCGATCTTGTCCTTCAGCTCGAGCACGATCCGCTGCGCACCCTTCTTCCCGATGCCCGGAACCTTCACCAGTACGGCGAGATCCTCGGTCGCGACCGCCTGCCGCAACTGGTCCGGGCTCAGCACCGCAAGCGCGGCCTGGGCGAGCCTCGGCCCGACACCGGACGCGGTCTGCAGCAGTTCGAAGAGGTTCTTCGCGTCGTCGTCGGCGAATCCGTACAGCGTCAGCGAGTCCTCACGGACCACCATCGACGTGGCGATCCGCGCCTCCTGCCCCGGGCGCAAACCGGCCAGCGTGCCCGGGTCGCAGTACACCTGCAGACCGATCCCGCCGACCTCGACCACGGCACTGTCCAATCCAATGGCCGCCACTGGTCCACGTACAAAGGCGATCATCGCCAGCCTCCAATGTCCATGCTCACCGCTTGCCCTGCTGGGCCGCCACAGCGGCCCGCAGTCTCGCCATCTGCAGCCGTGACTGCGCCTGCGCCGCCGCCTCCAGGTTCGCCCGGCTGGTGGCGGCTTCCTGCAGTTTGCTCGCCACGCCACCTCGCCAGACCTGGCAGATGGCCAGCGCCAGCGCGTCGGCGGCGTCCGCGGGCGTCGGACGCTCGCTCAGCTTGAGGATCCGGGTCACCATCGTGGTCACCTGCTCCTTGTCCGCGCGGCCGGATCCGGTGACCGCGGCCTTCACCTCACTGGGCGTGTGCAGGGCGACCGGCAGTCCGCGACGGGCCGCGACCACCATCGCGACGCCCGAGGCCTGCGCAGTCCCCATCACCGTCCGGACGTTGTGCTGCGCGAACACCCGCTCGACCGCGACCGCGTCCGGCTGGTGCCGGGCGATCCACGCGTCGAGCTCTTCCTCGATCATCACGAGCCGCTTGGAGACGTCCAGGTCGGCCGGCGTCCGGATCACCCCGACGGCGACCAGCACCGGCGGCTTCCCCGGTGTCCCCTCGACGACGCCGAGGCCGCACCGGGTCAGTCCCGGGTCGACGCCGAGCACCCGCATGACCACCTCCGAACGTTTGTTCGACAACCCTAGTCGGACGCGTCAGCAGTTCAGAAATCGACGCGCCGACTCAGAAGTCGTCGAGCATGTACGCCGCGGGCCCGCCGAACACCGCGTTGAGCGCCGAGTCGGCGGGCGCGGCTCCCCCGGCAACCAGTCCGGCGCCGCGGAGGGTGGCCAGCGGCGTACCGGCGTACAGCGCGGCCAAGCCCCGAGGGCCGAGGCGGAGTGCGTCGTTGGACGGCTGCGTCGGGGTGAGGGTGGCGGAGCCGTTGCTGATCGAGAGGTGCCAGTCGCCGGTGTTCACGGGCAGTTCGGGGTCGTCGATCCGCAGGTCGGCTTCCAGTACGACGCCGTCCGGGAATCCTCGCCCTGCAAGGGCTGCCGGGGCGTCGACGAGCCGCAGCATCCACCGGTTCTGCCAGGACTGGCCGCGCGCCTCGTGCTCCACCATCAGGTGGATCGGGTCGAACGGCGGGCAGCATGCCTCCACCGTCTTCGCGATCGACGCACCCGAGCCGACGGTCGCCCACAGCGCGCGGGCCGTCTCCTCCGACCCGGCGACGAGCTCCTCGACCGCGAGGTTGCGGTCGTTCCACTTGTAGACGACGAAGCCGTCCTCGGCGACGTACGCGAAGTTGGCCTCGTCCTCCAGCCAGGACACGACCTCGGCACGCGGCCAGATCAACGGACCATTGGAGCGCCGCGCCTCATGTGTCTTCGAGGCGAGCTCCAGGAACAGGTCCGCGTCGGCAGGTCCCGCCTTGCGCACCGCCGTACCGCTGCCGCCCAGAGTCCGCAGGTCGGCGGCCTCGAAGGTGTACAGGTGCCGGCTGCCGGCGAACTCGTACCCGAGATGCCTGTACAGCACGGTCGTGGCCGGATACAGCGCTGTCAGCGGATAGCCCTTGTCCGCGCACAGTTTGAGTACGGCACGCATCAACAGGCTGCCGACCCCACGACCGCGGTACTCCGGTGCGACGACAACGCCGGCCACACCGCCCATCGGTACCCGTCGCCCGCCCCACCACTGCTCGTGCGGCCAGATCCGCGCCGCCGCGACCAGCTCGTCACCGTCGACCACGCCGACGTACCGCCCGTCGACGATGAACGACAGCGCGGTCTTCTTCCACTCGTCGCGGTCACCCCCCATCCCGAACGACCGCGTCCGCACCTGCCACACCGAGTCCAAGTGCTCCTCGGTAACCTCCACCACCCGCAGCTCAGTCACGCCGAGACTTTACTTCTTGTCAGTTACCCACAGGTGGATCGTGCCCTCGACGACCACGGTGCCGTCGTCACGCGTCGCCTTCACCTTCACCGGGACGTCAGGTCCCGCGGTCCAGGTGCCTGGATCGGTCTCTGCCGAACACGTCAGGTCCGATGTCGACTTGGCGAGGTACGAAACCTCCATCCCCTTCGGCAGCCACCGCTTGCCGGCCGGAACCGTCGCCTCCGCCAACGCCCCCATCGCCGCCTCCAACCCGTTGCACACGGCAATCGCATGCACGGTCCCGATGTGGTTCAGCACCGCCCGCCGCTTGGGCAACGTCAGCGCCGCGTAGTTCGGACTCACCTGCACGAACCGCGGCCGCACCGACCGGAAGTACGGCGCCTTCCAGGTGAACCCCCAAGAGAACACCCGCCCCCCACCCGGCACCCCACGCAACCGCTCCCACAACCCCAACAACTGACTCATCCCGACATGTTACTCACGAGTCACATACGGTGTGAAGAGGACACCGCCGAAAGGACACCGCTTCGCGGCGACAGCCTCATTGGCCGGCTCCGCCGGCACGCACGCGGTCCTACCGGGCTCCCGTACTCGGCGAACCAACCGCCCGCGCCTACGGTCACTGCTGGTGCTGCAACGCCTGCCGACGGCCAACACTGTCGCGGAACCACTTTCCGTCCGTGGTTGCACCGCGGGGCATCGCCCCCGCCGTTAGCATCCGCGCACCCGTTGACCACGCACATTCGCCGCCTACTCATTCCCCCAGTCGGGGCGCGCGAGGTCACCGTCATCAAGCCACTCGGCCCCGGCGTCGTCCCGATGCGGACCCCGGTGATACCCAAGGACGCATGGTTCATCGCTGCGAGGGTTCCGGCCGTCACAATCCAACTCCTGCGCCGAACGGAGCACCGGCCATTCCCGCGTCCGCTGCCTGGTCAGGTCCATTTCCCCGTCCTCCGATCACATCCATCGCTTGGATCGGCCAGGGCGACGGGGCAGAAGAACCGCACACCGCCCGGCGCACGCTCGGGGCTCACCCACCGCCCTGACCGTGCTCCAAATCTGCCGTCAGCAGCGCGTAGGAACCACCGAGACAGCCAGTGACCATTCACCTCAAATCTCCCCGCACAACGGGGAGGTTGTGACACCATGGAACGCATGAGCATCAACGCCGGCGCGCGTCCTGCGAAGGCGAGCAGTCTGCGTCAGGAGCGACGAGACTGGGCCAAAGAGCTGCGTGCCCAGGGATCAACATGGGTCGAGATCGCCGACGCCTTCGCCGATCGGTACGGCGTGAACACCCGGGTGGCCTTCCGCCTCGCTCACGACTGGAGTCAGCGCGACGCAGCCGACGAATGGAACCATCACTGGCCGGACGACCCGAAGACCTTCAAGAACTTCTCCTACTGGGAGCAGTGGCCTGCACCAACCGGCTACGCTCCGTCCCTCGACGTCCTCGCCCGCTTGGCCGAGCTCTACCAATGCGCCGTCGCCGACCTCGTCATCGACCTAGCCGACTACTCGAACCTCGACACTGCTCGAGCCACGAGCGGCGATCTCAACGGCCTCTGGCTTTCCCGGTACAGCTACTTCTCGACAGGCCGCGACGCGAATCTGCACGGCGAACACACGATCCGCCTGCACCACACCGGCAGCAGGCTCCATGGCGCCAACGATCCCGCCGACGGCGAGTCACGACTCACGCTCGATCTATCTGTCAGAGGAGCCATCGCCACCGGAACCTGGAAAGAGCGCACTGCACCCACCGGCTACTACCGCGGCGCGGTTTACCACGGCACCGTCCAATTGGTCGTCAGCCCGCACGCCCGAGGCATGAACGGCCGCTGGCTCGGCTTCGGCAAGAACTTCATCGTCAACTCCGGCGACTGGCACCTGGAGTGGCTGGAGGCCTGATCACCCGACGTCCGGCACGTCGCCGGACCCGCTGATCAACGCCGCGATCGTCGTGCCTCGCGGGAACGCGCCGAGCGAGACCAGGTCGAACAGCGCGTACATCATCTTCGCCTCGTACACCCAGTCCAGCCGCAGACCGTGCCGCGCCTCGAAGTCGTCGATGAACTCGTCGAGCTCAGGTGTCCGCTTCGCGTAGCCGCCGAAGTGGTAGTCGCATTCGAGCCGCCACGATCCGGTCCGCGCGCCGTACACCTGCTCCTGAAGCCGACCGATGTCGTCCTCCAGGAACGCGCCACCCTTCAGAACCGGAACCCCGATCACCAACTGATCGGGCCGCAGACCGGCAGCCACACCTGCGAGCGTCCCTCCGGTGCCAACGGCACAGACCACGACGTCAACGGACGCCTCCAGCTCCGCCGGCAACTCTGCGCATCCTCGGACCGCATCGGCGTTACTGCCGCCCTCAGGAATCAGGTAGAAGTCGCCGAACTCCTCGTGCAGCGCGTCGATCACAGCAGCCGAGGTCTTGGTTCGGTACGTCGTGCGATCGAGGTAGGTGAGCCGCATCCCGCGCGAGACGGCGTACCGCAGCGAAGGATTGAGCGGCAGATGCTCCTCACCACGAACCACCCCGATCGTGCCGAAGCCACACAAGTACCCGACCGCGGCGGTCGCCCGTAGGTGATTCGAGTACGCCCCACCGAATGTCAGCAGCGTCTCGAACCCCGCCTCCCGGGCAGTCGCGATGTTGTACTTCAGCTTCCGCCACTTGTTCCCAGGCACTTCCGGGTGAATCAGGTCGTCCCGCTTCAGGAGAACCCGCACGCCCGCGGCCCGCAACCGGTCGTCTCCGATCTCAACCACCGGTGACGGCAACCGAAGGTCCACGAGCAGCCCGTCCTCCACGCCGCCAGCATCGCATGGATCGGCCGCAACTTTTCGGGTTTTGGGGGCATCTCTCTAGATATCTGCGAGGGGGAGCGAGATGGTGAAACGTCGTACGGCGGCCGGCGCGGTGGTGGGTGTGCTGGTTGTACTTGTCGCTGGTTGCAAGGGATCCGATCCGGCAACCGACGACGCCATAGGGACCACGCCGACACCCACGGCTGCGTCCGTCACGCCGTCTCCGGTGGTGACGCCGCCCGCGCCATCTGCCAGTACGCCGGTGAGCAGTATCGCGGGCCTGTCCGCGACGAAGATCCTGGCCAAGACCCAGGCCGCCGCGAAGGCCGCGACCAGCGTGCGGATGAAGGGGTCGATGTCCGACCACGGTGACCGGATCGTGCTGGACATCAAGCTCAGCAAGGCCGGCGGTCAGGGCACGATGAGCATCAACGGCGCCGCCTTCTCGCTGATCGTCCTGGACCGGACGGCGTACCTGAAGATCAGCGACAAGTTCTGGCGCGCCCAGATCAAGCCGAAGGCCGACGCGGACGCCGTGATCGCACTGGTCGGCGGCCGCTGGATCAAGACGCCGCTGACCGACAAGGACCTCGGTGAGCTCGCCGCGTTCGCCAGCAAGCCGAAGTTCTTCGACACGCTGTTCGAGCCGACCGGCACGCTCCGCAAGACCGCGCCGCGCACCGTCGACGGTGTCTCCGCGATCGGTCTCCGCGACACCGACGGCACCCTGTGGGTCGACACCGCCACCGCACGCCCGGTCCGGCTCGAGTCGTCCGGGACCGACGTGCTGACCTTCACCGAGTACAACCAGGCCACAACGCCGAAGGCCCCTCCGTCCGACCAGGTGATCGACGGAAAGGCCCTCGGAATGTGAAGCGGGTCAGCCGACCTCGGCCATGATCTCGTCGGAGACATCGAAGTTCGCATAGACGTTCTGGACGTCGTCGCTGTCTTCGAGGGCGTCGATCAGGCGGAAGATCTTGCCGGCGCCCTCGGCGTCCAGCTCGACCGTCATCGACGGGACGAACTGCACGTCGGCGGAGTCGTAGTCGATGCCGGCGTCCTGCAGTGCGGCGCGGGCCGCGACCATGTCGGTGGCCTCGGTGATGACCTCCCAGGACTCGCCGAGATCGTTGACCTCGTCGGCGCCGGCCTCGAGCACGGCCTCCATCACGTCGTCCTCGGTCAGCGACCGGCCGTCCTGCTCCTTGGCGACGACGATCACGCCCTTGCGGTTGAACAGGTACGCGACCGAGTTCGGGTCGGCGAGCGATCCGCCGTTGCGCGTCATCGCCGTCCGGACGTCCGCGGCGGCCCGGTTCCGGTTGTCGGTGAGGCACTCGACCAGCATCGCCACGCCGTTCGGGCCGTAGCCCTCGTACATGATCGTCTGGTACTCCGCGCCGCCGGCCTCGGCACCGGAGCCGCGCTTGACCGCGCGGTCGATGTTGTCGTTCGGGACCGAGGTCTTCTTCGCCTTCTGGATGGCGTCGTACAGGGTCGGGTTCCCGCCGGGGTCACCACCGCCCATCCGGGCGGCCACCTCGATGTTCTTGATCAGCTTCGCGAAGAGCTTGCCGCGCCTCGCGTCGATGACGGCCTTCTTGTGCTTCGTGGTGGCCCACTTGGAGTGGCCTGACATGGCGAACCCAACCCTTCTACCGCTTGCAACGTCTCAGAGGCCGCGGACCAGCTCGGCGAAGTAGCCGTGCAGCCTGGCGTCCCCGGTCATCTCCGGATGGAACGACGTGGCCAGCAGCCGGTCGTGGCGAACCGCGACGATCCTACCCGCGGCAGGGCCCGACCTCACCGTCGAGAGTACCTCCACGTCCCGACCGACCCGCTCCACCCACGGTGCCCGGATGAACACAGCGTGGTACGGCGTGTCGAACGCAGCGAACTCGAGATCCGCCTCGAAGGAGTCGACCTGCCGCCCGAACGCGTTCCGCCGGACCGTCACGTCGAGCCCGCCGAGCGTCTCCTGGTCCGCGGTCCCGCCGGTGATCTCGTTCGCCAGCATGATCATCCCGGCACAGGTACCGAAGGTCGGCATCCCGTCCGCGATCCGCTTCTGCAGCGGCTCGAACAGGTCGAACGCCCGCGCCAGCTTGTCCATCGTGGTCGACTCACCACCGGGCAGCACCATCGCGTCGACCTGCTCCAGCTCGGACGGACGCCGTACGGCGCGCGCCTCGACACCGACCTCGCTCAGCATCGCCAGGTGCTCGCGCACGTTCCCCTGCAACGCGAAGACACCGATGACGGTCACAGAGTCACCCTCCGTTGCCAGTTGAGGGTGACCTCGATGCGGCCTTCGTCGAACACGGCCGGCAGGTCGTTCTGGCGCAACAGCCCGAGCACGTCCTCCAGCAGCGGCTCCTCCGGTGCGACGTTCGCGGTGTCGGGGTGCCAGAGCTTCAGCTCCAGCATCCCGAAGTCGACCGCGTGCCAGACGTCGGTGTCGGTGAAGAACACCAGCCCCTGCGGCCCCTCCGCCGCCTCCAGCGCCTGCCGAGCCGCGTGGTGGTCGGACGTGTACCGGATCACCACCAGCCCTCGGGACTCCAGCTCGGCCAGTACGGCGTCCAACCGTTCCGGATCGGTCGTCGCGGGCCAGGTGGAGGCGTCCTCGTTGAGGTCCATGACCGCCTCGCCGATCAGCAGCGGTACCAGGGCGGCCGCGTCCACCGACGGCGCGTCCTCCGAGACGGCCTCGGTCAGCGCAGCCGTGATCGCCGCGTGGTCGGCGTACCCGGACCGCACCAGGACACGGGCCAGGCCGCGCAGCTCCCGGGCGGTCCGCTCGTCCACGGACTGCAGGCTGTTGCTCACCAGCCGCGCTCGGCGAGCCGGTGCGGCTGCGGGATCTCGTCGACGTTGATGCCGACCATCGCCTCGCCCAGACCGCGGGAGACCTTCGCGATCACGTCGGGGTCGTCGTGGAACGTGGTGGCCTTGACGATCGCCTCCGCACGCTGCGCCGGGTTGCCCGACTTGAAGATGCCGGAGCCGACGAACACGCCCTCGGCGCCGAGCTGCATCATCATCGCGGCGTCGGCCGGGGTGGCGATCCCGCCGGCGGTGAACAGTACGACGGGAAGCTTGCCCAGTGCGGCGACCTCCTTGACCAGCTCGTACGGCGCCTGCAGCTCCTTCGCCGCGACGTACAGCTCGTCCTCCGGGAGATTCTGCAGCTTGCGGATCTCCTGGCGGATCTGACGCATGTGGGTGGTCGCGTTGGACACGTCACCAGTGCCGGCCTCGCCCTTGGAGCGGATCATCGCCGCGCCCTCGGTGATCCGGCGCAGCGCCTCGCCCAGGTTGGTCGCGCCGCAGACGAACGGCACCGTGAACTGCCACTTGTCGATGTGGTTCGCGTAGTCGGCCGGGGTCAGCACCTCGGACTCGTCGATGTAGTCCACCCCGAGGCTCTGCAGCACCTGGGCCTCGACGAAGTGACCGATCCGGGCCTTGGCCATCACCGGGATCGACACCGCGCCGATGATCGAGTCGATCATGTCCGGGTCGCTCATCCGGGAGACGCCGCCCTGGGCGCGGATATCGGCCGGGACCCGCTCGAGCGCCATCACGGCGACCGCGCCGGCGTCCTCGGCGATCTTGGCCTGCTCGGCGGTGACGACGTCCATGATCACGCCGCCCTTGAGCATCTCCGCCATTCCGCGCTTCACCTTGGCGGTACCGGTCTGGTTCTCGGTCACTACATCCTCCTGGTCGTGGGCCTCAGCTCAAGATTAGGAGGTGGCGGGCAGCTATCTTCAGTCCACTCCGAATCAAGTGGACTGAAGCACCTCGTCCAGCCGGGCAACCACGAGCCGCAGCGTCGCCGGCGGGGCGGTGAACGGGATCCGGATGTGCCGACGGTCGGTCGCGTCCGGCGTGAACAGGTCACCGGCGCCCAGCAGCAGCCCCTGCTCGCGGGCCGCCTCCAGCACGCGGCGGGCCCTCGTCTCGGTCAGCTCGAGCCACAGCGTCATACCGCCGGTCGGTGTTGGCCAGGCCACACCGTCGAGCGTCCGGAGTCCGGTCTCCAGAGCGTTCAGGTTGGCGCGCAGCCGGGTCCTGCGGCGGCCGATCACCTTGTCGAGCTTCGGCACGATCGCCCGGGCTAGGAGGTCGTCCAGCGCGCTCGGCGACGCCACACTGAGCTGTGCTGCGGTGTTGATCCGCCTACGCAACTGCTTGCCGGTACGCACCCAGCCGACGCGCAGCCCGCCCCACACCGTCTTCGACAGCGAGCCAACGCTCACGGTGCGCGGGTAGCGGCTCAGTGGTTCCGCCTGCTCGCCACTGGCCAACCACAGTGGCCGCATCGTCTCGTCACTGATCAGCGCAGCGCCGTACCTGCGTGCTATCTCGACGACTGCCTGGCGCCGGTCGGCGGGCAGGCTGAGGCCGGTCGGGTTGTGGTTGTCGGCCTGCAGGTAGATGACCTTCGGGCGGTGGCGCCGGCAGAGGTGAGCGAGCTGGTCGGTGTCCCAGACGCCTGCGGGCCAGCCAGCTACGTCCAGGCGGTGTTTGCGGAGCAGGTCGAAGGCAGCCGGGTACGTCGGGGTCTCGGTGATCGCGACGCCCGGTCCGAGGTCCAGCCCGGCCAGTGCGGCGTTCAGACCGGCTGCTGCGCCGACGGTGAGCGTCAACTGCTCCGGCTCGGTCGGCACGCCCTCTGCGGTGAGACGCTCGGCCAGCGCTGCTCTGAGCTCAGGTGATCCACCTGGTGGCGGTCCGTCACCTCCCATGGCCTGTGGCAGCCCGTCCTGGACGATCTGTGCGGCTGCTTCAGCCACGTCATGCGGCGCGGCCGTCGTGGCGAACCGCAGGTCGAGCACCGGCCGGTCCCCCGCCGTCACAGTCGACGCCGGCGCCACAGGGTCCAGGAGCCGGTCCAGCGGCCGCACTACGGTGCCGGAGCCACGCTTGGTCTCCAGTACGCCGTCACGCCGCAGGTTCTCCAGCGCGCGTACGACGGTCACGCGGCTCACCCCGAGCCGCTCCGCCAGCACCCGCTCCGACGGCAACCGCGACCCGATCGACAGGTCGCCCCGCTCGATCCGCCGCAGCACGAGCCCCTCGACCTGCTCGGTCTTGGTCCCGTCCGCCGCCTCCAACTCCCCCGCCCGCCACATAAGTCCAGTCTCCCACAACTGGCCTGATCCGCGCCTCATCCCCCGGCTCCGGCCGACTTTGTGCACGGAATCCGCGGCGCGCGACTCCCGACGTACGGATCCGGTGCACAAAGTCGCGTGATCGAACTGTCGGTGGCGGGTGTGAGGATGGGGCCGTGGATGAGCGGTGGCTGGTTGGTGCGGAGGAGGGTGGCGGGGCGATGCTCGTTGCCCTGCATCCGGACGGGCAGCCGGCCGGGGAGATTGTGCGCGAGCCGGACCTGGCTGCTGCCGTGGCGTCGCGGCCGTCGGTCACGCGGTGGGTGTGGCGTTCGTCGACCGAGATCTATCCGCGTTTGCTGGCCGCCGGTGTGCGGGTCGAGCGGTGCTACGACATCGAGAACACCGAGGGCCTGCTCCTCGGTCACGAGGGCCGGCTCGGCGAGCCACGGTCCGCGGCCGCCGCGTGGGCGCGTTTGAGCGGCCGGCCGGTCCCAGCTGATCCGCCGCTGCGCGCCGTCGTACCGGGTGAGCAGTCGTCGTTGTTCGAGATCGCCGTCGAGCCGATCCCGTTCGAGGCGTTGCTCAGGGTGTACGCCGACCAGCTCCGACGGCACGATCTGGCCGAGTACCCGGACCGGATGCGGTTGCTCACGGCATCGGAATCGTCCGCGATGCTCGTTGCGGCAGAGATGGATCTGGCCGGGTTGCCGTGGAGCGCCGATGCGCATCGGCAACTGCTGCGCGAACTGCTCGGTGAACGGTTCGCCGGTTCGGGCGAGCCGCGGCGGCTGACCGAGCTCGCGGACGAGATCTCCGCGGCGTTCGGGCATCGCGTGCGGCCCGAGCTGCCGGCCGACGTACTGAAGGCGTTCAAGCAGGCCGGGCACCAGGTGAAGTCGACGCGGAAGTGGGAGCTCGAGCAGATCGATCATCCGGCGGTGGCGCCGCTGCTCGAGTACAAGACGCTCTATCGGATCTACACCGCGAACGGGTGGAGCTGGCTGAACGACTGGGTCCACGACGGTCGGTTCCGGCCTGGGTTCCTCCCGGGCGGCACTGTGTCCGGGCGCTGGATCACCAACGGTGGCGGCGGTTTGCAGATCCCGAAGGTGATCCGTCGCGCGGTGGTCGCGGACCCCGGCTGGCGGCTCGTCGTCGCCGACGCGTCGCAGCTCGAGCCTCGGGTGCTCGCCGCGATCTCCCGCGACCGCGCGCTGATGGAGGTCGCGAGTGACCCCGGGGATCTCTACAAAGCCGTGTCGGACCAGGCGTTCTCGGGCGACCGCGCGCAGGCGAAGATCGCCGTACTGGGTGCGATCTACGGGCAGACGTCCGGCGACGGCCTCAAGAACCTCGCCATGCTGCGCAAACGATTCCCGCAAGCAGTCGCGTACGTCGACGACGCGGCCCGCGCGGGCGAGGAAGGCCGACTGGTCCGCACGTACCTCGGCCGCACCTGCCCGCCCACCGGGCACCCGCTGGACGAGGCAATGCTCGAAGGCCCACCCGCCGACATCCCCGCCACGGACCCCCGCCACGCCCGCGCCCGAGGCCGCTTCACCAGAAACTTCGTCGTCCAAGGCAGCGCGGCCGACTGGGCGCTCCTCCTGCTGGCCGCCCTTCGCCAGTCCCTGGCACCCCTCAAGGCCGAACTCGTCTTCCACCAACACGACGAGGTCATCGTCCACTGCCCCGCGGAAGAAGCCGACCAAGTCACCGAAGCCATCCAGCAAGCCAGCAACCTCGCCGGCACCCTGACCTTCGGCCCCACCCCTACCAACTTCGCCTTCAGTACCGCGATCGTGGAAATCTACGCGGACGCCAAATAGACCAATTCAGTCGACCTTTTTACACATGACAGCAGCGCGGTTCGCAAATTTCTAACATCCAGCCTCGGAAGAAGGCTAATGCTGCGGGCCGAGGTCGCGAGAAAGCTGAATCATCGCTGCGCGGTGGACAACGGCGGCACCCCGTCAGGCCGGCACCAGAAGGCACCCTGACCAGCGCGGAGTCTGACCCTCCAGGCGGTCGGAGCGTCACCAAGTGGTCTACTTCGTAGGAGTTCCCGAAGGCTTCTTCGGTGACCGACCGGCATGTTGCCGGCGGCCACCATACGACCGTCCGGGGTCATCCGACGGGGAATTGAGCAACGATCAAAACGTTCATCATTGACCCCTTTTCGGTTGTACGTTCGAGGACATCGGTCTTCAACTACGGAAAGAAAATGGTGGCGTTATGGGATTTGGCAAGAAGGAGCCGAAGCAGACCCGCAAGGAGAAGAAGGACGCAAAGGCCGTCGATGAACTGAAGGGCAAGATGGCGAACGGCGGCGTGATGTCCGGGCGCAAGGCCGCCCGCGCGGTTCGCGCGATCAACAACGGCCGCGGCTGACCAGTCAGGCACCTTCCTCGCCCCGCCCAGGGTCTTCCGGGTGGCGTCCGCGTCACTCGGGACCTGGGTGGTCGTCCGGCCTGACGGGTTCGCGTCAGGCCAGTTCGGACGGGAGGCCGAAGCGGGTGAATTCCGTGGTCTCGAAAGCGGTGATCTCGGCGATCAGGCCGTGCTCCATGCGGAAGATGTCGAGGGCGAAGAGGTTGTACGTTGCCCCGCCCGACGGCTTGAGGTAGGCGGCCAGAGTGGGTTGGCGGTTGACGGTGGTGGGGATGAATTGCCAATAGCCGCGGTAGTCCGAGGTGAGATTGGGTGTGAGGGAGCGAATTGCGTCCTCGACACCTGAGAACCAGAACGGGTACGGCGGCATGGTGATGCGGATGTCTTCGTGCATCAGGGTGGCCAGGGCGGCGGGGTCGGCGTTGTCCCAGGCAGTGAGGTAGCGGTCGAGGAGTTTACGTTCGTCCTCGGTCGTGTCCCGGGCCGACCATTCGGAGCGGTGTGGTGGTAGGTGCTCGCGGAGGACCGGGCGGGCGCGTTGCAGGGCGGAGTTGACGGCTGCAACGGACAGGTCGACAGCGGCTGCGGTCTCACGGGCGGACCAGCCCAGGACGTCGCGGAAGATCAGGACGGCGCGCTGCCGCGGAGGCAGGTGCTGGATGGCGATCAGGAACGCCAACTCGATCGTCTCCCGGCGGATCGCGACCACATCCGGCTCCTCGGCCCGGTCCAGCAGTACGTCGGGAAACGGCTGCAGCCACGGCACGTCCTCCCGCGCCGGAAGGGCTGTGGCGGGAAACGAGGCCGGCTCCAACTGGTACGGCAACACGCGTCGAGGCCGCCGTACGTCGATGCACGCGTTCGTCGCGATCCGGTACAGCCAGGCCCGCACCGAGGATCGTCCCTCGAACTCGTCGAAGGCACGCCACGCGCGCAGGAACGTTTCCTGGACCAGGTCCTCGGCCTCGTCGTACGACCCGAGCATCCGATAACAGTGCACCCGCAGCTCGTGCCGGTACCGCTCGACGTCCTCCTCGAAGCTGCTCATCGTCCGTCCTCGAGCTCGATCGTGGTGGGCATCGGCGCGCGGCCGGCCAGGCGGAACCAGGTCACCAGCCGCCGCTGCCGCAGGTCGCGGGTCGACACGACGACATCGTTGTGGAAGCGGCGGGCCAGCTGGACGCGGCGCATCGCGAGGCTCAGTTCACCCGCCCACGGTTCGATGTCGGTGCCGGTGGCATGGATCGCGCGGGTGAGGGCCGACTCGGCCTGTTCGCGAAGCTCGATCCCGTCCAACGAGGCGGCCCGCGCACGATGGGCCGCGTCAAGCAGCAGCAGCGCGGACGCCGGGTCGAGGATGTCGCTGCCGGCCAGCTCCGCGACCAGCGCGGAACGTCGCGCCAGCTCGGTCTCCAGCGACGCGCGGGCGAGATCCACGCGGTGATGCAGCCGGTCGAGCCGACCAGCCGTCCAGCTCGCGTAGGCGCCGAACAGCAGCAGCACCGTGCCCACCGCGAGCAGCACCCCGGAAATCTCCACAGCCCCATTCGATCACCCGGTGAGCCGCAAGGCGCATCCCACCAGCCGATCGCTGCGGCCCACTTTGAGCACCCACCAACCATCTCAAGCCCCGCAGAATGATTGGTGGGTGCTCAAAGATGGTGTGGAGGGAGGGTGGGCGCTTACGGAGCGGTGACGGAGGGGGCGGATCGGCGATCGGTGGGTTGGGGCGGCACTAGCGTCGGGCGTATGGCTGATATCGGCGTGATCGGCGGGTCCGGGTTCTACTCGTTTCTGTCCGGCGCGGAGACGATCGAGATCGACACCCCGTACGGCGCACCCAGCGAGCCTCCGCTCGTCGGTGACCTGGACGGGCGCGAGGTCGCGTTCATCCCGCGGCACGGTGCGGACCACCGGTTTCCGCCGCATCGCGTGAACTACCGCGCGAATCTGTGGGCGCTGCGCGAGCTCGGCGTCCGCCAGGTGCTCGGCCCCTGCGCGGTCGGATCGCTCAAACCTGAGCTGACGCCCGGCACGTTCGTGGTACCCGACCAGTACGTCGATCGCACGTGGGGACGGCAGCACACGGTGTACGACGAGGCGCCGGTGATCCACACCTCCGCCGCCGACCCGTACTGCCCGGTCGGCCGCGCCACGGTGATTGCCACCGGCAACGTCGTACCCGAGGGCACGATGGTGGTGATCAACGGACCAAGGTTCTCGACCCGCGCCGAGTCGCAATGGCACGCGGCGCAGGGCTGGTCGGTTGTCGGGATGACCGGCGCACCCGAGGCAGCGATCGCACGTGAACTCGCGCTCTGCTACACGTCGATCGCCGTCGTCACCGACCACGACGCGGGCGTGGAGACCGGCACCGGTGTCACCCAGGCCGAGGTGTTCGAGGCCTTCAAGGACAGCATCGAACGCCTCCGCGAGCTCCTGCGAAACGTGATCGCGCAACTCCCCAAGCCCGACACCGACTGCAGCTGCCGCCACTCCCTGGATGTCGCATGAAGGTCCTGCTGACGGGCGGGGCCGGCTTCATCGGTACCCACGTCCACGACCAACTACTTGCCGAGGGCCACGAAGTCACCGTTCTCGACTCGTTCCGCCCGGACGTGCACGCCGCACGGCCTGCGAGCCGGCCGGGCCTGATCATCGGCGATGTCCGCGACGCGGACACCGTGACCAGGGCGTCGGACGGTATCGACACCGTCATCCACCTGGCCGCGAAGGTCGGTCTCGGCGTGCATCTCGACGACATCGACGACTACGTCTCCTCCAACAGCCTCGGTACGGCGGTCCTCCTGAAGTCGCTCGGCAACGTCCGGAACGTCGTCTACGCCAGCTCGATGGTCGTGTACGGCGAGGGCCGCTACGACTGCGACGACCACGGACAGGTCGCCCCGGGACCCCGGCGTACCGAGGACCTCGAGCAAGGCCGCTTCGAGCCGCCCTGCCCGCGCTGCGGCGCCCCGCTGCGGCCTGGTCTCGTCACCGAGGACGCCGCGCTGGATCCGCGGAACGCCTACGCGGCCAGCAAGCTCAACGGCGAGCATCTCGCCGCCACGTGGGCGCGCGAGACGGACGGCCGGGTGACGGCATTGCGCTTCCACAACGTGTACGGCCCCGGTATGCCGCGCAATACGCCGTACGCCGGAGTTGCCGCGATCTTCCGCTCCGCCCTCGAACGTGGGAAGACACCGCGTGTCTTCGAGGACGGCCGCCAACGCCGCGATTTCGTGCATGTCCGCGACGTCGCGGCCGCGGTCACACTGTCGGCGTCCGCGCTCCCCGACCAGCCACCGTTCGCGGCGTACAACGTCGGCAGCGGCACCGTCACCACGATCGGCGAGGTCGCCGCCGAGCTGGCCCGCGCGTACGGCGGCGAGCCGCCCGTCGTCACCGGCGAGTACCGCCTCGGCGACGTCCGGCACATCACCGCCTCGTCCGACCGCCTGAAGAACGAGCTGGGCTGGAAGCCGACCTACGACCTGCGGTCCGGCGTCGAGGACCTCCTCAGCTCGGACTGACGGGTCTGCAGCCGGACCTCCGCCACTCAGTAACCCCCGGACCAGCCGCTCAGGACTCCGCGCCTGAGCGCTAGATCCACCCGTTGGTGAGTGGCGGGCGTCCGCCCTAGCTGTGGGTGTGGGCCGGCACCGGGGGGAGGTCGATCTCGAACGCGCAGCCGCCGTCGACGTTGCTGACGGCAATCTTCCCGTCGTGGGACTCGACCACACCACGCGCGATCGCCAGCCCCAGACCGCCGCCACCCGCGTCGGGCGTGCGCTGCTCGTCGCCCCGCCAGCCGACATCGAAGACGCGTTCCAGATCGTCCGCCGGAATCCCACCGCACCCGTCGGTCACCGCGAGCCGGACCCGCCCGTCGAGCTCGCGATCGACCGTCAGCGTCACCGTCCCGCCCGCCGACGTGTGGCGGATCGCGTTCCCGACGAGGTTGGTGACCGCGCGCGTCAACTCGTCCGGATCCCCTTGTACGGCGAGCCGATCGTCGTCACCAGGTGTCGAAACTGCCAGCTGGACGCCTTCCGCCCGCGCATGCTCGTTGTTCTCCCCCGCGACGTCCTCGGCCAGCTCCCGCAGACTCACCGCCGACCGTCGACGCGGCGGCGGCGCCGTCGACAACCGCGACAACTCGAACAGGTCGTCCACCAGCCCGGTCATCCGATCGACCGTCGAACGCATCTGCCGCAACGCCCCCGGTACGTCGTCGATCACGCCGTCCTCGAGCCCCTCCGACACCGCCCGCAACCCGGCCAGCGGCGTCCGCAGGTCATGCGACATGAACGCCACCAGCTCCCGCCGGCTCGTCTCCAACGCCCGCTCCCGCGCATGTGATGCGGCGAGCCGCTTGCGCGTCATCTCCAGCTCGTTCGTCAGCTCGGCCAGCTCCGCGGGGACCGCGCCGGCAGCAGCTTCTGTCGGCTCGTACGACGTACCGAGATGACGCAACCGCCGTCCGACGTCCCGCGATCCCACGCTGATCCAGTGGCCGAGCAGCACCGACATCGCCAGCCCGAGCAGCGCCGCGAACGCCAACGTCCACAGCACCACCCACGAGTCGTGCTCGGAGATGAACATCGCCCGCACGCTCTGCAGCACGGCCGCCAGCGCGCCCGCCATCGGCGCCAGCGCGGCCACGATCATCGTGATCCGCAACGACCGCCGCCGGAACCGCCACAACACGACTGCGCCGACCGCCGCCACCACGAGCGTCCACAGCGTGGTGAGCGCCAGGATCGTCGCCATGTCTTTGTTCATCAGGCGTCACCGGCGAACAGGTACCCGGTCCGCGGAACGGTCAGCACGAGTTTCGGGTCGGACGGATCCGCCTCGATCTTCTCCCGCAACCGCCGTACGTGCACGGTGACCGTCGACGAGTCGCCGAAGTCCCAGCCCCACACGCGGCGCAGCAGCTCGGCCTTCGTGTACGCCTTGCCCGCATGCGACACCAGGTACGCCAGCAGGTCGAACTCCCGGTGCGTCAGCGACAGTTCGTTCTCGCCGAGGTACGCGCGCCGCGCCGCCGTGTCGACCATCACCGGCCCCGCGCTCAACTTGGTCGGCGTCAGATCGAGCCCGGCCAGGCGCTCCTCCCGTCGTACCATCGCCTGCACCCGCAGCGTCAGTTCCCGCGGGCTGAACGGCTTGACCACGTAGTCGTCCGCACCGACCTCGAGCCCGACCAGCCGGTCCTCCTCCTCGCCGCGCGCGGACAGCATGATCACCGCGGCGCCGTCGTCGGCCGCGCGCATCCGGCGCAGCACCTCGAGTCCGGACAGCCCGGGCAGCATCACGTCCAGTACGACGACCGACGGCTTCCACTGCTGCCACACCTCGACCGCCGAGGCGCCGTCCGCGACCACGCGGGCGTCGTACCCGGCCTTGGTCAGGTACGCCGAAACGACGTTCGACACGGTCGGGTCGTCGTCCACCACAAGAACACGAGTAGCCACGCTCAGAGCGTAGATCCTCCGCCCGTCCCGGAGCCGCACCAGCACCGGAGCGCAGTACGCCGTAAGCGACCCGTAGTCGTGTTCGGGCCCTTGCAACGCGAGTTCGTCCTTACCGTCGAAGAATGTCCGTCGATCTCGTCCTGCCGTGCCTGAACGAGGCGGCCGCCCTGCCCTGGATCCTCGAACGGCTCCCGCCCGGCGTCCGCGCCATCGTCGTCGACAACGGCTCTACCGACGACTCGGCCGCCGTCGCCGCACGACTCGGCGCGACCGTCGTGCACTGCGAGATCAAGGGGTACGGCGCTGCTTGTCATGCCGGCCTGGAGGCGGCCGACGCGGACGTCGTGGCGGTGATGGACGCGGACGCCTCGCTCGATCCGCGGCAACTGGTCCGGGTCACTGCGCCGGTCCTTGCCGGCCGCGCGGATCTGATCGTCGGCCGTCGGCGTCCGGTGTCGCGGGAGGTCTGGCCGTGGCATCTCCGCCTGGCCAACGCGGAGCTGTCCCGGCGGATCAGGCGCCGTACGGGCGTTGCCTTGCACGATCTCGGTCCGATGCGCGCGGCCCGGCGTACCGCGCTGCTCGGACTCGGGCTGACGGATCGGCGGTCCGGATACCCGTTGGAGACGGTGGTCCGCGCCGCCGACGCAGGGTGGCGGATCGCGGAGGTCGACGTCGATTACCTCCCGCGCTCGGGGCGCTCGAAGGTCACCGGTACGCCGCTCGGCGCCGCGCGCGCCGTACTGGACATGTCGAAGGTGCTCGCTCGGTGAACGCGTTGATCGTGATCGCGAAGGAGCCGGTGCCGGGACGGGTGAAGACTCGGCTGCAGAGCGAGTTCACGGCACGGGAGGCGGCAGCGCTGGCGCGGGCGTCGCTCGTCGACACGCTCAGCGCGGTCCAGTTCGCGCCCGCCACGCGGCGGGTGGTCGTGCTCGAGGGCGAGCCGGGGCCTTGGTTGCCGCCCGGGTTCGAGGTGGTGGCGCAGCGCGGCGGCGGGCTCGACGAGCGGCTCGCGGCGGCATTCGACGACGTGTACGACGGTACGCCGATGCTCCTCGTCGGGATGGACACGCCGCAACTGCGGCCGGAGCTGCTCGGATTCGAGTGGTCCGGGTACGACGCGGTGCTCGGGCTGACCGAGGACGGCGGGTACTGGTGCCTCGGGCTCCGTACGCCGGATCGGCGCGCGCTGCTCGGCGTACCGATGTCGACCGATCACACCGGGCGCGATCAGCTGCGTCGCCTGCTGTCGTTGGGGTTGCGCGTGCGGATCCTGCCGACGCTGCGGGACATGGACACGCCGCGGGATGCGGCGTACCTCGCTGACGAGTTCCCGGCGTTGCGGGTTTCACGGCTGTACCGGCGGCTGCAGCACGCGGCGCATCCGGGGCTGCTGTTCGAGCAGGCGCTCGGCGGTACGGCGCGAGTTGTAGCCACCGGCATCGATGGACGGACCGTGCCGTCGCTGTCCGAGGTGGATCGCTGGACCGCGCCGGCGGACGACGTGGACCGGCTCGCGCTGAGTCGATGCGAGGGGCCGGTGCTGGACATCGGATGCGGGCCGGGACGGATCGTCACCGCGCTTGCTGAGCGCGGAATTCCTGCGCTCGGAGTCGATGTGTCGCCGCGGGCCGTCTCGCTCACCACGTCGCGTGGGGCGTCCGCGCTGCATCGTCCGGTGCAGGATCGGCTGCCGGGCGAGGGGCGGTGGGGCAGTGTGCTGCTGATGGACGGGAACATCGGGATCGGTGGTGATCCTGCCGATCTGCTGCGCCGCTGCGCCGAGTTGGTCCGCCCCGACGGTCTCGTGCTGGTCGAGGTCGACCCCGACGACGATCTCGACGACATCACCCCGATCGTCCTCCGCAGCTCCACCGGCCGCCGCTCCACCCCGTTGCCCTGGGCAAGAGTAGGAACCCGCGCCCTGATCCGCCACGCCCGCACCACCCACCTCCACCCCACCGAAGACTGGCGCACCCCCCACCGAGCCTTCCTAACCCTCCGCCGAACCGCATGACCCGCGACAAGAACCAGGCCGACCCGCCCCCCACCCCGAACCGGAGCCTCCCGCGCAGCGCCGGCCGGATCCGCCACCCCTCCCCTCGCCTCCCGCGCGACTCCGGCCCGAACCTCCGCCTCCCGCGCAGCGCCGGCCCGAACCGCCGCCCCTCCCCTCGCAGCGCCGGCCGGATCGGCGACTTTGTGCACCGGATCCGCGCGACTTCGCGCTCCACATACGGATCCGGTGCACAAAGTCGTCAGCAGCTCTGGGTTGGGGGTGCTGTGGTGGCTTTGGCGGCGGTGGTGGTTGGGGCGGCGGCGTGGCAGTGGTGGGCGGATGTGGTGCTACTCGTGGGGACCGTTGTGGTCGGGCTCGTGGTGTGGCGATTCGGGCGCGGGTTGGGTGTTGGGGTTGTCGTGGTTGTGGCGGGGTTGTGTCAGGTGCCGGGGCTCACACAGGCGCCGATCACCAGCACGGACGCCTACCGGTACGTGTGGGACGGACGCGTGCAGTTGTCCGGCCACTCGCCGTACGCCTATGTGCCACTCGACGACGCGCTGGCACCGCTGCGGGACCCCGTACTGTTCCCGGGATTGTCGCCAGATCAGCGCTCCGGCGTAACCGGCATCCCCGACGACCCAGCAACACTCCCGGTCGACGATGCCAGGACGAGGATCAACCGCCCCGGCGTACCAACCATCTATCCACCTGTCGCCGAGGCCTACTTCACCGTGGTCGCCCTGTTCACCCCCTGGTCGGCCGGCACCCTCGGCCTGCAGATAGCAGCCGCATTGATCGCGATCGCACTCACCTGGCTACTCGCCGTACAGAACCCGCGCTGGGCCGCGCTGTGGGGTTGGTCACCGATTGTCGCTCTCGAGGCGAGCAACGCCGCCCACGTCGACGTCCTCGCGGCGCTCCTCATCACGGCCGCCGTCGTCACCACCGCCCGCAGACCGAAACTCGCCGCCGTCCTCCTCGGCGCGGCCGGCAGCGTCAAGCTCCTGCCCCTACTGCTCCTCCCCGCGTTCCGCCGCCGCCGACCGCTAGTTGCCCTGAGCACCTTCACCGCCACCTACATCCCCCACGTCCTTGCCGTCGGCACCTTGGTGCTCGGCTTCCTGCCCGGTTATCTCAACCAGGAAGGCTTCGAGGACGGCAGCTCCCGATCCGCGATTCTCGCGCTCCTGCTGCCTCCTGAGGCCCGCCAGGTCGTCGCCGCGGTCCTCGCGCTCGCCCTCGCCGTACTCGCCTTCCACCGCGCCCGGCGCGACCCGATCGCGCTCACCTGCTGCTGGCTGTACGGCGCGGCGCTCCTGATCGCCACCCCGACGTACCCGTGGTACGGCCTCCCGCTGATCGCCCTCGCGGCGCTGGCGAGCCGCCCCGAGTGGATCGCCGTACCGCTCGCGTCGTACCTCGCCTACGCGAGCTTCGGCCACGACACCCGCCAGGGCCTGATCCACCTGACCGCGGCTGTCATCGTTGTCGCCGCCCTCACGATCCGTCACCAACTCGTTGCGGGATCAGGTTTGACCGCACCACCTCTCCCCGCCAACACTGGCGAGCGTGACGAAACGCATCGCTCTCGCAACCTCGGCCGACTACGCTGAGTTGCACCCTGACGAACGCCCGCTCCTCGACGCGCTCCGCGCCGTAGGCCTCGACCCGGTGGTCGAGGTCTGGACCGACCCGTCGGTCGCCTGGTCCGCGTACGACGCGGTCCTGCTGCGGACCGTCTGGGACTACTTCGGGCTGTACGCCGAATTCACCGAGTGGCTCGCCCAGCTCGACAAGGCCGGCGTACCGGTCCTGAACTCCACGGACCAGGTCCGCTGGAACAGCGACAAGCAGTACCTGCTCGAACTGCGCGAGCGCGGTGTCGCGATCGTCCCGTCCCAGGTCGCGGCGGGCGCGTTACTGCGCGAGGTGGTGGCCGGGCTGTCCGGTCAGCAGGTCGTCGTCAAGCCGACCGTTGGCGGCAACGCCCTGCACACGGTCCGCGGCGTCGCGGGCTCCCCCGAGCTCGAGCAGGCACTCAGCGAACTGCCGGACGTGGTGTACGTCGTGCAGCCGTTCGTGCCGGAGATCCAGTCCGCAGGCGAATGGTCGCTGCTGTTCTTCAACGGCGAGTTCAGCCACGCGGTAGTCAAGCGTCCCGCAGCCGGCGACTACCGCGTCCAGGAGTCGTACGGCGGCCAGACGGAGCCGACGGACCCGCCTGCCGCCGTACTCGAAAGCGCACTGGCCGCCCTGGCTGCCTCCGGTCCGATGCCCACGTACGCCCGGGTCGACGGAGTCGTGGTCAACGACCGGTTCCTGCTGATGGAGATCGAGCTCATCGAGCCGTACCTGTTCCTGCCGCAGTCCCCGGAAGCAGCCTCCAAGCTCGCGGAAGCGGTCGCCTCGCGCATCTAAACAGCGTCTAACTGGCAGCAGACTCCGGATGGCCCCGGCGACGCCCGTACAGCAGGGTCTCGCCGGCGGCCGTCCCGGTGAACTTCGTCCGCCGCGCCCACTCCCGGCACTCGGCGAGCACCGGGCACGAGGTCAGGCACAGCTCACGGGCCTTGCGCTGCTCCCACTGGGACGCGTCCTCGTCGTACACCGGCGCCTGGCCGATACACGCGGCCCGGCTCATCCAGCGGTCGGCGGGATCCACCATCACGGTCAGCGTCGGCCTCATGACACCGACGGTAGATCGCCCGCGACCGCCCGCAGCCTTTGTCTCGAAATATGATCAACCTACTAGACTTTCAGCGCCCTGCTGTATGGCGGTGATGGCGCTGAAGCTCTAGGCGGTTGCGAGGTCGGCGCGGGCCCGGGATCTGACGCCGTCGCTGGGATCGTCGACGAGGTCACCGTGACGTACCGGGTCGTTCTCCGGGAGCAGGATGTCGCGCGCGACCACCAGCATCAGCCACAGCGTGCCAGCCATCCGCAGGATCACCGAGAGCCAGTAGATCCGGTCCGGGACCTGCGGGTCGCCTGGCGCCAGGAACTGCGCCAGATGCATCCATACCAGCATCCAGTAGAAACATTCGCAGGCCTGCCAGATCAGCCAGTCACGCAGCCGCGGCCGGGCCAGCGCCACCAGCGGCAGCAGCCACAGCACGTACTGCGGTGAGTAGACCTTGTTGATCAGCAGGAACGCCGCCACCACCAGGAACGCGAGCTGCGCGAATCTGGGCGGCCGGGGCGCCATCAGCCCGAGGATCGCGATCGACAGGCACAACCCGGCGAAGATCACGATGTTCAACTGGTTGACGTCCGCGACCTCGTGCTTGGCGAGCTTGAGGACGTACCAGATCGAGCCGTAGTCGCTCTCCCGCTCGTCGTTGAACTGCCAGAACGACAACCACTCGTTCTTCGCCAACAGATAGATCGGCGCGTTCACCAGACCCCACGCAACCGCAGCCGCCACCGTCGCCTGGACCCACGGCCACAGCTTCCGTCCCCGGATGCAGACGATCAGCAACGGACCGAGCAGCAGGAACGGATAGAACTTCGCCGCCGTTCCGAGCCCGAGCAGTACGCCGAACCAGATGGGTTTCCCGCGCGACCACGCGAACATCGCCCCGGCGGTCAACGCGACCGCGAACAGGTCCCAGTTGATCGTCGACGTCAGTGCGAGCGCCGGCGCCGCGGCGACGTACAGAGCGTCCAGCGGCTGCCCACGCGCCGCGCCCGGGCGGGTAGCGACTCCGCGCGCGGTCGCGACCGTGAGGCCGACGATCAGCAACGCGCAAAGGAACAGCAGCACGGTGTTGACCAGGAAGAACACTCCGGCCGTGTCGCGCTTCTGCTCGACCGTCAGGTCCTTCTTCGGGTCGCCGGTGATCACCCAGGTGAGCTGCGCCGCGACCTCCATGAAGCCGCCGGTCAGCACCGGGTACTCCAGCACCGGGTAGTTGCCGGTGTCGAGGAACGGCCGGTTGCCCTCCGCGAAACCGCGCTCCTGGTACAGGAACCCGATGTCGGAGTAGCAGAGCGCCTTGAACGGCCGCCAGCTCTGCCGGTCCCAGCCGGCCTCCATACACGGCGCCTTCTGCAGTACGCCGAGACCGAAGGTGATCGTGCACACGGCAAGCGCGATCCGCAGCGGCGTCCACCACGACGAGCTGAGCCGGGCGAACCTCCCCGACGGTCCACCGAGCCCGACGGTCAGGCCGGCGACGGCCGGATCAGCCTCCGACGGCGTCTGCGCGAGCTCGCGTTGTGGTCCGGTCACGGTGGGCATCATCTCCTATCGGACCCCTGGCGACCACCAGAGGTTACCCACCCGGCCCTACCGCGCCGCGCACCTGCCTCCGCGCGCGTGTCAGTGAGGTGGTTCGAGGCGGCTCAGCCAGGTGGTGAGAAGCTTCTCCAGCTGAGTGGTCTCGTCCGGTGTGAGGGCCTCGAGGAGGCGTTGCTCGTTGGCCATGTGCGCGGTGAACGCCTTGTCGATCAGCCTGCGGCCGGCTGGGGTCAGGCGGACCACCCGGCCGCGGCCGTCGGCGTCGCTGCGGCGGCGATGGACCAGGCCGGCCTCCTCGAGCCGGTCGACCCGCTTGGTCACCGCACCCGTGGTCACCATCGTGTGCAGTGCGATCTCCCCTGGAGCCCTCTCGTACGGCGCTCCCGCACGCCGCAGCGCCGCGAGGACGTCGAACTCCCCCTCGGTCAGCCCGTACTGCGCGTACAGCAGCGTCAACTCACCGGTGAGCTGGTTCGCGATCCGGTGCAGCCGCCCGATCACGCCCTGCGGAGCGGTGTCGACGTCCGGTCGCTCGACCTTCCACTCCGCCTGGATTCTCGCTACGTGGTCCACGGGCTCCACTATATCTTCCCGGGAAGATATAGTCTCTTCCATGGAAGATACCGTCCGTTGGAGCCTCGTCACCGCGATCGCGCCGATCGCCTGGGGCACGAACTACTTCGTCACCCACGAGTACCTGCCGGCCGGACATCCCTTGTACGGCGCGGTGTTCCGCGCGCTGCCCGCGGGGCTTCTCCTGCTCGCGCTCGCCCGCCGCCTCCCCCGCGGCGTCTGGTGGTGGCGATCGCTGCTGCTCGGGATCTGCAACATGGGCGCGTTCTTCGCACTGATCTACCTCGCGTCCCAACTGCTCCCGGTCAGCCTCGCGTCGACGATCATGTCCGCGGCGCCGTTCATCATGGCGCTCTTCGCCTGGGGCCTGCTCGCCGAACGCCCGACCGCTCAGGTCCTGATCGGCGCGACCGCCGGGATCGCCGGCGTCGTACTGCTCCTCGGCGCCGGATCGACCGCGGTCGACCTGCGCGGCGTGGCAGCGTCGGCCGCCGCGCTGACGATGTCCTCGTGCGGCTACGTCCTGGCCAAGAAATGGGGCCGGGCCGGCGAGGGTCCGCTCGCGACCACCTCGTGGCAGCTGATCGCTGGCGGTATCGTCCTGATCCCGTTCGCCATCGTCGTCGAAGGCGCCCCGCCACGACTCGACGGACCCGCCGTCGCAGGTTTCGCGTACGTCGGACTCGTCGCGACCGCACTCGCATTCACGGCTTGGTTCGCGGGCCTCAGCAGGCTCCCCGCCGCCACCGTCGGGCTGATCGGCCTCCTCAACCCGGTGACCGGCGTACTGCTCGGAGTCCTGGTGTCGCGCGAGGTGCTCACCCTGCGGCAGTTCCTCGGGCTGGCGCTCGTCCTCGGCGGCATCACGCTGAGCCGCCCACGTCGCGGATCACACGTTGAGGCCGCACGGGAGGAGCCGTCCAAGGTCTGACCACCGGCACCACGCCGGCTGGACCACGAGTAACCCGCCCCGCCGGGAATGGAACCGGGGCGTTGGGCGTGTCGAAGCGCTTCGACTGGGGTAGAACTGGGGTGCCGACAGAAGAGGGGAAGCACCATGGTCACGATCGCGGACGTCGCCCGGCATGCCGGGGTGGCGACCAGCACGGTGTCCTACGTGCTGAGCGGGAAGCGGACGATCTCGTCCGACACCCGCGATCGGGTGCAGCGCAGCGTCCGCGCCCTCGGCTACCGGCCGAACGCGAGCGCCCGCGCGCTGGCCAGTCAGCGGTCCAACGTGCTGGCCCTGGTGATCCCGCTGCGCACCGGCATGCACGTGCCGGTGATGATGCAGTTCGCGGCCTCGATCGTCACCACGGCCCGCCGGTTCGATCACGACGTACTGCTGCTGACCGCTGACGAGGGCCCCGAGGGCCTGGAGCGGGTCGCGCAGAGCTCGTTGGTCGACGCGCTCGTGGTGATGGACGTCGAACTGCACGACGAGCGGGTCCCGATGTTGCGGGAGCTGCCGATGCCGTCGGTGCTGATCGGGTACCCGGAGGATTCCGACGGGTTGACCTGTGTCGACCTCGATTTCGTTGCCGCGGGCGCGCAGTGCGTCGATCACCTCGCCGACCTCGGGCATCGATCGCTCGCTCTTCTCGGTACGCCGTCGGCCGTGTACGAGCGGCAGACCGGGTTCGCGCAGCGCACTCTCACCGGGTTCGCCGAGGCGGCCGCGCGGCGTGGGGTGCTCGGGGTCGAGACGCCCTGCGAGCACACGTTCGATGCGATCCTGCACACGGTCGAGCAGTTGCTGAACGAGCATCCGGACATCACCGGGCTGGTGGTCCAGAACGAGCCGATCATCGGCCCGCTCCTCGACGTACTGCGCCGGCTCGGCCGCCGGGTGCCCGAGGACATGTCACTGGTCGCGATCTGCGCCGACGACGTCGCCGAACGCCAGGTCCCGCAACTGTCGTCGGTCACCATCCCCGCCGAACGGATCGGCGAGCAGGCAGTCGAGTCGCTGATCAGCAAGCTCGAGGGTGGCGTCGTCCCCGAACTGACGCTGCTGCCGCCCGCACTCACGGCGCGCGGCAGCAGCACATCTCACACCGACCGCACCACCGCATAAGCTCCGGCGGGCACCACGAGCTCTCCATCCACCGACCTACCGGTCACCAACTCTGTACCAACCGCTGGTACGCCGACGTCGGCGTCACCGTGGTTGATGAAGAAGATCCAGGTGGTCTCGCCATCCCGCCGATGCACGGTCTCCAGCACCCCGTCCCCACCTCGGCCCGCGGGCGGTTCTTCGGCGTTGAGGAGGCGTGACACGAAGGCTGCTGCGGTCTCGTCGTCGAGTTCGGTGGAGACGTACCAGGCGGTGCCGGCGCCGCGGCGGAGGGTGATTGCGGGCTTGCCGTCGAGCACACCCCCGGCGTACCGGTCGACGACCTCGGCCGACACCGCGTGGACGTCCTCGCTCCAGATCCCTCCGCGCCCGCCGGAAGCCAGCGCGACCTCGTCCTGCACCGGGTGGAACTCCTCGACCCGCACCCCGAGCAGCTCCGCGAACGCCCCCGGATACCCGCCGAGTCGAACCCGCACGTCCGGATCCACGATCCCGCTGAAGTATCCGACCACCAACTGCCCGCCACCCTCGACGTACCGAGCAAGGTTCGCGGCCACCGCATCAGAAACGAGATAGAGCGAAGGCACCACCACAACCCGGTACGACGACAACGAGGCCTCCGGCGCCGCGAAGTCCACCGTCACCCCCGCGTGCCAGAAGTGCCGATGCGCAGACCGGACAGCACCGAGATAGTCCAGAGACGACGACGGCAGATGCGTCCCCTGCATCGCCCACCAGCACTCGACGTCCCACACGATCGCGACCTCGGCAACAACGTTGCTCTCGGCAACCTCAGCCAACCGCGGCAGCACCGCGCCGAGCTCCACAACCTCCCGGAACATCCGGCTGTCCGCGCCGGCATGCGGCACCATCCCAGAGTGGTACATCTCCGCCCCACCCCGCGACGCCCGCCACTGGAAGAACAGCGCACCCCGAGAACCACGTGCAACATGCGACAAACTGTGCCGCGCCATCCGCCCCGGCTCCTTCGTGTGCAGGCGCCGACCGTCGTTCACCCCACCGGCAGCCTGCTCCATCAAGAGCCACGGCTTCCCGCCCGCCCACGCCCGCGCCAGATCCGCGCCGAACGCGGTCTGCTCCTCCGCACCGATCCCGGCCTGATCCGGATAGTGGTCGATGGCAACGATATCGACCTCGGCCGCCCACCGCGCGTGGTTCACCGGCACCCAACCACCGAACACGAAGTTCGTCGTCACCGGCGCGTCGGAGAACGAGCGCAGCACGGTCTTCTGCTCGAGATACGCAGCGAGCAACTCGTCGGACCAGAACCGGCGATAGTCCAGGTACTGCGTCGGATTCACCAGGTACTGCGTCTTACGCGGCGGCTCGATGTCCGCCCACTCGGCGTACCCCTGACTCCAGAACGCCGTCGTCCACGCCTCGTTCAACCGGTCGAGCGACCCGTACCGCTCCCGCAGCCACTCGCGGAAGCGTCCCGCCGCGAGCGAGCAGTAGCACGTCGTCCCGTACTCGTTGTGCACATGCCACATCGCAAGCGCCGGGTGCTCGTGGTACCGCTCGGCCAGCGCCTGCGCGATCCCGCGCGCCGCATCCCGGTACGCCGGTGCGCAGACGCAGTACGTGTCGCGGCTGCCGTGAGTGAGCCGTACGCCGTCAGCGGTCACCGGTAACGCCTCCGGGTGCAGCCGGCTGAACCACGGTGGCGGCGACGCGGTCGGAGTGGCCAGATCCACGCTCACCCCGCCCTCGTGAAGCAGGTCCAGCACCCGGTCGAGCCAACCGAACTCGTACCGTCCCGGCGCCGGTTCGAGGCTCGACCACGAGAAGACGCCGACGGTGACCAGGTTGACGCCGGCCTGACGCATCAGGTCGACATCCTCCTTCCACACCGCTGGATCCCACTGCTCGGGGTTGTAGTCGCCGCCGTACCAGAAACTCATGCACCTAGCCTTTCACTGCGCCGATGATGACGCCCTTCTGGAAGTGCCGCTGGATGAACGGGTAGACCAGCAGGACCGGCACGATCGCGATCACCACGATCGCCATCTTGATCGCCAGACCGGGCGCCGGTGACAGGCCCAGGCCGACGCCGGACGCCACACCGCCGGCGCCGGTCGGGAGCGCCTGCTGCTGCACGATGTAGGTTCGCAGCACCATCTGCAGCGGCCACTTGGCGTTGTCGTTGATGTAGAGCAGGGCGTTGAAGAACGCGTTCCAGTAACCGACCGCGTAGAACAGCCCGACGACCGCGACCACGGCCTTCGACAACGGCAGCACGATCCGGCGCAGTACGGCGAACTCGCCGGCGCCGTCGATGCGTGCGCTGTCGATCAGCTCGCTCGGGATGCCCATGAAGAACGACCGCATCACGATCAGGTTGAACGCCGAGATCGCCGCCGGCAGGATCAGCGACGCGTAGTGATCGATCAGCCCGAGCGCGTTGACCACGAGATAGCTCGGGATGATGCCCGGCCCGAACAGGAACGTCAGCAGGACGACGAACAGCAGCGGCCGGTGGAACAACGATCCCGGCCGCGACAACCCGTACGCCGCGAGCACGGTGATCCCGAGGCTGAACGCCGTACCGACCACCGTGATCACGACGCTGATCAGGAGCGCGCGAGTCACCACGCCACCGGACAGCAACTGCACGTACGCCGCCACGGTCAGCTCCCGCGGTACGACGACCAGCCCGCCGGCCCGGGTCACCGCCTCGGTCGTGGACAGGCTCGTCACCACCACGACGTACAACGGGAACGCGACCGCCAGCGCGATCAACGCCAGCACCACCGGCTTCCCGAACCGCCCGACCGCGGTCGGCTCTTCCTCCCAGACAGCTCGTGCGCTCATGACTTCGAATACACCCCCTGCTCGCCCACCAGGTGCGCGAATCGGTTGGCCACCAGGACGAGGACGAGGCCGACGACGCCCTTGAAGAGGCCGGCGGCGGCACCGTAGCCGAAGTCGCCGACGAGCAGGCCCTGGTAGTAGACGTAGGTATCGAGTACCTCGGCAGCGCCGCCGCCGACGGCGCTGCGTTGCAGGATGAACTGCTCGAAACCGACCGTCAGCGCGTCGCCGAGCCGCAGGATCAACAGCAGGATGATCACCGGACGCAGACCGGGCAGCGTGATGTGCCAGAGCCGGCGCCAGCGGTTCGCGCCGTCGGCCGCGGCGGCCTCGTAGAGCGCCGGGTTGATGGTCGACAGCGCGGCGAGGAACACGATCATGCCCCAGCCGGCGTCCTTCCAGACGGCCTGCGCGGTGACGAGCAGGATGAAGGTGTCCGGTTTCGTCATCAGGTCGATCGCCTGGTGGCCGTGGTCGCGCAGGGTCTGGGCCAGCAGGCCGGCGCCGCCGATCATCTGCTGGAACAGGGACACGACCAGGACCCAGGAGAAGAAGTGCGGCAGGTAGACGACGCCCTGGATGAGGTTGCGGAGCTTGGACGACAGGACGCTGTTCAGCAGCAGCGCCAGAGCGATCGGGATCGGGAAGAAGAACGCGAGCTGGACCGCCGTGATCGAGACGGTGTTCGCGACCGCCCTCCAGAAGGCGGGTTCGCCGAACATCCGCTGGAAGTTCCCGAACCCGATGAAGTCGCTCCCGCGAATCCCGGCGTACGGCGAGTAGTCCTGGAAGGCGATCACGTTCCCGAGCGTCGGGAAGTAGTGGAACACGCCCAGCAGAACCACCACCGGCAGCACCATCACCAGCAACGGCCAGTCCCGCCGGAACCGATGCCGGAACGTCATCCCGCCGGCCCGACTTTGTGCACGGGATCCGTACGCCCGGCGGCCGGACGTACGGACCCGGTGCACAAAGTCGCCTCTCGACGGGCGCCTACCGACCGTTGTCACTGAGGACCTTCGCGTAGAAGTCGCGGCCTTCGTTGCCGCCGTTGTCCTGCCATTGCTTGACGGCGGTCTTCAGCTCGCTGACCGGCTTGCGACCGCGGTAGATGTCCTGGAGGGCATCGTCGAACGGCTGGTTCAGCGCCGCCATCTTGGCCGGCTGCTCGACCCGGATCCCGTCGAACAGGTTCTTCTCCCGCACCTTGGCCGCCGCGTTCTGCCAGGCACTCATCGACTCGACATACCCCGGGTACTCGCTCTCGGTGATCGCCGTCGGACGGCCGCCCAGGAACACGTACGTCTGCGAGACCTCCTTCTGTCCGAGCGCGGTGAGCTTCGGTGCGCCGGACGGCTGCTTGGTGTAGTGCTTGCCCTCGACCCCGTAGGTGTAGAGCTGATACTCCTCGGTCCCGAACGGCGCCGACGTGTAGTTCAGGACGCCGAGCAGCTCCTTCACCCGCTCCTCGCCGAGCCCCTTCTTCACGAAGGTGAAGATTCCGGCCGGGTCGCCGCCCCACGTGATCGGCGTACCGCCGTCGTGAGCGAACGGCATCACCGGTTGCGGATCGAACTTCGGATTGACGGTCTGCTGTCGCTGCAGCGCCTCGTGCCAGCCGCCCAGCCCGTTCTGCCGGACGAGGAACTTGCCGCCCTCGAACAGCGCGTTCTCGTCCGCGCCGGCGTTCGCGACCACCTCGGGATGCACGTACCCCGACTGGAACAGCCGGCGGACGAACGCCACCGACTCCTCGAACTCCGGCGTCTCGATCTTGTTCACCAGCTTTCCGCCGGCGTCCTTGATCCACCCGCCCGGTACGCCGAACATCCGGGCCATCTCGTCGGCGACCGATCCGAACGCCCAGCGGCCCGCCTTCGCGTCGGTCAGTTGCTTGCCCAGCGCCAGCACCTCGTCGGCGTTCTTCGGCGGCTGCGCCCCGAACTGGTCGAACAGGTCCTTGCGGTAGAACAGCGCCCACGGGAACCCGTCCGACGGGAACGGCACCGCCTTCAGTTGCGAGTTCCAGACGCCGTACGCCCAGGCGCGGGTCGGCAGGTTGGCCAGCATCGGGTACGCCGACACCTTGTCGCCGGCCAGGTGCGGCGTGAGGTCCTCGAACAGCTTGTCCGCGGCCTGGCCGAACCGGGTCAGGCTGGAGATGTTCCAGCCCGGGATGCAGAGCAGCTCCGGAACGTTGCCGGCCGCAAGGATCGGGCCGAGCTTGTCGCCGTAGTCGTTGCCGTTCAGGATGTTGAACCTGATCGGCGCGCCGATCCGCTCGTTGTTCGCGTCGTAGTACGAGTTGTTGCCGAGTCCGGGCGGGGCCGGGCTCCACAGCGGCGTCATCGCCGACACTTCCTTGCCGCTCGGCACCATCTTGTCCGGCACCGCCCGCTTCAGCTCGGCCGGGTAGTGCGAGAAGCCGGGCGAGGCGCCGTTCTCGCCCGGCAGGTCCGGCTTGACCGACTCGTACGGGACGTACTTCGGCAGCAGGCCGGACAGCTTGTCCTCGGTCTCGGCGCGGCCCGTCGTACTGGACCCCGAACCGCCGTTCGAACATCCGGTCAGCGTCCCCCCACCCGCGGCCGCCGCCGCGCCGACGCCGAGCAGGGAGATGAAGGTGCGGCGGCTGGTGCCGCCGATCACTGGTCCGGTCACGTCGCATCCCCTAGACTTAGTTGGGCTAGTAGCCAAACAAATTAACGCAGACCCGACAGCGCGACAAGGTGTAGAACTGACCCAGAACAAACTCGACGGCACAGCTTTCGACGGGATGGACCTTGAGCACACAGACCGCGGACCACACCGACATCCGCGCCACCAACCTGGCGGCGGTGCTGGGCTACCTGCGCCGGGAGGCCCCGTGCTCGCGGGCCGCGATCGCGGCCGGGACCGGGCTGAACAAGGCGACCGTGACGAGCATCGTCGGCGACCTGCTCGAGCGCCGCCTGGTCCGCGAGACGCAGCAGACCCAGAACCACGTCGGCCGCCCGGCGACGCTGCTCGTGCTCGACGGTTCGGCGTACGCGACGATCGGGCTCGAGGTCGGCGCGCGCGGCCTGACCGCGCTCGCCTGCGACGCGGCCGGTGAGCAGATCCTGCGCTGGCACCGCGCCGGACCGGGCGTCGACGCCGGCCCGGCGAAGACCATCGCCGCCGTAGTCGCGCTGGCCCGCCGCGCGATCACGACAGTGCAGACCTCCGGCCGCCAGGTCCTCGGCATCACGGTCGGCGTACCCGGTCTGGTCAATCGCGACGGTGCCGTCGTACTCGCCGCCGGACTCGGCTGGCGCGACGTACCGCTGCGGGCCGAGCTCGCGGCCGCGCTCGGACGGCCCGACATCCCGGTGACGGTCGACAACGACGCGTCGCTGGGCGTGCTGGCCGAGCATCTGTACGGCCCCCACGCCGGTACGGCGAACCTCATCCAGCTCACCGGCGACACGGGGGTCGGCGCGGGCATCATCGCCGACGGCCGGCCGCTCGCGGGACATCTCGGGTACGTCGGCGAGATCGGGCACCTGCGCCTGGTCCCGGACGGACCGCTGTGTGGCTGCGGACGCCGCGGATGTCTCGAGGCGCTCGCCAGCCTGCCGGCGATCCTGGAGCAGGTCGACGGCAGCATCGACGACGATCCGCAGCACCAGCTCGAGACGCTGATCCGGCGCGCCGACGCACAGGACGCCGCCGTCACCAAGGTGCTCACCGAGGCCGGCACCCACCTCGGCCACGGGATCGCGGCGCTGGTCAACATCCTCAATCCCGAGGTCGTACTGCTCGGCGGCGCCTACGCACTGCTCGCCGACCACCTCGTCCCGGCGATCGACAAGGCGCTCCGGGAGGCCACGATCGCCCCCGACGCCGGCGGCTGCACCGTCGCCGCGTCCACCTTCCCGCACACCGCCACACCCCTGGGCGCCACCGCCCACGCCCTCACCCCGCTCACCCGAGGTCGCCTCCCAGCGAGGTCTTGACCGTCAGCGCCCGGGATGCAACCCTCTGTTCACGCCCGATTGTCGAAGCGCTTCGATGACCTTCCGCCCGGTTGATCGCAGCACCTCGGCACCCAGCCCGTGGAGTCGACCGCCGATGAGTACTCCAGCTCCTCCCCCGTTCCGCGCCCCATCGCGCGACCCAATTCGCGACCCAATTCGCGACCTGTTTCGCGACCCAGCCGGGCCGACCGGCGAGCGGATCGACGACCTGGTCGCCCGGCTCACCCTGGACGAGAAGGTCGCGTTCCTGCACCAGTACCAGCCGCCCGTCGCCCGGCTCGGCGTGGAGGCGTTCCGCACCGGCACCGAGGCGCTGCACGGTGTCGCCTGGCACGGTCCGGCCACCGTGTTCCCGCAGGCGATCGGCCTGGCCACGAGCTGGAGTCCCGACCTGGTGCGCGCGGTCGGTGCGGCCGTAGGCGACGAGGTTCGCGTGTTCCACCGGAAGGACCCGGCGGGCGTCGGCCTGAACGTCTGGGCGCCGGTCGTGAACCCGTTGCGCGACCCGCGCTGGGGCCGCAACGAGGAGGGGTACGCCGAGGATCCCTGGCTGACCGGGGTGATCGCGACCGCGTACGGACACGGTCTGGCCGGCGACGACCCGACGTACCTGAAGACCGCTCCGACGCTGAAGCATTTCCTTGCCTACAACAACGAGACCGACCGCTGCACGACCTCGAGCAATCTGCCGCCGCGGGTCCTGCACGACTACGAACTGCCGGCGTTCCGCGCGCCGATCGAAGCAGGCGCAGCGGTCGCGGTGATGCCGTCGTACAACCTGGTGAACGGACGGCCCGCCCACCTCAGCCCGCTGATCAACGACCTCCTCCGCACGTGGACGAGCGACGAACTACTCGTGGTCAGCGACGCCTACGCACCGGCCAACCTGTTCGGCCTGCAGCAGTACCTGCCCGACGGACCGACCGGGTACGCCGCCGCGCTCAAGGCGGGCGTGGACAGTTTCACGCAGGACGACGTCGACGCGACCGCGACCATCGAGGCGTTGACGGCGGCGCTGGACCGCGGGCTGATCACGGCTGCGGATGTCGACACCGCCGTACGGCGAGCGCTCGCGATCCGGTTCCGGCTGGGTGAATTCGACCCGCCCGAACTCGACCCGTACCGGGCGCTCGAACCCGAGCTGGTCAACTGCCCGACCCACCGCCGACTCGCCCAGGACGCGGCCCGCCAGGCGATCGTGCTGCTCAAGCACGAAGGCCAGGTCCTGCCGCTCAACGCATCGACGCGCGTCGCGGTGGTCGGCCCGCTCGCCGGCACGCTCTCGGAGGATTGGTACGCCGGGACCCTGCCCTACCAGGTCACTGCGCTGGACGGCATCAAGGAGCGACTCGGCCAAGTCGAGTACTGCGAGGGCGTCGACCGGATCACGCTCCGGATCGCGGGCTCGTCGTCGTACCTCTGCGTCGGCGCGGACGCGGTCCTGCGGACCAGCACCGAGGTCGGCGAGTTCGATCTCTTCGACTGGGGCGGTGACGCCTGGGCGTTGCGTTCGGTGCGGAACGGCCGGCATCTGACCGTCACCGACGACGGCGAACTGGTCGCGGACCAGCCCGGCCCGAACGGCTGGGAGGTCAAGCAGACCTTCAGACTCGTGCAGTCGGCGAACACCGTGCTCGTCCAGCACCTCCACACCGGCCACTACCTCCTAGTCGACCCACCCAGCGAGCACGGCGCGGTCGGCCCGGTCGGCGCTGTCGGGTTGGCCGAAGAGGGGACCGCGTTCGAGCTCGACGTGGTGGTCGACGGCGCCGCGACCGCCGCCGAGCTGGCCGCCCGTGCCGACGTCACGATCGTTGTCGCGGGCAACCACCCGCTGGTGAACGGTCGCGAGACCGAGGACCGGGAGACCCTGGACCTGCCGCCCGCGCAGGACCGTCTGATCCGGCAGGTGCACGCTGCGAACCCGCGGACCGTGCTGGTCCTGAGCAGCAGCTACCCGTACGCGATCAGCTGGGCGCAGCAGCACCTCCCGGCGATCCTGTGGTCCGCGCACGGCGGGCAGGAGTACGGTCGCGCGCTGGCCGACGTACTCTTCGGCGACCACGACCCGGCGGGCCGGCTGACGCAGACCTGGTACCACTCCGCCGCGGACCTGCCCGGTCTGCTCGACTACGACATCATCGCGACGGACGCGACGTACCTGTACTACCGGGGCACGCCGCTCTACCCCTTCGGCCACGGCCTCAGCTACACCACCTTCGAGTACGGCGACCTGCAGCTGAGCGCACCGTCCACGGCGGCGGACGGCGAGGTCCGCGTCACGTTCACCGTCGCGAACACCGGTGATCGACCGGGGACGGAGATCGCTCAGCTGTACACGCGGCAGCAGCGCTCGCGGGTCAAGCAACCGCTGCGCCAGCTGCGCGGCTTCCAGCGAGTGGGGCTGGAGCCGGGTGAGACCGTGGCGGTCGAGCTGACCGTCGCGGCCGCGGATCTCGGTTTCTGGGACGTGACGCGGGACCGGCGCTGCGTCGAGACCGCGCGGCACAGCATCATGATCGGCCGGTCCAGCACCGATCTCCGACTGACTGCGACCCTCGACGTGCAGGGCGAGCGGATCCCGCCTCGAACGCTCACCCACCTCGCCGCCACCAGCTTCGACGAGTACTGCGCCATCGCGATGACGACCGCATCACGCGACCGCGGCGACGCGGTCCGCTCGCTGGAACCCCAAGCCTGGTTGGCCTTCGACGACATCCTGCTCGAACCGACGACGTACCAGGTCCAGGCCGCCAACCACGGCACAGAACCCGCCACCATCGACCTCCGCCTGGACGACCCGATCCACGGTGAACTGGTCAGCACGCTGCAGGTGCCGCCCACGGACACCCTCACCTCGATCGCGGGGAACGTGCAGCTCGACAGGACGTATACGTCCACTGGCGGCGACCGCACCCCCGCGCACGCGGGGAATCCAGCCCAGCCACTGGGCAGTGGACATATACGTCCTGTCGAGCTGACACACACTCTCTACATCGTGTTCTCGGCAGCAGACGTGGTGCTGGAGAGCTTGACGGTGTAGCGCTCGCAGGTGCCCTCGACCACGCGGGACTCGACCTCGCCGGCCCGGTGCGTCAGCTCGAACACGACATCTCCGAGCGCGACTGTCGTGACCTGTCCGTCGGACGGCTCGAACCAGCGCAGTTCCACGCCGTCTGCCCAGTCGTACTCGGGCCGGTCGTCGACGGCACCGATCGGGATCACCGCGCCTTCCCGCACGTAAAGCGGCAGGGAGTCGAACCCGTGCGTCTGCTGCACCCACGCCGGGCCGGTCAGCACCTCACCGGTCAGCAGCGACGTCCAGCGCCCCCGTGGCAGGTAGAACGAGACCTCGCCGTCGAAGCTCATCACCGGCGCGACGAGCAGATCCGGTCCCAGCAGGTACTGGCGGTCCAGATAGGCGACCGCGGGATCGTCCGGGAACTCCAGCACCTGCGGCCGCATCATCGGCACCCCGTCGCGATGCGCCTCTTCGGCGGCCGCGACCAGGTACGGCATCAACGACAGCTTTAGCTTGGTGAACTTCCGCAGTACGTCGACCGCCTCCTCGTCGAACGCCCACGGCACCCGGTACGACGACGAGCCGTGCAGCCGGGAATGCGACGAGAGCAGCCCGAACGCGACCCACCGCTTGAAGATCGCGGGATCCGGCGTGCCCTCGAACCCGCCGATGTCGTGACTCCAGTAGCCGAATCCCGACGAGGCCAGCGACAGCCCGCCGCGCAGCGATTCCGCCATCGCCTCGAACGTCGACTCGCAGTCGCCGCCCCAGTGCACCGGGAACTGCTGCCCGCCGACGGTGGCCGAGCGCGCGAACAACACCACGTCACCTGCGCCCCGGTTCTCCTCCAGCAGCCCGAATACGGCCGCGTTGTAGAGCTGCGCGTAGTAGTTGTGCATCCGCTCCGGGTCGGAGCCGTCGTACCAGACGACGTCGGTCGGGATGCGTTCGCCGAAGTCGGTCTTGAAGCAGTCGACGCCGATGTCGATCAGGGCCTGCAGCTTCGAACGGAACCACTCGGTCGCGTCCGGGTTGGTGAAGTCGACGATCGCCATCCCGGCCTGCCACAGGTCCCACTGCCAGACCGATCCGTCCGGACGCTTCAGCAGGTACCCGAGCCGGCGGCCCTCCTCGAACAGCACCGAGCGCTGCGCGATGTACGGGTTGATCCACAGGCTGACCCGCAGACCGCGATCCTTGAGGCGGCGCACCATCCCGGCCGGATCGGGGAACGCGATCGGGTCCCAGACGAAGTCGCACCAGTGGAACTGCCGCATCCAGAAACAGTCGAAATGGAACACGCTCAGTGGCAGGTCCCGCGACGCCATCCCGTCGACGAACGCGCTCGTGGTCTCCTCGGTGTAGTCCGTGGTGAACGAGGTCGACAGCCACAGCCCCATCGACCAGGCGGGCACGCGGGCGGGTCGTCCGGTGAGCGCGGTGTAGCGGCGCAGTACGTCCTTGGGCGCCGGACCGGCGAAGACGTAGTACCCGAGCTCTTCTCCTTCGACGCTGAACTGGTTGCGGGACGTGACCTCCGAGCCGACCTCGAAGGACACGCGGGCGGGGCTGTCGACGAGTACGCCGTACCCCTTGCTGCTCAGAAAGAACGGGACATTCTTGTACGCCTGCTCGCTCGACGTACCGCCGTCGGCGTTCCAGCTGTCGACGACCTGACCGTTCTTGACGAACGCGCCGAACCGCTCACCGAGCCCGTAGATCGTCTCGCCGACCCCCAGCGCCAGCTGCTCGTGCACGTAATGCTTGCCGTCGGCATCGGTGATCAGGCCGACGCTGCACTCCCCCGAGTTCGTCAGGGGCTTCCCGTCCTGCTCGAAACGCACGTCCCACGGCCCGTCGAGCGCGAGGACCACGCTCAGCTCGCCGGAGGTCAGCCGCGCCTCGGTCGCGCCGACGTCGACCTTCACCGGATGCTCGTCGTCGGTGTTCAGCCGGTACGACGGCCGCGCGGGCAACGCGCCGAGATGGTGCGCGATCCGGACGCCGATCACACCGCGGGCGGGCGAGGAGAACGTCACCGTGAACATCGGCTGGTTGAGCGTGTCACCGCGCCGCTCGATCCGCTTGACCGGCGCGAACACGGTCAGGTCCCGGTCCCCCGCCTGCACGCTCTCGACCTCGGCCGGCCGTAACCGGGTGAGCCCCGCCCGCAACTGCCAGTACCCATCGGTGAACTTCATCGTGGACGGCCTCTCTCGGCGGGATTGTCGAAGCGCTTCGACAACCGTAGGGACCCCAACTTCACGGCGTCAAGTTGCGTCCTCTCAGCGGATTCTCAGCGGTTTGCAGTGAGACTGTGAGAATGCGAGTGCTGATGGTCGAGGACGAACTGCGGCTGGCCGACACGGTGCACCGTGGGCTGACCGACGCCGGGTTCGTGGTGGAGCTGGTCCACGACGGCGAGAACGCGGTGTGGGCCGCGACCGAGCACAGCTACGACGTGATCGTGCTGGACATCATGCTGCCGAAACTGAACGGGTACCGGGTGCTCGAGCTGCTCCGGGCGCGCGGGATCTGGACGCCGGTGCTGATGCTGACCGCGAAGGACGGCGAGTACGACCAGACCGACGCGTTCGATCTCGGCGCGGACGACTACCTGACCAAGCCGTTCAGCTTCCTGGTCCTGGTCGCCCGGCTGCGGGCGCTGATCCGGCGCGGCGGGCCGGAGCGCCCGGTGGTGCTGACGGCCGGCGACCTGACGCTCGACGTGGCCCGGCGGCGGGTGGAGCGCAACGGGCGGGAGATCACCCTCACGCCCCGCGAGTACGGGCTCCTGGAGTTCCTGATGCGGCACCGCGGGGACACCGTCAGCAAGGCCGAGATCCTGGCCGGGGTCTGGGATCCGGCCTTCGACGGCGACCCGAACGTCGTCGAGGTCTACGTCCGGTACCTGCGGAAGAAGATCGACACCCCGTTCGCCCGGCATGCCATCGAAACCATCCGCGGGATGGGCTACCGACTCAACCCCGAAGGCGGCTGAGCGAGACTAGGTATGTGAGCACGGTGGTACGACGTCGCGTCGACGGGTGGCACCGGACCGCCGGCGGTCTGCGGCAGGCCAGTGTGCGGAGCCGCTCGACCGCAGCGGCGGTGATCGTGGTCGCCGTCGCGATGATGATCGGCGCGGCCGCGCTGCTGCTGCTCCTGCAGCGCGCCCTGATCACCGAGGTCTCCGACGCCGCTGAAGGTCGCGTCGGCGACGTGGCTCGGCAGGTCAGCGCGAAGGGTACGGCGGGACTCACCCAGGACCTCGCCGAGACCACGCGCACGGGCCAGCTGATCCAGGTGCTCGACCCGTCCGGCGGGGTCGTCGCGGCATCCTCGACCCGGGTCGACACCACCCCACTGACCGATCTCCGTCCACCCGCTGACGCGCTGCTCCGGGCCCAGGTCGGCGGGATGCCGTTGATCGACGACGACCACTCGTACCTGATCGTCGCGCGGGGAGCGGCGTACGGCGGTCGCACGTTCACAGTGGTGGTCGCGTCGTCCGTGGAGACCCAGCGGCAGACGGTCGCGACCGTGGCGAAGTACGTGGCCATCGGATTTCCGGCGTTGCTGATCGTGGTCGGCGTTGCCGGATGGCTGATGGTCGGGCAAGCGCTGCGTCCGGTGGAACGGATCCGCGGCCGGGTGCAGCGCATCGGGACCCGGGACCTGACCGAGCGGGTGCCGGTGCCGCAGACCCGGGACGAGATCGCGCGGCTCGCGGTCACGATGAACGAGATGCTCGACCGGCTGGAGACCGGGCAGGCGACACAGCGGGCGTTCGTCGCGGACGCGAGCCACGAACTGCGGTCGCCGCTGGCCACGCTGACGGCGGCGCTGGAGGTCATCGAGGCGGACACGACCGGGCAGGCGTGGAAAGAGCTGCATCAGGTCATGGGGACCGAGACCGAGCGGATGCGTCAGCTGGTCGAGAACCTCCTGCTCCTGGCGAAAGCAGACGACACCGGGATCCGGATGCGGCAGATCGACGTGGATCTCGACGACCTCGTCGCGGCCGAGATCCAGCGGCTGCGGAGTTCGGCGCCTGAACTGACCGTGACAGGCGACGTACATCCGGTGCGGATCGTCGGCGATCCGGCCCGCTTGAGTCAGGTACTGCGGAACCTCGTCGACAACGCCGCCCGCGCCGCACACACCACGGTCCACCTGTCCACGGCCGAGCAGAACGGATCCGCGATCATCACGGTGTCGGACGACGGCGACGGAATCCCCGAACAGGACCGCCAACGCGTCTTCGAACGCTTCGTCCGCCTGGACACCAGCCGCTCCCGCGCCAGCGGCGGCTCCGGCCTAGGCCTGTCGATCGCACGCGAAATCACCAGCGCCCACAACGGCACCATCACCCTGACCCCCTCGACCACCGGCGGCACCACAGCCACCGTCACCCTCCCGAACTGACCGAAACCCGGTGAGGGGTGGTGCCCGTCGCGTGGTGGTACCAAGCTGGGGTGGAGGAGGTGGGTGTGGTGAAAGCTGCAGCAGGAGACCATGTCGTCGTGGAGAGCAGCCACCTGTCGGCGCACCGGCGCGAGGGGCAGATCGTCGAGGTCCACGACCCGAACGGCGCTCCGCCGTACCTCGTGCACTGGACCGACACCGACACCGAGTCGCTGTTCTTCCCCGGCCCAGACGCCCACATCGTGCACGCCAGCAGCTAGGAGGGCGCTGAGCATGCGCGGTTCGCCTGTGGATAAGTTGACAGGAAGTTGCCAATAGCGGGATCCCTTGTAGATAAGGGCTTTGCGGGTCGAAAACTGTCCGTGAGGGTGTCTAGGGTCTTGGGTATGGCGATCCTGGACGAGCGACCCGTTTGGTCGATGAGCGGCAGCGAGAAGCTGTCGGCTCTCGATGAGGCGCACGCCGAGATCGCGCGCCTCCAGGTGCGCTGCCTCCACCTGTCAGCCGGGCTCGACGCCGACGGCTATGCCCAGGAGGTCGGTGCTCGCGACACGGTGCAACTACTCGCGGTCCGCTACCGCCTGGACGCCGCCGACGTACGCCGAGACCTCCGCCTGGCTCGTGCCCTGCACAAGTACCCGGCCGTGAACGCGGCCCTCGGCACCGGTCGACCGCCCGGTTCCGAGAGCGACCGGACAACGATGAACCTGCGACAGGCAGACGCGATCGTCTCCGCACTCGAGAAGGTGCCGACGTCGGCCGGTGTGCCGGTCGAGGACGTCCGTGTCGCCGAGGAGGCAATGGTCGAGGCAGCCGGCCTGCTCCCGCCCGCCGACTTGCGCACTCTCGGCAAGGAGATGCGCGAACGGCTCGACACCGACGGCCCGGAACCTCGTGGCGACGAGGACGAAGCGTCGTCCCGCGAGGCACTGTGGATCAAGCCGGCCGATCGCGGCGTCACCTTCGGTGGCTACCTTGCCGACGAGAACGCCGAACTCTTCCAGACTCTGATCTTCGCCGGCGCCAAACCGCACAAGACCCCCGACGGCGAACGCGACCCGCGTCCGCGCAGCAAGCGTCAGGCCGACGCCCTCACCGCCGTTCTCACCACCGCGGCCGGCACCGGATCCGCGGCACCCAGCCACGGCGAGATCAAGCCGCACATCACCGTCACCATCGACCTGGAAGACCTCAAGGGCGCCACCGACACCTCCGGTCGCGGCGACCTGGTCCATGGCGACCCCCTCTCTGCCGCGGTCGTACGACGGCTCGCCTGCGACGCCGGAATCATCCCCCTGGTCCTCGGCTCGAACTCCGAACCCCTCGATGTAGGCGCCGAACACCGCTTCGTCACCCGCGCCATCCGCCACGCCCTCAACGCCCGCGACAAAGGCTGCATCGCCTGCAGCGCACCGCCCGGCATGTCCGAGGCCCACCACATCGTCCATTGGGCCGACGGCGGACCGACGTCCCTGCAGAACCTCGCCCTCCTCTGCAAACGCGACCACACCAACGTGCACCGCGGACGGCTCACGGTCGCTATGAACAATGGCCACCCGGTCGTCAGCCGCCCCGCCTGGGCCGACCCCGACCCACCACCCCTGCTCGGCAACACGGCCTAGGAGGGCTCCTAGCGCTCTCGTCACCGGCGCCGCCCGCACTGTCGGCATCGGCGCCGGCATCGCCCGCCGGCTTGCAGCGGGCCGGTGCGCAGGTGCGCGCCGAGCCTGCGGCCGAACGCCGTACGCCCGACTCCGGTCACCTTCAGGCGAACGGTGGTTCGCGCTCCCCGCGACACCACCACGACCAACGCCCGTCTCCCTCTCCGGACCACAACCACTGCCCCGGGCGGGGTGACAGCGAACTCGCGCGAGGCCATCAAGTGCTCGTCTTGCGGATCGTCGCCGCCGTGGCCTGGAGGTTGGTGAGGGTTGCGCGCACCGCGCGCCGGGCCGTTCGCTCCGGTCGGTGCAGCGCATCGATGTGCCGCCGCGCGTGCACGCCGCGCATCGGCAGGAGCACGATGCCTGGATGCGAACGGGCCGTCCATCGCGGGATCAGCGCCAACCCGGCGCCGGCGGCAACCAACTCGGCGACCACGGTGAACTCGTTCACGCGGTGGACCAGTTCGAGCCGATGGTTGGCCGCCGCGCCGATCGCCTCGATCGTCGCCATCAACGGAAACCCGTCGTGCACCGTGATCCACGGCTCGACCGCCACGTCCCGCGGCGACAGCGAGCGCTTCGCCGCCAGCCGATGACCAACAGGTACGGCGACGTCCAACGGCTCATGCAGCAACGGCGTGACCGCGACGGTCCGCGGCCAGGCGGCAGCATGATCCAGCCGATGCGCCAGCACCACGTCGTACTCCCGGGTCAACGGCGGGAACTCGTCCTGCGGCACGTCTTCGTCATGCAGGCTGACCCGCGGCCCGTGGCCCGCCCGCAACAGCGACGGGAAGAACGCCGCGGCCGCACTGTGGAACGCGGCGACCGACACGACTGCATCCGGCTGCTCGGCAAACTCGTCGATCACCTGCCGCGCCCGCGCCAGCGCTGACTCCACGTCAGCAGCCGCCCCGGCCAACGCTCGCCCGGCCGCGGTCAGCACGACCCGGCGGCCGTCGCGTTCGGTCAGTGGCACCGGCATCGACCGCTGCAGCAGCCGCAGCTGCTGTGAGATCGCCGACGGCGTCACGAGCAACGCCTCCGCGGCGGCGGTCACACTCCCCAGCTCACCGACTTCCCGAAGCACTCGCAGCTGCCGTTCGTCCATTCAGACACTTTAGCTGTCCTACAGCGTCGCTGAAGACATTGGTACTTGGCTTCAACGTCACGACCCCGCACCGTTGAACCCGTGCCCGGATCCCGCCGTACCGATCTCGTCCTGCTCCTGGTCGCCGTCGTCTGGGGTTCGAGCTACCTCGCGGCCAAGACCGCGACCGGCAGCGCGCCAGTGCTGACCGTGCTCTTCCTCCGCTACGGCATCTCCGCACTCGCCCTCGTCCCGTTGGTTCGCGGCATCAGCCGGAAAGAGTTGCAGGCCGGCTTGATCCTCGGCCTGACACAGGCGTCGGTCCTGGTGCTCGAGACGTACGGCGTCACGCACACCAGCGCCGCGAACGCCGGACTGATCATCAGCCTCACGCTCGTCCTCACGCCGCTGCTCGACCGTCGCGGACTGCCGCCGCGGTTCTACCTCGCGGCCGCGATCTGCATGGTCGCCGTCGGACTGCTGATGTCCGCCGACGGTCTGCACTCCCCCGGCACCGGCGACCTGCTCATGCTCGCCGCCGCCGTCGTCCGCGCGGGTCACGTCACCCTCGTCGGACGCCTCTCCGTCGGCCTACGCCCGTTGCAGTTGACGACCGTCCAGACCCTCGTCGGTACGGCGTTGTTCGTGGTGCCCGCCGTACCGCATCTGCCGACGCACGCCGGTGTCGGCACCTGGCTGCAGATGGTCTATCTCGCCTTGTTCTGCAGCGTTTTCGCCTTCCTCGCCCAGACCTGGGCGGTCCAACGCACCTCCGCCAGCCGAGCCAGCCTCTTGCTCGGCACCGAGCCCATCTGGGCCGTTGCCATCGGCATCATCCTCGGCAACGAACACCTCACCGTCCCCGCCGTCCTCGGCGCCGCGCTCATGCTGGCCGGCACCACCTGGGGGCAATCCATCGAACGCACCCACCGGATCAGGAGCGGGTCCACTTCTGATCAGACGAGCCGTCGCAAGCAGCAACGACAACAGCCGCGCCGTTCCCCGTTCCGTTGGCCGTCAGGCACCCAGCGGTCGAGCTGACGGTCTGGTCTGCGTTGAGCTGCCATGCCTGGTCGACGGCGCCGGTGCAGGTCTCGATGGTCACGGCCGAGGCGCCGGCGGTCATGCACTTGTCGGCGTAGACCGTCAGCTGGTTCGCAGCGGTGAGGTTCCACGACTGGTTCCCGCCGTTGTTGCAGTCCCACAAGTCGAGCGCCGTACCCGGGCTGGTCGAGAATCCCGGTACGTCGACGCACCGATTGCTGGCGACTCCGCGCAGGGGCTGACCCGGCGGGGCGGGCGGCTCAGTGTTCGTCGGCTCGTCTCGCAGGAGGCCCCAACCCCACCACAACTGCTCGCGTCCGCTGATGCTGTTGACCTGGAGATCGCTCGGGCCGACCTGCGTCGTCAGCGAGTACGAGTCGCCGGTGCGCAGACCCGGCCAGTAGACGATGCCCATCCGCTGCTCGCGGGCGACCTGGGTGAGCGCGGCCAGGTACGACGTGTAGACGTTTCCCTCGTGGTTGCCGTAGTTCAGGCCGATCGTCATCGGTGAGCCGGCCTCGTCGATGATCGTCCGCCAGCCGTACGATCCGATCCGCGGCCGCAGGTTCGCCAGCCAGGCGGCCTCGTTCGTGTCGGACGCCCAGAAGCCGTAGAAGTGCAATGACAGCAACGTGCCGTTCAGCTCCGGCGCCGCACCGACCCCGGTCACGTTGTCGTTGTAGCCCGTCCCGGAGATCACGATGCGCCCGCGCGGAACATCGCTGTGCCGCGCGATCCACGACGAGGTCAGCGACACCCACTCGGTCAGCGTGTACCCGAACGGTTCGTTCATCGGCTCGAAGTACACGTGCGGGTTCCGCCGGTACGCCTGCACCACGGTGTCCCACATCGCCGCGTACGCCGCCGGATCGTCGACCCGCCCGTCCTTCGCGTTGTCGGCCTCCCAGTAGCTGAGGATCACCTTGAAGCCACTGGCCGCCGACGCGTCGATCGCCGCGCGGTACGAGCGCCACCAGTCGGTGCCCACACTCGACGGGTTGATCGGGAGCCGGATCGTGTTCGCCTTCAGTTCCTTGCGGAACTCGCCCACGATCCCGAGTGCCTTGCGGTACGTCGTCGCGTAGTCGTCCGCCGTACTCAGTCCCGACGGGACAACCTCGTCGTCGGCGTAGTTGTCGCGCGGATCGGCCCAGTTGACGCCCCGGAAATCGTTCGTGCGCGGCGGACTCGCGGCGGCGCCGGGGACCGCGGCGCAGAGCGCGACGAAGCACAACAGGAGGGCGAGGAGACTGCGCGCGGTTGATCTCATCCCTGGATGTTTACGTGAACAGAGCCGCCGGTCAAGAGCTCAGGACGAGTTCCAGTTGGAGCCAGTTCGCGAGGTCGCGGAGCTCGCGGTGGACGGCGGTCGTGAGGGTTTTGGAGAAGGGTTCGTCTTCGTGGATCGCGTGCACGCGGAAGATGCCGGCCTTGCGGTCCGACATCGCGTCGAGTTTTCCGACCAGGCGGTCGTTGTGCAGGATCGGGAGTGCGAAGTACCCCCATTTTCGCTTCGCGACCGGTTTGTACATCTCCAGCTGGTAGTCGAAGTCGAAGATCTCCAGCAGCCGCTTCCGGTCGTACACCAAGCGGTCCAGCGGCGACACGAGCGCCGTACGTCCTTTGAACGGCCGGTCGAGCAGCTCCGGATCGATCCGCCACTGGCCGCGGACGCCGTCCACGACGGCCTGCTCCCCCGCCTCGCCGGCGTCGAGCGGCTCGCCCGGACAGGCCGGTCCCTTCGCCCGCAGCAGACCCATCGAGCGCAGCCGCTGCTCGTCCCGCATCCGGGCCGCCTTCGCGACCGGCACCGCCGGATCGTCCGGGTAGATCCGGGACGCGAGGTCCCACAGACGGTCCCGGCCGTCGCGGCCCGCGATCGCCACCTCGCCGCGCTGCATCATGAACTCGAGCAGCTGCGACACGTTCCGGTTGTTGGTCCAGCCGCTCGACCTCCACGGCTTCACGCAGGTGTCCGGCAGCTCGCGCATCACCAGCGGACCGTCCTGCCGCAACCGCTCGAGGATGTCGACGCGACAGCCCTCGTTGGCCCGCACCCAGTCCCGCCGGTACTCCTGCCAGTCGAGCGGCTCCCCATCGCTCGGCCACGCCGCCATCTCGGCCCGGAACAGCGCGAGCGTCTCCGGCAGGCGCACGAACCCGCGCAGCTCCAGGAGCTCCAGCGAGGCGAGCGCGTCGGCCAGCTCGGTCGGGTCGTACGACGAACCGAGCCGGCTCCACGCCACCAGGTCGGCATTCGGCGCGACGTACGCCGTCTGGTCGAGCTGCACCACGTTCAGCCCGCGGACGACCTCGAACAGGTCCGCCGGTCGCTCGCTGGTCAGCAACTGCGCCCGCACAGCCAGCCGCCTGGCATCCCGTTTCGACAGCTGAATAACGGTCACGATCTGAGGCTAGGGCATGGCGTGGACGTATCCTTGGAGTGAGTCTGGGGTTGTAGCCGAGCGGGTGGGGACCTGGCGCTCGGAGTTCAGGGGGTCGTGGTGACAGTACGTGGTCGGGCGCTTATGCCCTGTGCTGTGATGCTGGCGACGATGGTCGTCGCGGGCTGTTCTGTCGCCGAAGGGTCCAGCCCGCCGCCCACGGTGCCGCCGACGACGGTCGCACCGCGCACGCAGACGTCTCTCAAACCAGCAACCGACTGCGCCCGGTCGACCGTTCCGCTCGCGACGGAGGCCGAGACCGACGGCGTCCAACTGACCCTCAGCACCGACCCGAGCGGTACGTCGTTACTCCTGAAGAACACCGGCAGCCTGTCGGTCGTCGTCATCCCGGACTCGAACTTCACCAGCCGCCTGGTGGCCGCGCCGTACGCCAACCCGCAGGACCAGGCGTCGCGGGCCGCGCTGATCGCCGTCAACAACAGCGGCGCGAAGATCCTGGGCATCCCGCCGTACGTGCCGTTGGGTCAAGTGATCAATCTGCCGCCGAAGTGGGCGGTCTGCGCGCTCAGCGACGACGCCAAGGAGAGGGCTGGCGTCCGCTACCTCCAGGACCGCGTGTCCAGCGCGGAGTACTTCGTCGCGAAGGCACTCGCCGACCAACTGCTGCTCACCGTCAGCTCGGAGCACACCCGTCCGGTGCTTGTCCGGTGCGCGAAGAGCACCCTGACGGTGTTCAAGAAGCACCCGAGGTGGGTGGACATCGAGTTGTACGCCGAGATCCTGAGCCCCCGCGCCACCTGCCGGTCCGGCTACAAGGCGCTGCTGCTGGGCAACGCGCGCGCGACCGAGCAGCTCGAGGCCACCGTCATCGGGCGGCTCGGCGGCGCTCCCCACCTGCTCGCCAACAGCCAACTGTTCACCGTCACCGTGCAATGACCGGCTGAGCTCACCCAGGGTCGGCTCCGGGTCCGGTCAGGGAGAACTCCACTGCCGCGGGCCAGGTCGCGACGGCAGACTGGAGTCATACCGTTCGACCCTCGGAGGACATCAGCCATGATCGGCTTCATCATCGCCGGACTCGTCATCGGAGCGCTGGCCCGGCTCTTCACGCCCGGCAAGCAGAAGCTCGGCCTGCTCGCCACGCTGCTGCTCGGACTGGCGGGCTCGGTGATCGGCGGGACCATCGCGAGCATCCTCGGCACCGGCGGCATCTTCGAGCTGAACGTGCTCGGCTTCATCGTCGCGGTGATCTCGTCGGTGATGCTCGTCGGCACCGCCGAGTCGCTGGCCGCACGCAACAAGAAGTGACCCGCTAACCGTCCTCGTTGATCGCCATCGCCGGCCGCGGCTCTCGGCCCGGCGGCTGTGGCGGCCGGGGCAGCAACGGCCGGCGCTTCTCCAGTGTCCGGATCACCGGCTGCTTCGCAGTGACCGTGAGCTCCTCGCCGGCGTGCCGGATCGTCATCGACGCGTCCGGCCCGTCGTGCACCGTGTACTTCACCGACACCGGATCGATCTCCACCTTCAGCCGGACGCCGCGCCACCGAATCGCGAAGCTCAGCCCGGCCAGGCCGATCGGCAGCGCCGGATCGAACGACAGGCTGCCGTCCCGCTCGCGCAACCCGCCGAACCCGGCCACCAGCGCGCTCCACGCGCCACCGAGCGACGCCATGTGCAGCCCGTCGCCGGTGTTGTGGTGCAGGTTGCGCATGTCGATCAGCGCGGCCTCGTACGCGTAGTCGTAGGCCAGATCCAGATGCCCGACCTCGGCCGCCATCACGGCCTGCACGCACGCCGACAACGACGAGTCCCGCACTGTCAGCCGCTCGTAGTAGTCGAAGTTCCGGGCCTTCTCCTCGGCGGTGAAGGCATCACCACACCAGTACGTTGCCAGCATCAGGTCGGCCTGTTTCACGACCTGGGTGCGGTAGAGCTGGAAGTACGGCGCGTGCAACAGCAGCGGGTACCTGTCCCTGTAGCCCTCGAAGTCCCACACGGCGTACCCGGTGAAACCCTCGGACTGCGGGTGTACGCCGAGCGCCTCGTCGTACGGCACGTAGACGGCAGCGGCCGCGTCCCGCCACGCGGCCTCCTCGTCGCTGTCGACACCGAACTCCCGCGCCTTCGCCGGCAGCTTCGCCGCGACCTCGGCCGCGGATCGCAGGTTGCGCGCCGCCATCAGGTTCGTGAAAACGTTGTCGTCGGCAACGGCGCTGTACTCGTCCGGGCCGGTCACACCGGGCAGGTGCCATCGGCCTTCGCGGTCGTGGTGGCCCAGCGAGATCCACAGCCGGGCGGTCTCGATCAGCAGCTCCAGCCCGACCTCGTCCAGGAAGTCCTCGTCGCCGGTGGCCCGGTAGTACCGCATGACGGCCTCGGCGATGTCGGCGTTGATGTGGAACGCCGCCGTACCAGCAGGCCAGTAGCCGGAGCATTCCTGGCCGCGGATCGTCCGCCACGGGAAAGCGGCGCCTTTGAACCCCAGCTCCTCGGCCCGTTGCTTGGCCAGTTGCAGCGTCGAATGTCGCCAGCGCAGCGCGTCACCGGCCGCATCCGGCATGGTGTAGGTCAGCACCGGCAGCACAAAGCCCTCGGTGTCCCAGAACGTGTGCCCGTCGTACCCGGCTCCGGTCAGCCCCTTCGACGGGATCGCGCGCCGCTCGGCGCGCGCACCGGCCTGCAGGACGTGGAAGAGCGCGAACCGCACCGCCTGCTGCAGCTCCGGGTGCCCCTGCACCTCGACGTCGGCGCCGTCCCAGAAGTCGTCCAGGAACTCGACCTGCTGCTTGGTCAACCCGTCCCAGCCGGAGAAGCGGGCACTCGCAAGCGCGGCCGCGACCTGGTCCCGGATGGCAGTCTCCGACCGCAGGCTGGACCAGCCGTAGGTCAGGTACTTCACCACGCGCAGGCTCTCGCCCGGCTGCAGCTGGCAGATCACCGTGGTCCGCGCCCAGTCCTCGCGGACGTCCTGGTCCATTGCGTAGCGGGCCGTGGTGTCCACCTCGTGCGCCATCGCCGCGGCCATCAACTGCTGGCTCCGCGTGGTCCGGTGGATGAGGACGGTCCCATGCTCACCACCGTCGTGGCTGACCGGCTTCAACGGGTTGTCGAGTACGGCGGCCACGCGCGGATCATCCGACAGCTTCGGCTGCGCCTCGTTGGCGACCAGCTCGGACTGGATCACGAAGCGGGCCGGTTGGTCGACGGGCTCCACGACGTACTCGATCGCGGCCACCGCGCGCTGGGTGAGGGACACCAGGCGACGGCTGCGGACCTTGATCCGCTTGCCGCCGGGTGATGTCCAGTCCACGTCGCGTTCGAGGATGCCGGTCCGGAAGTCCAACGAGCGTTCGTGTTTGGACAGGTAGCCGTAGCGGACGTCGAACGGCGAGTCGTCGACGAGCAGCCGGATCAGCTTGCCGTTGGTGACGTCGACGAGGGTCTGCCCGGACTCCGGGTAGCCGTAGCCGGCCTCGGCGTACGGCAGTGGGCGCTGCTCGTAGAACGAGTTCAGGTAGGTGCCGGGAATCGCGTACGGCTCGCCCTCGTCGAGGTTGCCGCGCAGGCCGATGTGACCGTTCGACAGCGCGAACAGGGACTCCGCCTGGGCCAGCTTGTCGAGCGCGAGTCGTGTCTCGCGGAGCCGCCACGGCTCGATCGGGTGGTGGCCTCGGTCGATCATTGGTTCTCCACCTGTGTCGGCAACAGCTCGGCGAGGTCGCGGACCACCACGTCGGCGCCGTGCGACTTCAGTTCGGCCGCCTGGCCGACGCGGTCCACTCCGATCACCTGCCCGAAGTGGCCCGCACGGCCGGCGGACACGCCGGCGAGTGCGTCTTCGAAGACTGCCGCCGCGGACGGCTCCAGCCCGAAGCCCTTGGCCGCGGCCAGGAACGTGTCCGGCGCCGGCTTTCCCTTCAGACCCTCGGTCCGGATCGTTACGCCGTCGACGATCTGCTCGACGTACTGGGCGAGTCCGGTGACGTCCAGCACCTCGCGGGTGTTCGCGCTCGACGACACCACGGCCCGCCGGAGACCTGCCTTCTCGGCGGCCTGCAGGTACCGCCGGGAGCCCTCGAACACGTGCACGCCCTCGGTCCGGATCCGCCGCTGCACGGCCTCGTTCTTCCGGTTGCCGAGGCCGTTCACGGTCATCGCGGACGGTGGATCGTCGGCGGTCCCTTCCGGCAGCGTGATGCCGCGCGCGGTGAGGAAGTCCCGGACGCCGTTGGCCCGCGGCTTGCCGTCGACGTACGCGTCGTACTCCGCCCGCGCGTCGAACGCCTGGAAGGCGATCCCGTGCTGCGTCGCGTAGTCGCGCAGGAACTCGTCGAACATTTCTTTCCACGCGGCGGCGTGGACAGCAGCGGTGTCGGTGAGTACACCGTCCAGGTCGAACAAGCAGGCCTGGATCCCCGTAGGTAGTCCCAGCATGGATCCCACAGTAGCGGCCGCTAGGGGGTCAACCGGTCAGGGAGTGCGAAGGCGGGGAAGCGGGAGTAGCCGAAGGTCATGATCTCGACGATCTTTCCGTCGTCGACCCACAGCACGTCGAGTTTGAACGCCCGCCAGATCGAGTCCCCCGGCCGCCTGAGGTACGACGCTGCCGCGGGCAACCGGTTCGCCGATGTCGGCACGAGCCGCCACTCGCCGTCGCGGTTCGGTCCGAGCCCACGTTCGAAGAGCGGAAGGCATGCGGTGAGGCCGTCGAACGACAACCGGTCGGGCGGCATCGAGATCCGCAGGTCCTCGGCCGCGATCGCGATCGCCGCAGCCGCGTCACACCGCTGGTGCGCGTCGATGAACCGCGCCAGCACCTCTCGCTCCTCAGCTGTCGGCTGCGGCGCGCTCCAGTCGGTCCGACGTACCGGGAGGCGTTGCTGCATCGTCACCCGGGCCCGCTGGAGTGCACTGTTCGCCGCGGCCACACTGGTCTCCAGCAGCCCGGCAGTCTCCGCAGCCGACCAGCCGAGTACGTCGCGGGCGATCAGAGTTGCCCGCTGCCGGGCAGGCAACGACTGCAGCGCGATCAGGAACGTCAGCTCGATCGTCTCCCGGTCTACGGCGACCACGTCGGGCCGATCGTGCGGCGGCGCGATCTCGTCGAGCAAACGGTCCGGGTACGGCTGCAACCACACCAGGTCCCTCGCGGTCGGCCGCCGTACGACGTCGAGGCAGATGTTCGTCGCGATCTTGTAGAGCCACGCCCGGAAGTACGTGCGCCCGTCGTACGTGTCGCGAGCCCGCCACGCGCGCAGGAACGTGTCCTGCACCGCGTCCTCCGCCTCGTCGTACGACCCGAGCATCCGGTAGCAGTGCACATGCAACTCCCGCCGGTACTCCCCGGCCAGAGCGGCGAACGCGGCCTCATCACCCGCGAACGCCGCCTCCTCGAGACCGGTCACGGGGCCTCCCGGCCTGGACTGAGGAGCGCAGGGAGCGAAGCGACCGGAGCGACGAGGGAAGGCCGGGAGTTACAGCCCCATGACCCGCCGCGACGGAGTCGTGGCATGAGCACTGTCACGGCCGGTGTCCTACCTCCTGGACGGTCCAGCCGTTGCCGTCCGGGTCCTCGAAGCCGAGGAAGGTGCCGTAGTCGGAGCGCTCCGGGTGCAGGCCGTCCTGTTTGCCCTGGGCACCGAAGTGGAACGGTTCGCTGACCTCCACGCCACGCTCGACCAGCTCGGCCCGCGCCGCCTCGATGTCGGTCACCACCAGGTGCGTGCCCTGGTAGGTGCCCGGTGTCGCCGAGGTCACTCCGGTACCGATCGTGATCGAGCACGCCGACCCGGGCGGGGTGAGCTGGACGACCCGGAACGAGTCCCCGACCCGATGGTCGACGTCCTCGGCGAACCCGAGCTGGTCGGTGTAGAACTTCTTCGCCCGGTCCACGTCCGTCACCGGCACGATCACGAGCTCGAGCTTCCAGTCCATGTGCGGCCTCCCGCGGTCACCGTCGGTCCAGTCTGACCGACATCCATGACCGTGTAACGCCGTACCAACCGAAAACTCATCGGTCGATCGATGACTATTTCTGCGTCGTCTCCTTGGCAGTCTCGAAGATCCGCGCGAACCAGTCGAGCTGGGCCAGCTGCTGGTACGTCTGGCCGCCTTCGTGATTGTTGTAGTGGTAGACCTCGATGTCCTTCTGGTCGCTCCCGTAGTGGTTGAACGCGGCGAACACCGTCGACGGCGGGCAGGTCGCGTCCATCAGCGCGACCGAGAACAGCGCCGGCGCCGTGGCCAGCCGGCCGAGGTTCACGCCGTCGAAGTAGCTGAGCGTGTTCAGCGCCGCGTCGACGTCCTGCCGGAACCCCTTCAGGTAGCGCGTGATCTCGCCGTACGGGTCCTTGTCGGTGATCTGCAGCGCCCGCTGGAAGTGACACAGGAACGGTACGTCGGGAGCGCAGCCCAGCAACTCGATGCCCGCGATCGGCGCGAGACCGGCCGCGGCGATCGAGATGCCGCCGCCCTGGCTGGCGCCGCTGACAATCACCTTGTCCGGGTCCACGAACGGCGACGTCAGCGCCGCCTCGATAGCCCGCACAGCGTCGATGTACACGCGGCGGTAGTAGTACGTCTCCGGGTCGGTGATCCCGAGCGTCATGAAGCCGGGCGTGTGGTTCAGGCCGGCGTACGGCGTGTCGTCCGGCGTACCGTCGGGGCCGCCGGAGCTGTAGCCCTGACCGCGGGTGTCCATCACGAAGTGGGCGTAACCGGCCTGGGCCCAGAGTGTGGTCGCGTGCGGGAAGCCCCGGCCGCCGGAGTACCCGTGGTACTGCACCACGGTCGGTAGCGGGCCGCTCGCGCCGGCCGGAACGTGCAGCCAGCCCTTCACGGGCGAGCCGCCGAAGCCGGCGTACGTGACGTCGTAGGTGTCGATCACCGCGAGCTTGTTGTCGATCGGGGTGAACGTGGCGGACAGGTCGTCGGTACGCGCCTTCTCGATCGAGCGGCGCCAGAAGTCGACCAAGTCGGCGGGCGCGGCCACCTCGGGCCGGTACTCGCGGAGCTTGTCGAGGGAAAGGTCGAACATGGCCATGACCGACAAACCTACGCCCACGCGCGCCCCGCCGATAACGCTGTCCAAAACCGGCCGCAGCTGATCAGGGTGACGTGATTCCGCCCCCAATCCGGTTTGGGGAGTCCTACCTACCCGAATCGGGCAGTGGCCCTCCCCGGTCGAACGCCAAGAGACGCCCCAAACCGGTTTGGGGCGGCTCGTCGGAGCGGCCGCACAACCTGCTATCGATGCGTGATCGCGGCACGGGTCAGCCAGTGGGCCTGGCTCAGCGAGGGTGGGCGAGGCCGAAGCCGGGATCTTCGGAGAGTGCGACGTGGCCGTCGTCGAGGGTGTAGTAGCCGGGGCCGGGGACGCCTTCGATGATGGGGGTGTTGCCGAGGCCGGCTGCCAGGTGGGCGGCGTACAGGGTCTTGAGGGGTTGGCCCCAGGCGTGGGGTGAGGCTTCGGCGTTCAGGAGGGGCATGGTGCGGCGCCAGGCGGTGAGGCCGTGGCCGGTGACATCCATCAGGGCAACGTCGACGAGTCCTTCGCGGGCGAGCTCCAGGACGTGGTCCTCGTTCGGGTTGTATTCGCCGTCGGCCACCTTCGGCTGGGTCGGGAGCGTGCGCAGGTGTTCGTGCAGGGCCTCGAGGTCCGGGCGGCGTTCGGCGAACGGTTCCTCGATCCAGTAGAGATCGCAGTCCGCGACGCCGTCCAGGTACTCGAAAAGACCGTTGACGGTGAAGCCGTCGTTGCCGTCGACAAGGATCCCGGCGTCCGGGTACAGCTCCCGGGCCAGCCGGGTCACCTCCATATCGCGCTGCAGTCCGGCGCGGGTGTCCATCCACCGGTGGCCGCGGCCGATCTTCAGTTTGAAGTCGCGGAACCCGAACGCGTGGTCCTGCGCGAGATTCGCCCGGATCGCGTCCGTCCCGCCGTCGAGGTCGTCGAAGTAGATGCCGCCGCTGTAGCAGCGCACCCGCGGCGACCCGGCGCCGCCGAGCATCGCGTACACCGGCACGTCGAGGATCCGCGCCGCCAGATCGTGCAGCGGGTAGTCGAGGAACTCCGCCGCTGGGTCGATCACACCTCGCTCCGGATCGATCAGCTCGGCCAGCGAACGCCCCAGCAGCAGTGCGGGATCCGCGTCGTACAACGGAAGCCCCCAGCCGGTCGCGCCGCGGTCGGTCTCCACGACGTACGCCGTGGTGCTGCCGCCGTTCCCGTGGCTCCCGAGGAACGCGTTGCGGCCGATCGTCCGCAGGTACTCGTAGCGGATCTCGGTGGTCGTGACGGAGCTGATGACGTGCCTGCCGAGGGTCATCGGTCAACGATAGACAGCAATCAGCTTCCGGAACGCGGACGGATTGGTGAGCACGTCGGTGTTGTCCACGAACTGGTCGATCGACCCGATCAGCCCGTAGCTCTTCAGCTGTGGGTCAGACACGGTCGCGAGACACGCCTCGGCGAAGCGGTCTGCCTGGAGCACCTGTGCGGGCCGGACGAAGTACGGGCGCGGCGCCGAGTCGAGCTCGTCGGTGATCCCGAGCGCGTTGTGGCGACGGGCGACCAGCTCGTACGCCGTGACGAGCGCCTGCTCGCGATCGGCGTACGACTCGGCTGCCAGCGCACCGGCCAGCGCCACGTCGAGCCCATCCGGGTGACCGAGGCGAGCGAACGCCGTACCGAGCCACTTGCTGTACGGCGCATAGGTCCGTGCCTGCAGCAACGTCAGCCGCATGAGGTCCCGCACCAATCGAGCAGCCACGACCCGTGACCCGAGCTCGTCACCCACCTCATGCGTGCGCTGGACGAACGCCTCCTCCTGGGCGATCCGGGACCACTGGCAGGCGAGTGTCCACCGCCAGATCTGGTCCGGGTACCAGGTCAGGGCTTCACGCACGCGTGCCAGCCGACCGTCGTCGGCGTACACCCGGCCCGCGACCACGCCAAGGAACTGTTGCTGCGGCGTGACCAGCCAGTCGTCGATCCCGACCCCCTGCGCCGCGTCGAACCCGAGCTGCCCCCGCAACCAGTCCCCCACGGTCGCGACCGTCACGTGGTGCCTCGGCTCGTAGCTGTCCCAGCCGAAGCGGACCGGGTATCCGGCGTACTCGTCCGGCAGCCCGTCATCAACGGCCTTGCGCACCCGCTCGACCTCGTCCGCGTCGACCAGTACGACGAGCCGCGGCCCCCACCCGTGGTCCGTCGAGCGCGCGGTGTCGTACCCGAGCACGTCCGAGCCCCATCCGAGCAGCCCGGCCGCGTAGGCGACCTCCCCGACCAGAGGTGCGATCACCTCGGCGTGAAAGCCGTCCGCGACCTCGGCCGCCTGCCGGAATTCGGTCACTGCGCTACCTGCCGATCGTTAGAGTTGCCGGGTGAAACATGTGGTGTGGGACTGGAACGGGACGCTGCTCAATGACAATCACGCCGTACTGGCTGCCGTCAACGAGGTTTGCGCGGAGTTCGGGCGCGCGCAGCTGAGCTGGGGCGAGTGGCAGGCGGCGTACGCGCGGCCAATGCGGCTCTCGTACGAGCAGATCCTGCAGCGCACGCTCGACGAGGAGGAGTGGGAGCAGGTCGACAAGCTCTACCACGACCGGTACGACGCGCTCCTGGCCACCTGTGCGCTCGCTGACGGCGCGCACGACGTACTGCGGGCCTGTGCGGACGGCGGACGGACTCAGTCGTTGCTGTCGATGTGGTTCCACTCGCGGCTCACGCCCACGGTCGAGCACTATGGCCTCACGCAGTACTTCACCCGGGTCGACGGGCTGCCCGGCGAGGTAGGCGGCGGGTCGAAGGCCGACAGCCTGATCCGCCACCTGCAGGCGCAGCAGCTGGACCCGGCCGACGTCGTACTGATCGGAGACGTCGTCGACGATGCCGAGGCGGCTCATGCGGCCGGCGCCCGCTGCGTCCTCGTCACCACCGGCGCCATGACCCTGGAAGCCCTGCAAACCACGGGCGCACCAGTCACCACGTCGATCACCCAGGCCGTCCAGCTGCTCGACGGGTAGATTGATTGCCCGCAGCAACAGTTGAGATTTGGATCGTACGGCCCGCAATCAGTTCGCACGGTGTCCAGTGCTTGCCGGTGAACCGGAACTTCCCGTATAAGGCGTACATGACGGCGATCCGGCTCGAGGCGGTGTCCAAGGTGTTCGAGGGCGAACACCTGGCCGTGGACGAGTTGTCGCTGGAGATCGGCGACGGCGAGTTCATGGTGCTGCTCGGGCCGTCCGGGTGCGGGAAGACGACGCTGCTGCGGATGATCGCCGGCCTCGAACGGGTGACCGCCGGCGAGGTCTGGTTCGGGCGGACCAACGGCACCCGGCTCGCACCGCGCGAACGCGGCGTGGCGATGGTCTTCCAGACCGGCGCCCTGTACCCGAACCGCACGGTGCAGGAGAACCTCATGTTCCCGCTGCAGATCGCCGGGCAGGACAACGTCCAGGCCGGGTCCACCGCGGCGGGGCTCGCGCAGATCCTGAGCATCGAGTCGGTGCTCGACCGGATGCCGCGGACGTTGTCAGGCGGTCAGCGCCAGCGGGTCGCGATCGGCCGGGCGCTGGTACGGCGTCCGCAGGTGTTCCTGCTCGACGAACCGCTGTCGAACCTCGACGCCACGATGCGCACCGAGCTCCGCCAGGAGATCGGCGCGATGACCAGGGATCTGAACGTCACCACGCTCTACGTCACGCACGACCAGGTCGAGGCGCTGACGCTGGCCGACCGGATCGCGGTGATGCGCGACGGCCGGATCGAGGACGTCGGTACGCCGACGCAGGTGTACAACGATCCCGCTACCGCGTTCGTGGCCGGCTTCCTCGGTACGCCGCGGATCAACCTGCTGGCCGCGACCGTACGCGTCACCGCGCACCACCGGGTCGCTCTCGACCTCGGCAGCCAGTCGATCGCGCTCGACCCCACCGACCGCCGGTCGCTGATCCTGCGGCACCACGACCGCGCCGAGGTGATCGTCGGCGCCCGCTCGAGCGCATTCAGCCTGATCACCACCGAGGACGCGCCCAACCAGCTGAGCGGAACGATCCGCGCGTTCGAGTTCCACGGCCAGCAGTCGATCGCGTTCGTCCAGTGCGGGATCGAGGTCGTCGACCCGGACAAGATCGGCCGGGTCGCACCGACGCACGCGTACCCCGCGACCGAGCCGACGCCGTCGTTCCTGAGCAGGGTCCGCGCCCGCCTCCGGCTGGGCGAGCCGGCCGCGCCTCCACCTGAGATCCACGGCGCCACCCACCGCCGCGCCGACCTGGTCGTAGAACTCCCGGTCGACACCGAGTTAGCCCGCGGAACGCGCGTTCACCTCGCCCTCGACACCTCCAAAATCCACCTGTTCGACCGCACCGGCCGCCGAGTCGACCGCGTCACCCGCTGACCCGCAGCCCCGCAGTCCCCGCAGTCCCCGCAGCCGGACGGCCGAGGGCCCGTGTTGCGGTGGGTGTGAACAGGTTATTTCCTGTTCACAGCCACCGGGCGGGGTGCAAAGGCCCGATTTGCGGCGTGCTCGACGGATGTGCGGCGTGTAGCACCGCGTGGGGCATCTACTGCGTCACGCGCTGACAACCGTGCCGTTCGAGATCACCAGGTGTGGGGTTTCCAGCGTGCCAGGGTTCTCGAGTGGGCTCTCGTTCACCAGGATCAGGTCGGCCGCGTAGCCGCGGGCGAGTCGGCCCACGGTCTGCTCGAGGCCGAGGAGTCGGGCTGCGCCGGTTGTCGCCGCGCGGATCGCGTTCAGTGCGCTCAGGCCGGCCTCGTGCAGGAGGCGGACCTCGCCGCCGATCGGGGCCACGTTCAGGCCGAACGAGTCCGTGCCCGCGACTACGTGAACCCCCAGCTCGAAAGCCCGGCGTACGGCGGCCTGCAGGACCGGGAAGAACTGCTCGCCGCGCTCCTTGAGGATCGGGTTCGGGGAGTCCTTCAGGCCGTTGATCGCGGACATCGTCGGCGTGAAGTACGTGCCCTGCCGGGCCATCCGTTCCATGGTCCGCTCGCCGACGAAGACGCCGTGCTCGAGCGTCTTGATCCCGGCCCGGACCGCGTCGTCGATCGCCTGCTCGCTGTAGCTGTGACACATAACCCCGACGCCGCGCTTGCGGGCGGTGGTGACGATCGCCCGGACCTGGTCGTAGTCGTACACCTGCACCAGCGGGTCCTGCTCGGGTACGCCGGCGCGCTCGTTGACCCGGGTCTTGATCCAGTCGACACCGCGATCGAGGTTCACCGACGTCAGGTACCGCAGCTCGTCGGCGGTCCGCACACCACCGGCCAAGGGCGCCAGCGCCGGGTCGCCGAGGATCGTGTTGCCGAGGTTCGGGGTGACGAACGTACCGGTCGCCTTCATCCGCGGTACGGCGCCTGGCGACCAGGGACCTAGTGCGCGCAGACCGATGTCCTGGTAGAAGTCCGACGTACCGCTCCGCACCGTGGTCGCGCCACGGACCAACGCAGCGTGCGCGTCGGCGACCGCGTTCTCGTGCACATGGACGTCGACGAGACCGGGCAGCACCCAGCGTCCTTCGGCGTCGATCACGCGACCGTTGACCGCGGCAACCGCTTCGCGCGTCTGCGAACGGTTGCCTGCAGCCACTACCTTCCCGCGATCCAGTACGACGACAGCGTCCTCGACGACCCGCCCGGTCAGTGGGTCGAGGAGAGTTCCGTTCTCGACCACCACAGCTCCCGAAACCGGTGGGCTCCCCAACGACCTCGGTGCGCCTGCTGCCTCGGCGGGCAGCTCGAGAGCGGCCAGGCCGACGCCGACCAGCGCCATCGCGCCGCCGATCACACCCCGCCGGCTGATCGAGCTGGGCAGTGGTTCGACTTCGTCATGATCACGACACATCGGGAGTCTCCTTGATGATCCGGCCGGCCTGCATGATCAGGCGCAGCCGTCGTTCCGGTTCGGTCAGTACGGCGATGTCCTCGAGCGGATTGCCGTCGACGACGAGCAGGTCGGCCCACGCACCTTCGCGGACCTCACCGACCTCGCCGACGAGCCCGGCGATCTCTGCGCCGACGAGGGTCGCGGATCGCAGAATGTCGGCGGGTTTCTGTACTTCGGCGCGCAACGTGAACTCGTCGAGTTGATGCGCGTGCAACGCCCCGTGCAGATCGGTGCCGTACCCGATCGCCACCCCGGCCCGATCGGCGAGTTCCAACGCCTGCAGTCCCTGCTCGAGAATGTTGTCGAGCTTTCCCCTGCCCTCATCGGTCAGGTGCTCGGCCCCGCTCCGTCGCAGGGCATCGAACGTCGCCAGCGTCGGCACGAGGAACGCGTCGCGCTCGAGGAACAGGTCGACGCTCTCCTGATCGATCAGGTTGCCGTGCTCGATGGTACGAACGCCGTACCGCAGCGCACGATTCACCGACGCGGCCGAGTACGCGTGCCCCGCGACGTACCCGTGCCCGAAACCAGCCTCCTCGACGGTAGCGCGGATCTCCTCCTCGGAGTACGCCAACGCGTCAAGGGCCATCGAGGACACGACTCCCCCGCTCAGCGTGAGCTTGACGTGGTGCGCGCCCTGGGCCATCTGTTCCCGGATCGCGCGCCGCAACTCGACGGGTCCGTCGCAGATCCGGGTGAGGACATGGCCACCGGTCGGTGCGAGGATCGGGCCGCCGTACAGCAGCCGCGGTCCTTCGATCAGTCCCTCGCGGAGCGCTCTGGCCAGTCCCGCTTCGGCGCCGCCCAGGTCCCGCACGGTCGTGAAGCCGCGCAGCAGCATGTCGTTCAGCGTGTGCGCGGAGCGGATGGTCGCGTACGACGCCGGCCACGACTTCAGCTCCGCGAAACTCTCGCTGCCCTGGGTCACGTGGACGTGCGAGTCGATCAGCCCGGGCATCAAGGTCCGCCCGTGCAGGTCAATCACCCGGCCGGATCGCCGTACGTCGGGGCCGATCGCGGCGATCCGCCCGTCGCGGACAGCGACCTCCTGATCCTCGACCAGTCCACCGCCGCGGACATCGAGAACCGTTGCGTTGACGAAGACGGTGTCCATGTCAGCTCGCCGTCGCCTGCTGCGGGACCACGGAAGAGTGCGCGACCGACGACTCCGGGTCGAGGTCCTCGAGCCGTCGCCCGCGGGTCGACAGGCCCAGCGTCAGGATCGCCAGCGCCCCGAACAGCAGCGCGGCCGCGATCATCGAGAACACTCCGAGGAATCCGATCGAGGTGAACAGGACGCCGATCAGGATCGGAGCGCTGATCCCGCCGAGCCGACCGACCGCGGACGCGGTGCCCATCCCGGTGGCGCGGATCGCGGTCGGGTACACCTCGGGCGTGTACGCGTACAGACCGGCGTACGTGCCGTTCATGAAGAACGAGAGCAGGACGCCGCAGAGGAGCAGTTGGCCGTTGGTGTCGGCGTTGGCCATCAGGAACGCCGAGACCGAACCGGCCGTCAGGTAGAACGCGATCGTCCACTTCCGGTCGAGCTTCTCGTTCAGGTACGCGCCGGAGTAGTAGCCCGGGATCTGCGCCAGCGTGATCACCAACGCGTACGTGAGGCTCTTCGAGATGGTCAGATGGCGTTCGACGAGCAGCGACGGGATCCAGGTGAAGAAGCCGAAGAACGCGAACGTGATCGAGATCCACAGCAGCCACAACACCGCCGTACGACGAGCCAGGCCGTCACGCCACATCAGCACCAATCCCTCACCGGGCCGGGGGCTGCGCGGTACGGACACTGTCGTCGGATGGGACGGAGCAGGGACCGGAGGGACCTCCTTGCCGGACGCGCGGACGGCATCCTCCAGCGCGTCGACCACCTCGGCGGCCTCGGCGTTGCGGCCCCGCTGGATCAGCCAGCGCGGCGATTCCGGCAGGCTGCGCCGCCACCACAACAGCATCAGCACGGGCAGCGCAGTCAGCACCTGCGCGATCCGCCAGCCGTTGTCGTACGACGGAACGAACAGGCGACCGAGCAGCGCGGAGGCGACGTACCCGGCGGAGAAGAACCCGGCCACCGCGCCGACCATCAGCCCGCGGGACCGCGCCGGGATGAACTCGGCGATGAACGCGGGGATGATCGCCGCCTCCGCGCCGACCCCGATCCCGGCGACGATGCGGGCGCCGAAGAAGAGCTCCCAGGACGGCGCGAACGCGGCGATCAGCGTCGCGCCGCAGTAGAGCGCAAGCGCGTACATCATCACCTTGCGGCGGCCGATCGCATCGCCGGTGATCCCCGCGCTCAGCGCGCCGATCAGGATGCCGATCAGCAGCGAGCTGCCGACCAGGCCGATCTGCCACGGAGCGAGGTGCCACAGGGGTTTGACGGCCGGCAGCAGGTACGAGACCAGCGAGCCGTCCATCCCGTCGAAGGCGATCCCGAGACCACCCATCAGGAGCAGTTTGAAGTGCGGGCGGGACAGCGGGAGTCGTTCGAGACGATCCAGCAGCGTCCGGCCGGCAGCTGAGATTTCGACGGTCATCGGAGGCCTCCAGGCGGGAGTGGATGACTCAGGACAGTAGATGCACGAAATCGTGCATGCAAGGCCTGGTGCAATATTTCGTGCATCCGGCACAATGGGGTGATGACTGACGAGGTCCACCCTGAGGCTCATACCGTCGCCGAGTGGCTCGACGGCCGGATCGGCGGCACCCGCCTCGGACCGAAGGCCGAACGGGTGCGGCACGTGGTCGCCACCCAACCCAGCTTCTCGTCGTACGCGACGGCCGCCGAAGTGGCCGAGCGCGCCGAGGTGAACGGCGCGACCGTCGTCCGGTTCGCGCAGTCCCTCGGGTTCGCCGGCTGGCCCCAGTTCCAGTCGGAGTTCCGCTCGGTGTACGTCGTACGCCGGTACGACGTCGACGCCGGCGCACCCACGACCGGGCACGCCGGCGTACTGGCAACCGCCTTCGCGCGGGACGCGGAGAACCTGCAGTCCTGTCTGCACTCGTTCGACTTCACGGAAGGCGCCGCGGTCGTCGAGGCGATCCACGCGGCGCCCCGGACGCTCGTCGTGGCGACCGGCACGCACGCGCTGCCCGCACAGGGCCTGACGATGATGGCGGCCAGCCGCGGATACGACATCACCCTCGAGGACCGCGGCGGCGCCCATCTCGCGAACGCCCTGGCCCGACTGACGAGCGACGACTGCGTGGTCGCGTTCAGCTTCTGGCAGCACTACAAGCAGACAGTCGCCGCCCTACGCTTCGCCCACCAGGTCGGAGCCACTACCTGCGCAATCACTGACACGAGGCACTCCCCCGCGGCCGATCACGCCGACCACGTCCTACTGGTCCCGGCCGAAGGCATCTCCAACTTCCGCTCGATGACCGCAGCCACCAGCCTCGCGTACGGACTCGCCGCAGCGCTGATCGCCATCGAACCCCAACGCAGCCGCACCGCAATCGCCCACGTAGACACCCTCTGGCAGGACATGGACTTCTTCGTCCAGGACTGAGAGCCCGCGTTGCGGTGGCTGTGAACAAGTTATTGCCTGTTCACACCCACCGGATGGGGTGCACTACCTCCAGAGATGTCAGCGGCCCGCACCGACCTCAATACGGCGGCGAGGAGTTCCTCGGGGGTTTCGAGTTGTGGGAGGTGGCCGGTGCGGGGAAGGACGGTGTAGGTCGCCTGCGGGATCGCGGCCGCGTAGGCCTTGCCGTACTGCGGGTCTGCGATTCGGTCGCTTTCGCCCCAGATGACGTGCACCGGGATGTCGATGTCGCCTAGTCGGTCGATCAGGGTGGGGTCGGACATGGTGGGGCCGGTGTAGGAGATCAGGGCCTGTACGTCGGGGCTCGGGCCGCCCGCACTCGGGGGCGCCGGGAGTTTACTCGGGTCGTGGAACGAGAACGACCGGATCTCGGCCGGCGACAGTCCGCTGACGTCGGTCAGCGGGTGGCCATCCACCTCGATACCGACGCCGTCGACGATCACCACACGACTCACGCGCGGGCTCTTCTGCAGTGCGATCTCCGCAGCGAGCCAGCCACCGAACGAGTTGCCGATCACGGTCACGTCTGTGAGGTCCTGCTCGTCGAGCATCTCGACGTACGACGCGGCGAGGTCGGCGACGCTCTTCAGCCCGTCCTTCCTGGGCGTGCCGCCGAAGCCGGGGTGGGTCGGCAGCAGGACCTGGGACTGCGTGCGCTCAGCGAGCAGGTCTGCGAAACCGGACATCGTGCGCACGCCGCCTCCGCCGTGCAGCAGCAGGATCGGACTGTTCATGATCACTCTCCATCAGCTCGACTATATAAGGAACCTTAGATCAGTTTCCTGATCTAAGCAACCTGATGTAACCTGAGGTCCATGAAGCACCAGCCCGCGGACGTCGCCCTGGCCGTCAAGCGCCTGCAGTACCGTCACCACCGCGCCCTCAGCCGCGCGCTCGCACCCCTGGGCCTCTCGCTCGTGCAGTGGGACACGCTGCGGCACCTGCACCGCCAGCCGGATGCCTCGTTGCATGACCTGGCGATGCTGACGTTCCAGACCGACCAGTCCTTCGGCTCGCTCGCGACGCGCATGGCCGAGCGCGGCCTGATCGAGCGGATCCCCGGACCAGGCCGCGCTGTGAAACACCGCCTCACCGCCAAAGGCGAGCAACTCCGAGCCGAGGGCCAGGAGGCCGTGAACGACGTCGTCAAGTCGTCGTTCCACCCTCTGTCGGCCGCCCAGCTCCAGCAACTGGGCGACCTCCTGGATGTTGCACTCGGCCCCGACCCGACCGCCTAGAAGCCGGAGTTCCCCGGGCCTCGAATGAGGGTGAATCCCTGCGTGTTGTTCAGACCGCCGGACGCGGCCCCGGAAACGGTGACGTAGTTGAAGGTGCCGCTCCCGGCGACCTGCAGATCGATGCCGTACGTGCCGGTGTTCTGCACCTTCACGTGATCGAACGTGATGTTGGAGACGTTCTTCTGCCAGCTCATCAGGATGCCCTGGTACGTGCTGTCGATGACGTCCACGTCCTTGATCAGCACCGGTGCGGTGATCTCGCGCGCTTCGGCGTACACCCAGAGGCCGCCTTGGCTGCTGTTCCAGTCGGTGTTGAAGCCGCCGGCTCTCGTGATCGTGTTGCGTTGCACGACCGTGGTTCCGCTGAAGGGCTGCGCCGAGTGCCAGGTGCTGATCGTGACGCCGGACGCGGTGTAGACGGTGTCCGACAGCAGGTTGTCCTCGATGCGGTTGCTGTCGCCGCCGTAGATCGCCGCCGTGTTCGCGAGCGCGGGCAGCGTCGCGGTGTTGAAGGTGAACGCGCAGTTGGCCACCGAACTGTTGAACGACCACATCGCCATCGCGTCGTCGCCGGTGTTGCGGAACACGCTCTGGTCGACGCGGCTGTTCCGTACCGGGCTCCCGTCGCCGCTGAACGTGTTGAGGTTCAGTCCGTCGGCGAACAAGTCGCGGATCCGTACGCCGACGACGTACAGGCCGTCGGTGCCGCTGTTGGCCCAGATCCCGGTCTTCGCGTGCTCGATCCAGACGTTGTGGATCAGCGATCCGGTCCCGAAGTTGCCCTCGATCGCCGAGTCGGTGGTGACCACGCCGTCGGGATCGCGGTACCGGACGTCGCCCGCGAACGTGAAGTCGGCGAGCTGGACGTTGCCGCCGACGGCGAAGAACCCGCCGCGACCGGCGTTGCCGCGGACCGTCGAGTACCACATGCCCGCACCGCGGATCGTCACGTTGTCGACGTTCACCCGTGCGGTCAGGTCGAACGTGCCGGCCGGGATCCACAACGTCTTGCCCGCGGACTTCGCGGCACTGATCGCGGAGTTGAACGCCGCTGTGTCATCACCAGATCCGGACACAGCGCCGTACGACGTGACGTCGATCGAGTTCGCCGGCATCGAGTACGCCGGCGCGACGACCTCGGTGTCGATCAGGTCGACGGTGATCGCGGTTGCCGTGTCGTTCTGCAGCCGCAGGGTGGTGCCCGCCGGGTAGCTCGGCAGCGTGGCGCGAACCTCGTCGTAGAAGTGGTGCCCGCCGCCGAGTAACGGATCGTTCGGGAACGGGTAGTTGCCGTAGACCCAGCTGTACGTCGAACTCAGCGTCACGTCCTTGACCTTGGAGCCGCCGACGTACACACCGAGCGGCGCGGTGATGCCCGTGCCCGCGGCGTTGTCGGGGATCGAGTAGCGGACGACGAGCGAGTTCGTCGGTTTGGTGAGGGTGAAGTCGACGTACTTGCCGGCGTTGTCGAGTCGTACGGCGCGGCGGCCGGAGGACTCGGACGGGACGGTTCGGTAGGTACGGTCGGGTCCGAGTACGACGCCGTTCGTGCTGGCGTTCTCGGCCTCGTACTCCGTGTACGGGACGGTCGCACCGCGGTCCGCGAGGGCGGTCGAGCCGTCGACGGTGAGCTCGTCGAGCGCCACGTTTCCGCTGTCGCCCGCGTCGTACTGGTAGCCGATGAGGTTGAGCCCCGCGCGTAGAGGCGCTGTCTGTTCTGTTGTCGTCCAGTCACTGTTCGCGGGGAGCGGGACCTGACCGGACTTGATTCCGTTCACGTAGAGGCTCAGGGTCTTCGTGCTGCCGGAGTCGTTGCGGTAGCGAAGGGACAGGCTGCTGTTTCCAGCGGTCGCGACGTTGACGGTCCGGATCACGCGGCTGCCGACGGCCGTGAATCCGGTGACGTATCCGCCGCCGGCGAAGCCCGCGATCGACGTACCGACCGATGCGCCGCCGGACACGAAGCCACGCTCCAGCGCTCCAGCGGGCGCCTCCCCCACTGCCTGGCCAACCACCAGATTGTCCAGGTTCACGTTGCCCGAGTCGCTGGTGTCGAACTTGTAGGCGATCGTGTTGCTTCCAGCAACCAACGGGACGTCTTCACTCGCGGTCGCCCAGGTGTCCCAGTTCGAGGTGGCAGGCAGATTGATCTGCCGGAGCTTGCTGCCGCCGACGTACAGCGAGAGCGTCATCGTGACGCCGGTGCCGTTGGCGTAGCGCAGAGACGCGGTGCCGGTGCCGGCGGTTGCGGAGGTCACGGTGAAGGTCGTTGCCGCGTTCCCCTTGTTGCCGTCGGTATATCCGCCGACGTACGCCGTTCCGGAGTAACCCGGGTGTTCGGTCTCGGCGACGGCGCCGCCGGACAACGCGGCGGCCTCGGCTTCGTAGCTGGTTGCCGCGGAGGCGTGGGCATTTGTGAGTACGGCGAGGAGTACGGCGAGGATCGCGGTGAGCGCGAGCCTGGATCTGGACATGGGGCGGGTCCCTTCGATCGAGTCAGCCTTTGACGGCGCCGTTCAGGGCGCCGGTCTTGAGGAAGAAACGCTGGAACACTCCGAACAGCAGCACGGGAATGACCGTGGAGATCGCGAGCGCGGCGAGGAACACGTCGAGCTCGACGAACTTCTGCAACGCGGGCAGCCGCACCGAGAGCGGCTGCAGCTTCGGGTCCGGGAGGACGAGCATCGGCCAGAGGAAGTCCTTCCACGCGCCGATGACCGCGAACACCGAGACCACGCCGAGGATCGGCCGCGACATCGGGAGCACCACCGACCAGAACAGCCGGAACGGCCCGGCGCCGTCGACCCGCGCCGCCTCGAACACCTCCCGCGGCAGGTTGTCGAAGAACCGCTGCACCAGCAGGATGTTGAACGCGTTCGCGCCGGCCGGCAACCAGACCGCCCAGAACGAGTTGATCAACGATGCCTTCAGCAACGGCGGATCGACGATCGTCAGGTACAGCGGGACGAGCAGCACTACGGACGGCACGAACAACGTCGCGAGTACGACGGCGGTGATCGCCTTCCCGTACCGCGGCCGCAGTACGGACAACGCATATCCGGCGGTCGTTGCCACCAGCAATTGCATGAACCACGATCCGGCCGCGAGTACGACGGTATTCAGGAAGTACTTGTCCACCTCCACACGCGTCCACGCAGTCGCCAGGTTCGACCAGTCCACTCCGTGCGGCCACAGCGCCAGCGGCGACCGCAGCGTGTCCTGGGTCGGCGTGATCGCCGCCTTCGCCAGCCACACCATCGGCCCGAGCCCCACCAGGAACAGCAGACCGAGCAGTACGCCGTGCAACCCGAGCGTCGTCCACCGGACCCGCGGGCGGCGCCAGTCCGCGGGCGACAGGATGCCCCGGCTCACGACTTGCTCCAACCGCGCGTCAGCCGGAAGTACAGCGCCGAGAACAGCCCGAGGACGACGGCCAGCATGATGCTCAACGCGGTCGCCATCCCGTACTCGCCGCCCAGACTGTTCGCGAAGGCGTAGCTGTAGACGAGGAGCAGCAACGTCGTCGTCGAGTTCGCCGGCCCTCCCCCGGTGAACAGGAACGGCTCGAGGAACACCTGCGCGGTCCCGACGATCTGCAGGATGAACGTGATCAGCAGCACCCCGCGCAGCTGCGGCATCGTCACGTGCCACACTTTCCGCCAGATCGACGCGCGGTCGATCTCGGCCGCCTCGTAGAGATCGGTCGAGACACCGGTGAGCGCGGCGAGATAGATGATCACGGTCCCGCCGGCCGCGGCCCACGTTGCCTCGAGCACCAACGACGGCATCACGGTGGTCGAGTCCTGCAACCACGAGACCGGGCCGATCCCGACGTACCCCAGGATCGTGTTGAAGACCCCGGTCGGTCCGGCGTCGTAGAAGAACTTCCAGAGCAGTACGGCGACCACCGGCGGGATCACGACGGGCAGGTAGGCCAGTGCGCTGTAGAGGCCTTTGAGGCGGCGTACTTCGCTCATCAGGACGGCGGCGAGGAGCGGGACCGGATACCCGAAGAGGAGTGCCAGGAAAGCGAAGTACAGCGTGTTCCTGACCGCGGTCCAGAGCAGTGGATCGGCGAGGACGTCCCGGAAATTCTGCAGTCCGACGAACGTGGACGGCGTGACCAGGTTGGTTTCCTGGAAGCTCATCACGACGGCGCGGCCGATCGGGATCCAGGAGAACACGCCGAACACCAGCAGGAGCGGGATGAGGAATACGAGGGTGCTCAAGCCCCCACCACGGATCCGCACGCTCAGTTCCGGTCCAGGAGTGCCTGGGCCTCGGCGTCGGCCTTCTTCAACAGGTCCGCGATATCCGCGTCCTTCTTGGTCAGTACCGCCTGCACGACCGGATCGAGGAGCTTGTAGACCTCCTGCGTCGACCGCGCCGGCTCGGTCACCAACGGCTGCTCGAACATCTTGTCCGTGTACGGCTTCAGCTGCTGCTGCGGCACGTTCACGTACGACGCGACCCACTGCAGCGACTCGTCGTACGTCGCCCGATCGAACACCGGCAACTGCGGCGCACCGACCGGCTGCTTCGAGGCGGCCGTCGTCTTCGCGTCGAGTACGGCGGCGTCCTTGTCGGTCAACTTCTTCAGGTAGAAGAAGTCGATCCATTTGACTGCCGCGGCCTTCACCGCCTCGTTCGACTTCGCGCTGACCGTGGCCAGCGTGCCGCCACCGAGGACGCCGGCCTCAGCCGTCTGCATCAGCGGCAGGACGGTGACGCCGTAGTCGGCGGGCTTCAGTGCGTTCTGCGTGACCAGCGATCCGTAGTTGCCGCCGCCGGACACGTACATGCCGATCTGCCCGGAGGCGAAGGCCTGGTTGATCCCGTTCCAGTCGTAGAGGAAGTTCGACCCCATGCTGTTGTCGGTCCACCGCATGTCCTTCAGGAGCTGCAGTACGGCGGTCAGCTCCGGCGTATCCAACTCGGCTGTCGCTTTGTCGCCATCGACCTTCTCGGTCCGTCCACCGAACGCGTAGTCGAGGGTGGTGAGGATCCAGCCGCCGGTGTTGTCCGTCGTGAGCTCGGCGTACCCGGCCTTACCGGTCCTCTGCGCGATCTGCTTCGCGTCCGCGCGGACCTCGTCCCACGTCGTCGGCGGCTTGTCCGGATCGAGGCCGGCCTGCTTGAACAGCGTCCGGTTGTAGTGCAGCGCCTGGCCGTACGCCGCGATCGGCACCGCCCACATCTTCCCGTCCTCCGCCTGCCCCGCCTTCGCGACGTTCGCGTTGAACCGGCCCGCGTACGGCAGCCCGCCGACCAGGCCGCTGATGTCGGCGATCTGCTTACGCTCGATCAGCCCTCGTCCGTCGGTGAACGGCACCGTGAACACGTCCGGCAGCGTGCCGCCGGCGAGTTGCGCGGTGAACGTGGTGGCCGTCCAGTTGTACTCCTGCGGCACGATGTCGATCCCCGGGTTCGCCTTCTCGAACTGGGCGACCCGCTCGTCGAACGCGGCGAGCGCGCCCTTGTCCAGACCGGGATCCCGAGCCACCTTGACCGTCACCGGGCCGGTCGAGGCGTCCCCCTTCCCGGCGTCTGTGCTCGAGCACGCGGTCAGACCGACAGCGGCCACCAGCGCCGCGGCGATGAAGGATTTCATGGCCGTTCTCCTCAGTTGTCCGTGAGCCGGTTGTCTACGAGCCGGAGCCAGACGGCGGTGTCGGTCGTCAGCAGGTCGTCGTTCAGGTCATCGCTGCTCAAGAGCAGCTCTCGGTACGGCGGGAGCCGCACCGGATCAGGTCCGAAGTTCACGAGGCAGAGCACGTCTGCGCGCTGGAACGCGAGTACGTCATCGGTATCGAGGTCGTGCCACGCGAAGGCATCATCGAGCTCGCGGCGCACTGCGAGCATCGAGCGGTAGAGGGCGAGCATCGACGCCGGATCGTGCTCCTGGGCGTCGACGGCGTACCGTCCCCAGTCGTCCGGCTGTGGCAACCACGGGCCGAACCCGCGCGCGCTGAACCCGAAGGTCGAGCCAGTCGTTGTCCACGGCAACGGAACCCGGCAGCCGTCGCGCCCGGGGTCGAGACCTCCGGAGCGATGGAAGATCGGGTCCTGCAGCGCGGCGAGCGGAAGGTTCTCGACCTCGGGCAGCCCCAGCTCGTCGCCCTGATAGATGTACAGCGACCCAGGCAACGCCCCGGTCAGCAGCGCGGCTGCTCGCGCACGCCGGCGGCCGAGCTCGGGATCGGTGGGTACGCCGAATCGCTTGGTGGCGAACGAGAACGACGAGTCCTCGCGGCCGTACCGCGTGATCGGCCGGGTCACGTCGTGGTTCGACAGCACCCACGTCGCCGGCGCGTCCACGGGCGCATGGGCCGCAAGCGTCGTACGGATCGACTCCCGGAACTCCCGCGCGTCCCACGCCCGGCCCATCAGGTCGAAGTTGAACGCGGTGTGCAGCTCGTCCGACCGCAGGTACCGCGCGAAACGTTCGGTGTCCGCGAGCCAGATCTCGCCGACGAGCATCCGCGGCGGATCGTAGGAGTCGGCAACGGTTCGCCAGCCCCGGTAGATGTCGTGCAGCTCGTCGCGATCGACGTACGGATGCTGGTCGGCGTTGTCGAGCTCGGGCAGCGACGGATCCTTGACCGGCATGGTCGCGCTGTCGATGCGGATCCCGGCGACACCACGGTCGAACCAGAACCGCAGGATCTCCTCGTGCTCCCGGCGTACGTCGGGATGGTTCCAGTTCAGGTCCGGCTGCTCGGGGGTGAACAGGTGCAGGTACCACTCCCCCGGCGTACCGTCCGGGTTCTTGGTCCGCGTCCACGTCTCGCCGCCGAAGCTGGATACCCAGTCCGTCGGTCGCTCGTCGCCTGGGCGGAACCAGAACCGTTCGCGCTGGGGTGAGCCCGGCCCGGCGGCCAGCGCGGCCTTGAACCAGGCGTGCTCGCTGGACACATGGTTGGGGACGACGTCGATGATCGTGCGGAGGCCCAGGGCGGCGGCCTCCGCGATCAGCGCCTCGGCCTCCGCGAGCGTCCCGAACGCCGGATCGATCACGCGGTAGTCGGCCACGTCGTACCCGCCGTCGGCCAGCGGCGACAGGTACCAGGGCGTGAACCAGAGCGCGTCGACGCCGAGCCGTCGCAGGTACGGCAGCCGCGAGCGGACACCGGCCAGATCGCCGGTGCCGTCACCGTCGCCGTCCGCGAAGCTGCGCGGATAGATCTGGTAGATCACCGCGTCCCGCCACCACTGCCCCATCCGGAACCCCTTCGTTTATGATAGGTTTAGCGCTCCACCTTGCTGGAAGGTAGAGTTCTCCGGAGCAAACTGTCAAGAGGTCGGGCCGGAAGGGGCGGGGCAGTGAGGGTGACGCTGAAGGACATCGCGGACGAGGCCGGGGTCAGCATCATGACGGTCTCGAACGTCGTGAACGGCAAGCGCGCCCGGGTCTCGCCGGACACGATCGAGCGGATCCAGCGGATCGTCACCGAGCGCGGCTACGTGCCGAGCGCGTCGGCCCGCAGTCTCGCGGCCAAGACGTCCCGGATGATCGGCCTGCTGGTGCCGGCCGCCGACGAGGACAGCCTGATGATCAGCCCGCACAACGTGGCGATCCTCGGCCAGATCGAACGTGAACTGCGCAAGAGCGGGTACCACCTGCTGCTGCGCGGCATCGCCGAGCCGAGCGAGGTCGGCGAGGCGTTGAAGTCCTGGAGTCTCGACGGCGCGGTCCTGCTCGGGTTCCTCGACGAGGACCTCGACCGGCTCACCGCCAGCGCCGTCGGCAACGTGTCGCTGCTCGCGATCGACAGCTACTCGACGAACCCGCTGACCACCGGCGTCCGGTCCGACGACTACACCGGCGCACTGCTCGCCGCACGTCACCTGCTCGACCTCGGGCATCGCGAGATCGTCTTCGCAGGCCCGTCGTTCAGCAGCGTCGGCGTCGTCCACCAGCGGTACGACGGATTCCGGGCCGCATTCGCCGAGGTCGGACTGACCTGGACCGAACGGCTCGCCACGGTCGAGACCACCACCCACGCAACGGGTCGCGAGCTAGGTCAGCACCTGCTGACCGATCACCCCGACGCCACGGCGGTCTTCGCCACCGCGGACATCCTGGCGATCGGCCTGATGGAGGGCCTCACCGACAGCGGGTACGACGTACCGGACGATGTCTCCGTCCTCGGCTTCGACAACCTCGACCTGAGCGAATACGTCACCCCGAAACTCACCACCATCGCGCAAGACATCCCCCAAAAAGCCGCCATCGCCGTACGCCGCCTACTCGCCACCATCGAACAAGACGAACACCCCGCCGACGCCGTAACCCTCGACGTCCACCTCATCAAACGCGCCTCAACAGCCCCCACCACCCACTGACGCCACAAGATCGGTTATCCGGCGCTCCGGTCAGACGTGTGGGCGTCCGTGGCGGCATCCGGACACTCGCGACACACCGTGGAGCCCTGGAACCCGACATTTCCCGCCTCCCCCCACCACCTCCTGCCTCCAGCCCCCACCGCCCGCACCACCACCCGCCCGCACCACCACCCGCCCGCACCACCACCCGCCCGCAGCACCGCACCACCACCCGCCCGCAGCACCGCACCACCGCCCGCACCACCGCCCGCCCGCAGCACCGCATGCACCGCACCACCGCCCGCACCGCACCACACCACCGCCCGCACCGCCGCACGCATCGCACCACCGCATGCACCGCCCGGTCCATCCCGACGGCCGGCCCCGAGGTCGAGCGCGACAAGAGCCCTCGCACACGAGGGGATATCCGACGGTGTTTTGGCTTCTCCCTTGGTGTTAGAGGGGAGAACCCACAACACCAGGGGATATCCGTTCTTCTGCTGGACGGGTGGCTGGGTGATCGGGTTGGTGGCGGGACGGCTGCTTGCGGCGGGGTGATGTGCACGCTCGACAGGTAGTGCACCGGCGAGACGGTGTACGCGCGGGCGCGTTCACGCTCAGGTGCACTACCCCACCACCCGACACCTCCTGTCGAGCGTGCACATCACGCCGGGCCGGCACCGCCCCGGAACCCGTCGACCACCCACACCTCAGCCACAAGAGCCGGATATCCCCTCGTTTTGGGGGTTCTCTGGTGGTGTGCGAGGGGAGAACCCTCAACTCGAGGGGATATCCGGGCTTGTGTGCTACGGCAAGCCTGACATGGGACTCGTGAAGTCAGCGGAGCATCAGGACCGCGGCGGTGATGCCTGCGAGCACGATCAGGACGCGGAGCAGGCCGCTCGGCAGCCGGCGGCCGATGTGCGCACCGACGTACCCGCCGGCGACGGACCCGATCGCGAGCAGCACGATCGCGGTCGGGTTCAGGTCGGCGATGAAGACGAAGATGATGCTGGCGACGAGGTTCGCGGCCAGCAGGGACAGGGTTTTGAGCGCGTTCACGACGCGCATCTCGAGGTCCAGGCCGAGGCCGAGCACCGCCATCATCATCACGCCTGCGCCGGCGCCGAAGTACCCGCCGTACACGCCTGTGAGAGCGGCGAAGAACGTCGTCGCCGGAGTCATCGTCGTCCGCGTTTCCTGCGGTTCGGTGTGCCGAGATCGCAGCCACCGGGAGATCCACGGCTGTACGCCGACGATCAGGCAGGTGAACAGGATCAGCCACGGTGCCGCCGCGGCGAACACTCCTGGCGGTAAAGCGAGCAGCAGTACGGCGCCACCGATCGCGCCGATCGCACATGTCAACACGACCGCGATCGTCGTGGGGCGGGAGACCTCGCGCAGCTCGCGGCGGTACCCGAACGAGCCGCTCAGCGCGCCCGGCAGGAGGCCGATCGTGTTCGAGGCGTTCGCCACGACCGGCGGAATCCCGAGCGCGATCAACGCCGGGAAGCTGATCAGCGACGCGACCCCGACGGTGGACGTGAGCACGCCGGCCCCGAGCCCGGCCGCGATGATCGCCAGCTGCTGCGCAACGGTCACGACCTGTCTCGCAGCAGTGCGACGTCGGACACCAGCATCACGTGCTCGTGCATCGCCTGGGCGGCGGCGTCCGGATCACCGGCGGCGATCGCGTCCGCGATCTTCCGGTGGCCGGCGAGCGACTCGCGCGGCCGGCCGGGCTGGGACAACGACTCCAGCCTGGTCTCCCGGATCAGGTCGTGGATGGCGGTCATCATCTGCGCCAGCAACTCCGATCGCGCGGCCGCGGTCACCGCTTCGTGGAACGCCGCGTCACCCTCGACGCCCCGGCCACCTGCCTCGATGTCGCGCTCCATCGTGTCCAACGCCGACCGGATCGCGGTCAGGTCGCCCTCGGTACGACGGGACGCTGCCAGCGCGGCCAGCTTCGATTCGAGCGCGTCACGGGCCTCGATGATCTCGGGCAGCCGGTCGGCGTGCGCGCGGATCGCCTCCATCACCGGCGCGGTCCGGGCCCGCTCGGTGAGCACCGTACCGTCGCCGTGCCGAACCACGACCGCACCGATCACCTCGAGCGCGACCAGCGCCTGGCTCAGCGTCGCGCGACTCACGCCGAGTCGCTGCGCCAGCTCCCGCTCCGGCGGCAGCCGGTCGCCGGGCAGCAGGCCGTTCTCGGTGATCCAGGTGCTGATCTGGTCGGCGACCAGCTCGTACAGGCGGGACCGCGGCACCGGCCGGGGTGGTGCGGGACGAGCGGGCGACTCCATGTAGACACCTTATTGACAGGTGGCCCATTGGGCTATTGGCTAGGCCACCGAACCACCACTGTGATCTGTGCCTCAACCAGCACCGTCCTCCGCCCCGGAAGAAGGACACGTCATGGGACCAGAGTGGGTTGCGATCCTGGCGCTCGTCGCGCTGTTCGTCGTCGGCACGCTGCTGCCGATCAACATGGGTGCCCTCGCGTACGTCGCGGCGTGGCTGGTCGGCGTGTACTCGTTGCACCTGAGCGAGAAGGAGATCCTGGCCGGCGTCAGCGGGGACCTGGTCCTCACGCTGATCGGCGTCACCTATCTGTTCGCGATCGCGAAGAACAACGGCACCGTCGACCTGATCGTCGCCGGCGCGGTCCGGGCCGTCGGCGGCCGGGTCGCGCTGATCCCGTGGGTGATGTTCGCCGTCACCGCCGTACTGACCGCGATCGGCGCCGCCAGCCCGGCCGCGTGCGCGATCATCGGGCCGATCGCGCTCGGCTTCGCCGCGCGGTACAGGATCAACCCGCTGATGATGGGCATGTTCGTCGTCCACGGCGCCCAGGGCGGCGGGTTCTCGCCGATCAGCATCTACGGCACGATCACCAACTCGGTCATGGAGGACGCCAAGCTGCCGTCCAGCGAGCTGACCGTGTTCCTGTCCAGCCTCGTCGTCAACCTGGTGATGGCGACGATCCTGTTCATCGTGCTCGGCGGCCGGAAACTGCTGAACCAGCGTGTGGATGTCATCAGCTCGGACGATCTGCACCACGGAGGCGCCCCCGTCACCGAACGGGGCACCGGCGCGTCGGCCCCGACCGGAACACTCGCTCGCGGAGTACGACGGGACCAACTGCTGACGCTGATCGCCTTCGTCGGCGTGGCCGTGGTGGCGCTCGCGTTCGACAAGAACATCGGGTTCGTCGCGATCACCGCCGCCGTACTGCTCGCGATCCTGTCGCCGACCGAGCACAAGGACGCGATCAAGCAGGTTGCCTGGCCGACGGTTCTGCTGGTCGCGGGGGTCAGCACGTACGCCGCGATTCTGACCGAATCGGGTGCGCCGCAGTTCGTCGGCAACTGGGCCGCCGGGTTGGGCGCGGCCGTGATCGGCGCGCTCGTACTGTGCTACGTCGGCGGTGTCGTGTCGGCGTTCGCGTCGTCGACCGCACTGCTGCCGGTGATCATCCCGATCGCCGTACCGCTGATCGGTCACGGTGGGATCAGCGCCGGCCTCTTCGTCGCGGCGCTGGCGATCGCGTCGACGATCGTCGACGTCAGCCCGTTCTCCACCAACGGTGCGCTGATGCTCGCGAACCGGCCGGACACGATCGAAGAACCCGTGTACTACCAGCAGATTCTCACCTACAGCGTGATCGTGGTCGCGGCCGGCCCGCTGCTCGTCTGGGCCGCGCTAGTGCTCCCCGGCTGGTAACACCCGGCTCAACTCACCGCGAACCACAGCACTCCACCGAGGACGACCTCCACACCGAAGTAGAACCAGGACGGGTAGAAGGCCCGCGGGCGCGGCCCGTACTTCGTTGCGCGCGTCAGGCCCAGCCGCCACGATCCCGAACGGCCGCACCAGCGCCGCGGGCATGGTGATCCCATAGATCCCCATGCCGGCGAAGAACACCGCCGCGACAGCTATTGCAATCATTACAACAAGCTACTGCACAGCATCTGCACGGCGTTCTGTTTACGCAAACAGGACGATCGGCCTGATCATGGCGCTGGTACGGCGTTGGCGTCAAGAGGGCAGCGTTGCCAGATCTGAACTGGTTGCTCAGATCACCGTGCTACAACGTGGAAATGTCTGCAAAACAAGAGATGTAGGAGGTAAACCGGATCAGTCGAAGTTCCAGGGGGCGGGGTCTTGACGCCGGAGCGGTGTGGCGCTCTAATCAGGGCACACATTCTGTTCACGTAAACATTCTTGGCCTTCCGGAGGTAACAATGACCCCGCCCGCCACCCTCTCCCGCCGCGCCGTTCTCGGCGGGGCGCTTGGTCTGGCCGCTGCCGGAGTACTCGGCGCCTGTGGCTCCAACAAGGGAACCGGAGCCGCCGCCAGTGGCGGCGGGAGCAAGGTCTCGCTCAGCCAGTGGTACCACCAGTACGGCGAGAAGGGGACGCAGGAGGCGGCGAAGAAGTACGCCGCCGAGTACACCGACGCGACCGTCCAGATCCAGTGGATCCCCGGCGACTATCCCGCGAAGCTGTCGAGCGGTCTGTCGTCGGGCAACGGACCGGACGCGTTCGAGAGTCACCTCGAGCGGTCCCTGGTCAGCTCGGGACAGGTGGTTCCGCTCGACGACCTGATCGCCGACGTGAAGGACGACTTCGCCGAGGGCGATCTCGCCGCCAACTCGATCGACGGGAACCTGTACTCGATCCCGATGATCAACGACCCGCAGATGCTCTACTACCGCAAGAGCCTGTTCGAGGCGAAGGGCATCAAGCCGCCGGAGACCGTCGACGACTTGGTCTCCGCCGCGAAGGAGCTCACCGGCAAGACGACCAAGGGACTGTTCGCCGGCAACGACGCGAACATCACCGGCGGCGGCCTCTATCCGGCGGCGATCTTCGCGACCGGCGGACGCCTGCTGACCGCGGACCACAAGGTCGGCTTCGAGCCGGCGCAGGTCGCCGAGGTGCTCGTCAAGCTCCGCAAACTCTCCGCGGACAAGAGCCTGCTGCTCGGTGCGCCGACGGACTGGTGGGACCCTTCGGCGATCAACCAGAACCTGTGCGCAATGCAGTGGCTCGGCATGTGGGCGGTGCCCGGTATGTCGACCGCGCTCGGCGAGGACGAGATCGGCGCGTTCCCGTTCCCGGCCGCGACCGGCGGCAAGCCGGCGGTGATCTCGGGCGGCTGGTCGGCGTTCGTCAGCGCGAAGTCCAAGAACATCGACGCCGCGAAGGCCCTGACCAAGTGGCTCTGGGTGGACAAGACCGATCTTCAGGAGGACTGGTCCCTCAGCTACGGGTTCCACATCCCGCCGCGGAAGAGCCTCGCGGCGAAGGCGTCCAAGCTCCAGTCCGGTCCGGCCGCCGAGTCCGTGACGCTCAATACGCAGTACGGCGTACCCGGCAACCCGAACTGGACTCCGGCCATGGACACCGCGCTCAAGGACGCGGTGACCAGGATCGTCGGCAAGGGCGCGGATCCCGAGGCGGAGCTGGCCGGCGCGGTGAAGAAGATCAACACCGAGCTCGACAAGATCTTCGGGTGATGTCGGAGCAGACGACCGCTGCCCCCGGAGTGCGCCCGGTCGGGCGCCTCCGGAGTGCCCGGAAAACGCGCGCGATCCACGGGCAGCGGCGGGCGTTCTGGCTGTTCATCGCGCCGTTCCTGGTCGGGCTCGTCGTCTTCGTCTACTTCCCGATCGCGTGGAGCGCTTTCCTGAGTTTCTTCGACGCGCAGGGCACGGTGACGCCGACCAAGTTCGTTGGCCTGGGCAACTACACGACGATGCTCACCGACAAGGCATTCGTCTCGTCGCTGGTCACGTTCAGCGCGTTCGCCCTGCTGATCGTGCCGACCACGTTCGTGGTGTCGCTGTTCCTGGCGATGCTGGTGAACCGGGTCCGGGTCGCGCGGGCGTTCTTCCGCTCGGTGTTCTTCCTGCCGACCGCGTGCTCGTACGTCGTCGCGTCGCTGATCTGGAAACTGTCGATCTTCAACGGCGTCCGGTTCGGGATGGCGAACACGTTGCTCGGCTGGATCGGCGTGGAACCGATCAGCTGGCTGGCCTCGCTCGATCCGCCCTGGTACTGGCTCGTCATCGTGACCGCGCGGCTGTGGCTACAGGCCGGCTTCTACATGATCCTGTTCCTGGCCGCGCTGCAGAACATCAATCCCGAGCTCTACGAGGCGGCGTACGTCGACGGCGCCAAGCCCGGATGGCAGGTCTTCCGGCACATCACGCTGCCCCTTCTCCGGCCGACCTCGATCTCGGTGCTGCTGCTCTGCCTGATCGCGGCGTACCAGGCCTTCGACGAGTTCTACAACCTGCTCGGCGCGGTCGAGTACGCACGCCCACCACTGGTGTACCTCTACCACCTGGCGCTCGGCAGTCAGCAGAACTTCGGTCTCGGCAGTGCAGGATCCCTGATCCTGGCCGCGATCATCGCCGTCGTCACCGTGCTGCAGGGCAAGATCCTCGGCTTCGGCAAACCGAGCGACTAGGAGATTCCCATGGATGCACATCAGCCGACAGCCGTCGGCTACCGGCGGTCCGTCACCGATCGGATCGCCAACGGCGCCGGACTGACCGTGCTGCTCGTGATGACCTTGCTCTTCCTGATCCCGTTCTACCTGTTGATCAGGAACGGTCTGGCCAGCACCAAGGACATCACCGCCCCGGGCTGGACGTTGTTCCCGCGGGAGGTGCAGTGGCACAACATCGTCGATCTGTTCAACGATCCCGAGGTGCCGATGCTCAGCTCGCTGCGGAACTCGGCGATCGTCGCGGTCCTGACCACGGCCGGCACGCTGCTCGTCTGCTCGCTGGCCGGGTACGCGCTGGCCCGGATCAACCACCCGCACAGCAACAAGATCTTCTACGCGGTGCTCGCGACCTTGATGATCCCGGGCGCAGTCACGTTCGTCCCGAGTTTCGTGATCGTGTCCTGGCTCGGGTGGGTCTCGGACTACCGCGGCCTGATCATCCCGGCCCTGTTCAGCGGCTTCACGGTCTTCCTGTTCCGCCAGTATTTCCTGTCATTTCCGAAGGAGCTCGAGGAGGCGGCCCGGATCGACGGTCTCGGGTACGGCGGCACGTTCTGGCGGATCGTCGTACCGAACTCGGGGAACTTCATCGCGGCGATCGCCGTGATCACGTTCATCCAGAGCTGGAACGCGTTCCTCTGGCCGCTCGTCGTGGCGCAGGACGAGAGCGCGTGGACCGTGCAGGTCACGCTCTCGACGTTCGTCACCGCGCAGACGATCAACATCCCGCAACTGTTCATGGCCGCAGCCGTCTCGATCCTGCCGCTGGTCCTCGTCTTCGTCTTCCTGCAGCGTTATCTCGTGCAGGGCGTCGCCCAGACCGGTCTGAAAGGCTGAACCCCTATGAAACGAAGAGATATCCGGGCGGTCGTGGGTGTCCTGCTCGCCGCAGTCGGTCTGAGCCTGTTGGCGTCGCCGGCCAACTCCGCCGAGCCCGCCGGAAACACCTCGTTCCGCCCCGGCGAACCCTGGCTGGACACCAGCGGCAAGGTCGTTCAGGCCCACGGCGGGCAGGTTGTGCCTTCGCAGGACGAGGACGGCCGGCGCATCTATTACTGGTACGGCGAGGATCGCAGCAACGGCTACTACGACAGCCCGGGTGTGCATCTGTACTCGTCGTACGACCTCTACAACTGGAAGGACCAGGGGCTCGCACTCCGCGCGATGAACTCCCCCGACCAGTTCGAGAACGATCCGTACTTCGCCAAGGTCTACAAGAAGTACACGCCCGCGCAGAAGGACGTCGTGTGGCGCGACCTGTCGACCAACAGCGTCCGTACCGACGGCTGGGCGCGTCCGTCGATCCTCGAGCGCCCGAAGGTGATCTACAACAAGAGCACCGGCAAGTGGGTGATGTGGGTGCATTCCGACGGCCCGTCGTCGCCGACCAGTACGTCGACGTACGCGCGCGCCGAGGCCGGGGTGGCGATCGCCGATTCGCCGAAGGGCCCGTTCCGCTGGATCGACTCGTACCGCCTGAACCGGGTCCCGAGCGACTCGGTGCCGTGGTGCGGTACGTCGTCCGCGTTCGACCCGGCCGGCGGGATGGCGCGGGACATGAACCTGTTCGTGGACGACGACGGTACGGCGTACATCATCTACTCCTCCGAGGAGAACCGGACGATGTACATCTCCAAGCTGAACAGGTCCTACACGTACCTGTCCGCGGCGCCGGAAAACGCTGTACCTGGCAAGGACTTCGTGCGCACCCTCGCCTGCAACCAGCGTGAGGCACCGGCCCTGTTCAAGTCGGAAGGCACCTACTATCTGGTGACGTCGGGAGCCACCGGCTGGGACCCGAACCCGGCGCACTACGCGACCTCGCAGAACGTCCTGGGTCAGTTCACCGACCGCGGCGTCCCGATCACCGGCGCCGGCGCGGCGACCACGTACGGATCGCAGAGCACCAACGTGATCCCGGTCGACCAGAAGCACAGCAAGTTCCTCTTCATGGGCGACCGGTGGACCCCGAACGATCTCGCGAACGCGCCGTACGTCTGGATGCCGATGAGCTTCGGCGAAGGGGGCGCACTCACCATCGGCCCGGACACCGAGTGGACGTTGGGCGACCTCACGCCGTACACCCGTTGGTCCGTCACGAGCGCGATCCCGGACACCATCTGGCTCAACGACACCAGCACACTGCCGGCCAACGTCACCGTGACGACCGCACGCGGCTCGCAGCAGGTCGCCGTCACCTGGGACCCCATCGCGCAGGCTGGGCCAACGACCCTGCGTGGCACGTTGGCGGACGGCAGGACGTTCACGCGCTCGGTCGTGGTCGTGCCACACGGCCTGCGGTACGCCGTGAACGCCGGCGGGACCGCGACGCCCGACTGGACCCGTCTGACGCAGGTCGCGTCGACCGAACAACCGCTGCTCAACTCGACACCGGAACAGCCGCTGGGGACTGATCCCGTGACGGGCACGCAGTGGGGATACACCGGTTCGAGCGCGCCGGCCGGCGCGGGCGACCTCTACACGACGCTGCGGTACGCGAAGAATCACGAGCCGTTGGTGTACACGTTCGAGAACCTCGAGCCGGGCACGTACACGGTCCACGCGGGCTACTACGACCCTTGGCCGTGGGCCAACCGCGCGGCCGAGGTGACCGTCAACGGGTCCGTCGTCGATCAGCAGCGCCTGTTCACCGCGACCGGCGTCGCCGCGTCGTACGGCGGAGTCTCGGTCGGAGCCGACGGCAAGATCACCGTGTCGATCGCGCCCACCCGCTCCCCCGACATCCAGGTCAGCTGGCTGATGATCGCCCGTGACAGCTGACGCCCCGCCTATGCTGATGCCATGTCGAGCGAGGTCAGGGGTGTACGCCGCGGAGTCAAGGGACACCCGAAGACGGGGCCGTCCATCGGCGACGTCGCGCGGCTGGCCGGTGTCTCGTCGCAGACCGTGTCACGCGTGTCCACGGGCTCGGAGCCGGTCAAGGCCGAGACCCGGGAGCGGGTGCTCGACGCGATGCGGCAGTTGGGGTACGCACCGAACCTCGCTGCCCGGGCGCTGCGCCAGGGCAACTTCCGGTCGATCGGTCTGATCGCTCACCAGGTCATCCGCACGGGCGAGTCGAAGACCATCGAGGCGGTCATCGAGGCCGCCCGGCAGGAGGGCTACTCGGTGAGCCTCGTCGACGTCGAGAGTCCGTCGTCGAGCGACGTCAGCGAGGCCGTGCAGCACCTCAGTCACCAGGCGATCGACGGCTTGATCATCATCCGCGCCGAGACCGCGACCCCGGCGGCCTTGGCACTGCCGCCGACCATGCCGGTCGCGGTGTCCGACTCGCGGTTCATCGGACACCATCCGGCGGTCGGCGCCGACCAGGTCGGTGGCAGCCGCGCCGCGGTCCAGCACCTGCTGGATCTCGGGCACACGACCGTCCATCACATCGCGGGGCCGGGCGACTCCGGCCCGGCGGACCTGCGGGCGACCGCGTGGAAACAGACACTGACCAGCGCCGGGCGCGAGGTGCCTGCGCCGTTCGGCGGCGACTGGTCCGCGGACTCCGGCTACCAGATCGGGTGCGACATCGCGAAGCGCGACGACGTGACCGCGGTGTTCGCGGCGAACGACGAGATGGCGGCCGGCCTGATCCATGCGCTGCACGAGGCCGGCCGTGGGGTGCCCGACGACGTGAGCGTGGTCGGGTTCGACGACATCGACCTCGCCGCCCACCTCTGGCCGCCGCTGACGACGGTCCGGCAGGAGTTCCACCAGATCGGCCACGATCTCGTCGAGGTCATCATGCGGCAGCTCGGCGGGCGGGAGCAGCTGACCGGTTACCACGGCACGGTGGCCGCACCGCTGATCGTCCGGCAGAGCACCGCAGCACCCCGCAAGCGTCGCCGTACCCGCCGCTGACTTCGGGTGGACAGTCGCCCGCAGGTCCGGTTACCGTCGTTGATGTTTACGTAAACAAGAGATGAGAGCCCATGCCCGACTTCGCCATCGGTGAGTCCGACTTCGTTCTGGACGGCCGTCCGTTGCAGATCATCTCCGGCGCCCTGCACTACTTCCGGATGCACCCGGACTGCTGGGCGGACCGGATCGAGAAGGCGCGGCTGATGGGGCTCAACACCATCGAGACCTACGTCCCGTGGAACCTGCACAGCCCGCGTCCCGGCGTCTTCGACACCTCCGGAATGCTCGACCTCGGGCGGTTCCTCCGCGAGGTCGCGGCCGCCGGGCTGTACGCGATCGTGCGACCCGGGCCTTACATCTGCGCGGAGCTGGACAACGGCGGACTCCCGGCGTGGCTCTTCCGCGAGAACAGGGCCGGGGTACGCCGCTATGAGCCGGCGTTCATGTCCGCAGTCACGCAGTACCTGCAGGATGTTCTGAAGATCGTGCAGCCGTTGCAGATCGACCAGGGCGGGCCGGTGCTGCTTGTGCAGGTCGAGAACGAGTACGGCGCGTTCGGGGACGACCAGACCTACTTGAAGGCGCTGGCCGAGGTCGTCCGGAACGCCGGCGCGACCGTTCCGCTCGTCACGGTGGATCAGCCGACGGACTCGATGCTCGCCGCCGGCGGGCTGGACGGTGTACTGCGGACGGCGTCATTCGGGTCCCGTGTTACCTCGCGGCTCGAGACGCTGCGGAAGCACCAACCGAACGGGCCCCTGATGTGTATGGAGTTCTGGGACGGGTGGTTCGACTACTGGGGTGGACGTCATCACACGACGAGCGCGGCCGATGCCGCCGCGGAGCTCGATGCGCTGCTCGCGGCCGGGGCGTCGGTGAACATCTACATGTTCCACGGTGGTACGAACTTCGGACTGTCGAGCGGTGCCAACGACAAGGGGGTGTACCGCGCGACCGTGACGTCGTACGACTATGACGCACCGCTCGACGAGGCCGGGAATCCGACCGACAAGTTCCACGCGTTCCGTGAGGTGATCTCGCGGTACGCGCCGGTGCCGGACACCCTGCCGGAGCCGAACCCACCGGCGTCCGAGTTCAGCGTTGCACTGTCCGATCCGGTCGGGCTCCTCCCGGGCTTCGGTGGAACGTGGTCGGAGCATCAGGAACTGCCGACGCTTGATGAGCTGGACGCGCGGCTCGCGATCTTCCGGACCGAGCTGCGTCAGGGCGGGCCGGCGTTGCTGACGTTCGGCGAGGTCCGCGACCGCGTGCAGGTGTTCCTGGACGGTGCGCCGGTCGGCGTCCTGGAACGCGAACGCCACGAGCGCGCGATCATGCTCCCCCACACCCGCGGACGGCTCGAGCTCGTCGTCGAGGACCAGGGCCGGGTCAACTACGGGCCTCGCATCGGCGAGCCCAAGGGCCTCATCGGGCCGGTCCGCCTGGGTGTTGCGGAACTCGCCGGCTGGACCGCCTGCGGGATCGACCTCGACCGGCTTCCACAGCTGTGGACTTCCGCCGGACCGACGCCGTCCGCGCTCGGTATCGGTCCGACCGCGTGGCGCGCGACGTTCGAGACCGACGGCGAGTCCGACCTGTTCCTGCGAACCGATGCCTGGGGCAAGGGTTTCGCCTGGATCAACGGCTTCTGCCTCGGCCGCTACTGGCGCCGCGGCCCCCAGGAAACCCTCTACGTACCAGCGCCTTTGCTGAAACAGGGCACCAACAACCTCGCCGTACTCGAACTAGAACTCCTCGAATCCCCCACAGCAACCTTCACCGCCTCACCACACCTGGGCTACACCGACCTCTAGGCGGCGTGAGACGGCCGTGAAAACCCGCACACGTTGGTGCCGGGGTGATGGTCAGGAGGTCTTGTGGCGGGCGCCGCCTTCGAGGTGGATTGTCTCGCCGGAGATGAAGCCTGCGTGGAGCAGCCACAGCACCGCGTCGACGACGTCGTCGGACTCGCCGTACCTTCCGACGAATGTTCCAGCGGCACTCTTGCTCAGCAGACCGGCCTTGCCGTCTCCCAACCGGTCCCAAGCACCCGAGTCAACAACACCGGGCGAGATGGCGTTGACGCGCACCGGGGCGAGGTCCGCCGCGAGATGGCGCGCGACGTACTCGACCGCACCGTTGGTCACCCCCTTGACCAGCGAGCCTGGTCCCGGCCGCCACCCGACGACCCCGGAGAACAACACGATCGAGCCGTTCGGCCGCAGTACCGGCGCGAAGTGCTTGGCGACCAGCATCGGCCCGATCACCTTCGCCGTGAACGCGGCCACCAACTTGTCGTGATCCAGCTCTACAGCCCGAACATCGTGCGGCGCCGAGCCCGTCGTCACGATGTGGTCGATCCCGTCCGCGAGCCGTGTGGCCGCGGCGGCCATCGTCGTCTCGTCCTGCAGATCGATCCGTACGGCGCTCGCGCCGATCTCCCCCGCCAGCGCCTCGGCGGCGGCCAGATCACGCGCACCGATGACCACGTCGTACCCGTCCTTCACCGCACGCCGCGCGACGGCCGCGCCCAGCGCCCGTGCACCGCCGATGACCAGGATCCGTTCCATTGTCAGTACTCCCTCTCGTAGGATCGGATCTCACGGTATGGATTTGATACCGGTATCTTCAACGGAACTGGGAGCACCCATGGGCAAGGCGTACAACGTGATGGCAGCGACCTGCCCGAGCCGAACCGTCCTGCACCGCATCGGCGCCCGCTGGACCGTCTTCGTCGTCAACGCCCTCGAGGACGGCCCCCGCCGCTTCACCGACCTCAAGGCACACATCCAAGGCATCACCCCGAAGGTCCTGACCGAGACCCTCCGCTCCCTCGAGGTCGACGGCCTGATCAGCCGGCACGAGTACGACGAGAACCCGCCACACGTCGAATACGCCCTGACCCCACTAGGACGCTCCCTCCTCGTCCCCCTCCGCGCCGTACGCCACTGGGCCGAACAACACGTCCCCGAAATCCAAGCCGCCCGCACCCGCCACACCCACGCCGACCCGGTGTGAACGCCCGGTGTGAACGGACCGGTGTGAACGGACGGGCGTGAACGAGACGGGGCCTGAACCTCAAACCGGCGACACGCGACTGGATATCCCCTCGCGTTGAGGGTTCTCCCCTCGCACACCACCAGAGAACCCACAACACCAGTGGATATCCCCCCGCGCGCCAGACCCGACGAGCCAGCGGGCGGCGCGGGAACTCCGAACTGGGCATCGGCTCCACCTTCGTCATCTGGCTGCCCGAACGCTTCCTCGCCAACACCACCCGCCGCTCCCCCGCCCCACCCACCGAAGACCCACTCGGCCCTCGCGGCACGCTCGACAGGTAGTGCACCGGTGAGACGGTGTACGCACGAGCGCGTTTACGCTCAGGTGCACTACCCGGCGACCTGACACATCCTGTCGAGCGTGCACATCACACCAAGCCCCGGAACCCACACATCAGTCCAGAAAGCTGAACGCCTTGCTGAGGTCGGTTTTCGGGGTGTTGCCGTGGAGGGCTTGGTAGAACGGGTGGTTCGGGGTCAGGTCGGTGCGGCGTACCGGGCGGCCGGTGATCGCCGAGGCGTAGAGCGCGGTGACGAACTCCATCGTCGGTCGCGTGCTGGCCAAGGTGGTGTCGTGGGTCCGGCCGGCCAGGAGGTCGTCGATCAGGCGGTTGATCTGCGCGTCGTGGTTGCTCGCCACATCGTCACCCGCCGACGCGGCCCACGGATCGTCTCCCACACTGGACTCGACGTCTGCCTTCCGGACGCCGGGATCGATGCCGAGGGTCGCCGCCTTCGCCGCGTCCGGGGCCGGGTGGAACGTCCAGTCCTGGTCGGAGTAGCCGTAGACGTGGTTCACCTCGAGCGTTCCACCGGCCGTGTCGATTCGGATCCGACTCAGCTCCCGCGGCGACAGCAGGCTGTTGATCACGGTGCCTACCGCGCCGCTCTCGAAGATCACCGATGCCGTCGACACGTCCTCGAACTCGACCGGCCGATCCAGCCGTACGGCGGTGGCGTTGATCGTCCGCCACGGCCCGAGCAGATGCAGCAGCAGGTCGATCTGGTGAATCCCGTGGCCAAGCGTCGGCCCGCCGCCTTCACCGACCCAGGTGCCGCGCCAGTCCGGGTCGAAGTAGCTGAGCGGCCGGAACCACAACGTCTCGCAGACCGCGACCAGCGGACGCCCGAGCGCGCCGCGGCCGAGCAGGTCGGCCGCGCGTAGTGCGCCGGATCCGTGCCGGTGCTGGAAGATCACCCACACCGAGCCTTCGCTCGCCTGCTCGGCCTCCGCGACCGCGTCCATCTCGGCCAGACTCAGCACCGGCGGCTTCTCCAGGAGCACCGACTTGCCGGCGGCGAGGATCTCGATCGCGATCTCGGCATGACTACCGGGCGGCGTTGTCACCGACACCAGATCGGGGTCCTCCGCCGCGAGCAGCTCCGTCACACTCGCGTACGGCGTTGCGCCGTACTTCTCCGCCAGCGTCCGGGCCTTCGCGTCGACGATGTCCGCGACGCCGACGAGCGACGTCCGGCCGGTGTTCGCGTACGCCTCCGCATGCCGGTTGCTGATGTTGCCGCAGCCAACGATCGCGACCTTCACTGTCACTGAGCGGCCCCGCGATAGGCCGCGTTCTGCTGGGCGGTCAACGCCAGCCGCATGGTCTCGAACGTGTGCTCCTGCGGCGTGGCGGTAGTGGTCCGGTCCCGAACATCGCGCAGTACGTCCGAGTAGTAGGTCAGCTCGACGTCCGAGCAGTCGATGTAGTGCATGCCTTCCTTGTCCACCAGGAACAGGTGGTCGCCGCCGTCGCGGCCCGCGATGTCGACGTACTTGCGCATCTCGATGTAACCCTCGGTGCCGAGCACGGTCAGCCGGCCGTCGCCCCACGTCGGCAACCCGTCCGGGGTGTACCAGTCGACCCGGATGTAGCCCTGGGCGTTCCCGCTGCGCAGCAGGACCTCGCCGAAGTCCTGCAGACCCGGCTCGTCGGGGTTGGCGAAGTTCCCGACGGCGCTCGTCACCACCTCGGCGGTCCACGCACCGGTGAACCAGAGGAACTGGTCGATCTGGTGCGAGGCGATGTCGGTCAGAATGCCGCCGTACCGGGCCTTGTCGTAGAACCAGTCCGGGCGGCCGCCGCCACCGGCGAGATGACCGCGATCCCCGATCCGGTGCGGCCCGGTCCCGAGCGTCTGCACGACCGTGCCGATCCGGCCCTCGCGGACCAGTTCACCGGCCTTGACCACGCACTTGACCTCGAACCGCTCGGAGAACGTCACCGACCAGAACCGGCCGCTCTGGTCGACCGCCTTCTCGACGTCCTCCAACTGCTCGAGGGTGACGCACCCGGGCTTGTCGGCGATCACGTCCTTGCCGGCCCGCAACGCCGCGACGGCGATCGGCCCGCGGCGGTCCGGTACGGCGGCGGTCACGATCAGGTCGATCCCGTCCTGCGCGATCAACTCGTCGGGATCCTCGATCACGGGTACGTCGGGATAGCGCTCCCGGACCGTCACCGCGACCGCTGCCGACGGTTCGTCGGTGGCCATCCCGGCGAACGTCGCACCGGCCTCGATCAAGCCGGCGATCTGACCGAAGATATGCGCGTGGTCGAGCCCGACGGCGGCGAACCTGATGGGTTGACTGGAATTCAAGAGGACTCCAATAAAAAGTGATCGATCCACTTCTGGGTTGACAGCTAATCGGAGCCGGGATTTAGTGTCAAGGCCCGGTTCGAGGAGGGGAACGTGGCAGATTCGGCAGTCGATCGGCCGGCGACCATCCACCAGGTGGCCAGTCTCGCCGGCGTATCGCACACGACCGTGTCGCGGTACCTGCAGGACAAGGACAGCCTGAAGCCGAAGACCAGGATCAAGGTCGAGTACGCCGTCAAGGCGCTCGACTACCGCCCCAACCTGGTCGCTCGCTCGATGCGGACGCGGCACACGAACCGGCTCGCGATCGTGCTCGCTTCAGGCGCGCACTTTCCAGGGCGGCTGCTCGCGGCAGCGTCCCGGACGGCGCACGAGGCGGGGTACCAGGTCGAGATCGTCAGCGTCGAGGGCGGGGCCCGCGAGCGTTCGGAACGGATCGACGAGCTGGCCAGATCCGGCCAGGTCGAAGGCATCCTGGCCCTCTCGCCGATCAGCCTCAAGGGCAAGAGCTCGAATCGGGTGCCGATCGTCGAGTACGGCACCTACGACGACAAGTTGCACAGCTTGGCGGAGCTCGCCGACGCCACTGAGATCCGCGAGATCATCGAGTACCTGGTCTCCTTGGGTCACCGGACGTTCCTGCACGTCGCCGGCGCCCAGAACTTCGCCTCGGCACGCAACCGGAAGAGCGTCTACCTCGAGACGATCGAACGCCTCGGACTGCAATCGGTCGGAGTCGTCGACGGCGACTGGTCGGCGCAGTCCGGGTTCGACGCGATCACCGCCCTGCCGTCCGACGGCGGTGTGACCGCGGTCGTGGCAGCCAACGACGTCGTCGCCATGGGTGTGATCCGCGGTGCCCGCTCGCGCGGCTGGCGCGTGCCCGACGACCTCAGCGTCTTCGGCTGGGACGACGAGGAGATGGGCCGGTTCGCGACCCCGTCACTGTCGACCGTGGCAGTCGACCGCGAGGCGCAGGGCCGCCTCGCGGTCCACCAACTCGTCGCCGAGATCCGCGGCGAACCGATCCCGCGACCGACGCTCCCAACCATCAACCGCCTGATCTACCGAGAATCGACCGCCCCACCACCCCGCCGTACGACGACCGAATGAGCGGCCACCGCTGCGGCGAGTTCGGTCCGGGAGCGGACGGACAGCTTTCGGTAGACGCGGGTCAGGTTGGCTTCGACGGTCTTCACCGACAGGAAGAGCTGGGCCGCGGCCTCCTGGTTCGAGGCGCCGGACGCCACCAGGTCGGCAACCTGGCGTTCGGTCTCGGTCAGTAGCGTCGAGGTGCTGTGCAACCCCACTCGGCGGGCGTCGTCGAGGGCTCGCTCCGCCCACCGCGGGATCCCCAGCTCGGTGAACGCGCTCGCCGCGGCGTTGAGCGACTCACTGGCCAGACCCTTGTAGCCGGCGCGCCGCGCGACCTGCCCGAGGGCGAGCCGCGATCGCGCCGCCTCGAACGGACATTCGGCGTCCGCTCGATCGACGACTTCGCGCAACCCGGTCAAGGCCTCCTCGACATCACCACGAGCGGCGGTGAGCAAAGCCTGACAACGATCCGCGGCGACGAGCGCCTCAGGACGGCCTTGCCGCCGAAGCAGCGCGACGGCTGTCGCGACCTCGTCGAGCGCACCGACTTGGAGAGCGGCGTCGGCGTAGTCGACCGGCCAGAGCAATTGCTCGAGGTCGACCACCTCGGTGTCGGCAAAGATCCCGGCGAGCTCACGCAACGGTTCGAGTGCCGCCTGCCAGTTCTTTGCGGAGACTTCGACGAATCCCAGCTGGGCGAGGAATCCGGCCAGCCAGTACGTCAGGCCACTCGATCTCGCCTGCGCTTCCCCGCCCTGCGCGACTTCCCGCGCGTCCGTCAGATCCCCCGCATACGACCTGACCAGTGCACGCCCGATGGCTTCCTGCAGACCGACGCCACCAGCCCACGCGCCCAGCCGATCCGCCTCGTCCAGCGCGGCCTGGGCCTCGCGAATCCTGGAACGCCGAATGAGCGTGAGGATCAAGCAGATGTACAGGCCCGACAACTCGCCGTACCGGCCGGCCTCGATGGTACGGGCGATGCCGTCCCGGGTACGTCGTTCCGCGGTCGGATCGTTCCACGCGGCATGGAACCCGTGGGCCCACGCCCACTGCGCCTCGGACAACTCGCTGGACGAGCTGTCGCCCAGGCGATCGACCTCGGCCAAGGTCTGTTCCGCGTCCCCGAGCGCCCAGAGCCGCTGGATGCTCTGCAGCTGATTCAGGGCAGCGAGTTCGATGTCGGGACGGCCGGCGTCGGCTGCTTCGCGGATCGCCAGGTTGGTGAGCCTGAGCGCGAGCTTCCCGTGCCCCTCCATCCGGTGGTACTCGCCGAGCTCCTGCAGGATCCGCGCGCGAACCTCGCTGCCCGCCGGTGCCAGGCGGAACGCTTCCTCGGTGACCGACCGCGCAGCACCGAGCCCGTCGACCAGCCACGCCTTCCGGACCAGCACCTGGGCCTGTTGCTCGCCGTCGGCCGCCAGCGCCGAGCCGACGTCCAGCGCCCTGCGCGCCGCGAGCAAATCGCCCGCGGCGACGTACGTGTCCACCGCTCGCAGCCAGCGGACGAGGCTGCCCGTCGTGTCCAGGTCCGACGGCGTCGCGCGCGCTGAGCCCTCGAGCAGTTCGCCGGCCAACTGCAAGGCGCCACGGCTCCGGGACACGTCTGCGGCGCGTTCGAGTTCTCCGGCGACTGCCTCGTCCGGCGCGGTGATCGACTTCGAGCGATGGCGTGCCCGCTCGACCGGATCTTCGAGCTTCTCCGCAAGCACCCGGTGCGCTCGACGGCGCTCGGCCGGCGTCGCCTGGTCATAGATCGCAGAAGCCAGGAGCGGATGGGTGAAGTCGACGACCGATCCCGCGCCGACCCGGGCGACATCGGCATCGTCCGCATCCTCAAGCGCCGAGCGAAGCCGAGCCTCCTCGACAGTTCGCTGCAGCTCCGGGACGGTCAGCCGACCCGCCGCGGCCACCAGCAGCAGTACGTCGCGAGACTCCTGCGACAGCAGTACCTCGACCTTCTCGCACAGCAGTCCGACCAGGCTCGGTGGGACGGGGAAGATCGGGTCGTTGCCCTGCTGTGCGCTCCACCGCCACTTCGACAGATCGGACTGCATGGCTTCGGCGATCATCAAAGCCAGGAACGGGTTCCCGCCGCTGGCTCTCGCTATCCCGGCGCTCATCGGCGGAGTCCATCGCTGACCGAGGTGTTTGCGGAGCAGTCGACCGATCGCCCAGTCCGCCAACGGCGCGAGATGGATCTCGTGCCGCGGTTCCGGCAGCGAGCGCAGCAGGTCGGCGCCTGCCTCGGGGTCGGGGCGCATCCCGGCGATCACGCTGACGCGCTGGGCGTCGAGGGTGCGGACTGCGAATGCGAGGCTGCCGGCGCTCGCGTGGTCGAGCCACTGCAGGTCGTCGATCACCAGCGTGACCTGCTCCGCCTCGCTCAGCTGTGTGAGCAGACTCCGGACCGCGAGCGGAACGGCCAGCGCGTCCACCGCACTACCGTCGGGCTCGGCACGCTGCAGAGCAACCGCCAGCGCGCGACGCTGCGGACCCGGGATCCGATCCTCGACGCCCGCCGGACACTGGCTGACCAGTTCCGCCAGACCGGCGAACGGCAGCCCCCGGTCGAACTGGGTCGGCGTCACGGACAGCACCCGTCTCCCCCGGCGTTGCGCGAGCTGGTTCGCGACCTTCAGCAGACTGCTCTTGCCGAGGCCGGGATCACCGACCACCACCGCGCTTCCGCCGCTGTCGAGGACGTCGTTCAGCGCGCGAACCACGTCCTCGCGACCGAACAGCCCGTACGCCGATGCCTCGTCCATCAACACATCATCGGACACCCCTCGCCCCCGATCGAGGGTCGGGCCGCACCTGTTCGAGGGTTTCCCCTCCTGCCCCGCCCGCACCCCCGCCCTAACGTCGCAGACATCCGAAACAACCCGAGGAGGACGCAATGACCGAACCGACCATCGTGCTGATCCACGGAGGCTTCGTCGACGGATCCGGATGGCGCGGCGTGTACGACCGGCTGCGCGCACAGGGTCACCGAGTGGCCGTCGTACAGAACCCGACCCTGACGCTCGAGGGCGACGTGGCCGCGACCAAGCAGGTCCTGGACGAGATCGACGGCCCCGCGGTGCTCGTCGGGCACTCGTACGGCGGTGTCGTGGTCACCGAGACCGGTAGCGACGAACGCGTCGCCGGCCTCGTCTACATCGCCGCCTTCGCCCCCGACAAGGGTGAGTCCGTCAACACCCTGATCGCCGACCCGCCGCCCGGTGCGCCGGTCCCGCCGATCCTGCCGCCCCGCGACGGCTTCCTGTTCCTCGACCGCGACAAGTTCCACGACTCGTTCGCCGGCGATCTACCCGCCGACGAGGCAGCCTTCATGGCCGACTCCCAGGTCCCGTGGGGCGTCGAGGCGCTCGGCGGCGCCGTCACCGAGCCCGGCTGGCGGCAGAAGCCCAGCTGGTACCTCGTCGCCGCCGACGACAAGATGATCCCGCCGCCCGCCCAGCGTCAGATGGCCGAACGCGCCGGCGCCACCACCCGCGAGGTCGCCGGCAGCCACTCCGTCTACGTCTCCCAGCCCCAGGCCGTCGCCGACCTCATCCACACCGCCATCGAGTCCCTCAGCTGATACCGGCGGTCCGAACTCCGACTCCGCGGCACGCTCCGCTTGAACAACGAGATCGACCAGGCAACGTCCTACTAACCCTGTGGTAGGCCGTTGCCGTCGGTGTTCAGGGATTGGGGTTTGAACTTGGTGAGGAAGGCGGTCAGTTCCCCGCCCGGGCGTTGAATGACGGTGCCGCCGTCCTGCCAGATCCCGTCCAGGTGCTGGAACTGGCCCGGCGGGTCGCCTTGGTTGTAGTGGATGTCGTGTACGCCGTGGCCGGTGGTGTACGGCGCGCCGTACACGTACACGCGTTCGCAGCCGAGCAGCCGCTGCTCCAGCAGATCCAATGCGTTGTCGGCCGTGCTGTCGACCCAGCCGAATCTGGGCGACCTCAGGATCGCGTTGACCAACGCGACGAGCGGACTGTAGACAACGCTGAGGCATCCGCCGCTTCCTCGCAGCAACGGTGATCGGACATAGTCGAGGGCACCAGACACAGGCGTGCTGGCCAACTGGTGCCAGCCGTCACTCATGGTCGCGGTCGGTGCGAAGAGATGCGGATTGAGATTTCGTACCTCGCGGTACTGCACCGGCACGCCACTCGGTGTCGACACATCGATCGCGCATTCGTACTCGCCACCGGGAGCCGCGACGTACAGCTTCCCGTGGTACCACGATCCGAAGTCGTTCGGATCCTCACGAGCGAAGCGGATCAGCTGCCCGACCAGCACTCCGTAGCTTGTCAGTGCCATGGACCCATAGTCGCATTGACGCGACATCAGACGGACTCGCGATCGTCGTCGGTCCCGACCGCGTACGCCTGCGCAGCAACGCGCAGCCTCGGAACGCTCTTGGAAACCGAGACGAGCCCTTTCAGGAGGCGGGAGTGGGCCGGGTCGCAGTGAAATGCCCCGGCGGAAGCGATACCTTCTCGCCGCCCGGAAAGACGACTTCGGCCGTGGAGCCGGGCGGTACGTCGACCACGATCTCGAAGCTGCCGCCCTTGATCTCCCACCGCACCTCGACGGTGCCTCGAGGAGATTCGTAGGTGCCTCGTGCCCAAGGGATGTCCGGGTGTGGCAGCGGGGAGATCACGAACGATTCCCACCCGACGGATCCGTCGGCCTGGCGCAGGCCCAGGACGTGGGTGTGCAGGAAATGCACGACGGCACCCTTGCTGTAGTGGTTGAGCGACGCATGCGGGTTCCCGTCGTCGTCGACCCCGTCCCACTCCTCCCAGATCGTCGTGGCGCCGCGGTCCAGCATCCCGAGCCAGGACGGCAGCGTGCGCTGGAAGAGTACGTCGTACGCGACCTCGGCGTACCCATTGTCCGCGAGCACCGGGAGCAGCTCGCCCGTCGACAGGAACCCGGTCCCGAGATGGTTGCCCGCGGCCCGGATCAGCTCGACAAGACGCCGTACGACGGCCTCGCGCAGCGGCTCCTGGACCAGCCCGAACGTGAGCGCACGCACGTAACCTGCCTGGGTGTCGCCGGTCGTCCGACCGGACTCGTCGAGGAACTCCGTACGCCAGGCCGCACGCACCTGATCCGCGATCTCCGCGTAGTTGGCGGCCTCGGCCGAGCGGCCGAGGATGGCGGCGATCCGAGCGAGGGTGGCGCTGGATCGGTAGAGGTAGGCAGTTCCCACTTCGCCCTGGTCCGACTGCTGCCAAGCGGCCCAGCCGGCCGGGTCGCTCAGCGGCGGATCGATCCCCGGCTCGGCCCATTCACCCCAGTGGTAGGTGCCGTCCCAGATGAACCGCTCGTGCGGCAACGGCTGCGCGGAGCGCTCGATCCGAGTCGGATGCTGGTGCTCCCGTGCGGCAGCCAATGCCCACTCCACCCAACGCACCATCGCGTCCCAGTTCTCGGCCAGCACCTCGCGGTCGCCGTACGTCTCGTACAGCTCCATCGGTACGGCGACGATCGCGTCACCCCACCCGGCCGATCCGGTTGACTTCGCCAAGCGGTCCTCGAGGTTGAGTTTGGTACGCCGGCCGTCCGGGGAGAAGTTCGCGATCCGGCCATCGGGCAGCTGATCGTCCCGCACCGAGCGCAACCACTTCCGGCTGAACCCGTGAACGTCGTACAGCCGCGCCGCCGTCGGGGCGAAGATCTGATAGTCACCGGTCCAGCCGATCCGCTCCCGGGTCGGGCAGTCGGTCGGCACGTCCACGGCGTTGCCCCGAAAGCTCCACACCGCCACGTCGTGCAGACGGTTGAGATCGGCGTTGCCGCACTCGAATGTCCCAGTCCGGGCGAGATCCGAGTGCACCACGTGCATCGTCACACTCGCCGGGTCGATCGCCGCGCCGTCGCGCCGCAGTCGCGCGTACTGGAACCCATGCACGGTGTGGCGCGGCTCGAACACCTCACCGTCGCCCGCCGACACGACCTCGTCGCGTTGCACGAACACGATCCGCCGGCCACCGGGCAGAAAGGAGTCCAGATGAGTCGTGGTCAGATCGCCATCGGGCCCGACGAACTCGCCGTAGTCGACGACTGTGCGGGTGCCCGCGGGTCCGAGGTCGGCCAGCGAGATCCAGCCCGAGGCGTTCTGACCGAAGTCCGCGACCCAGGTTCCGGCATCCACCTGCCGCAGCGCGATGGGCGCACGGGACTCGATCCGGCGGACCGCCGGCGCCGGCGACCAGTCGATGCTCGGAGCAACCACCTGATCGACGAGCACCGGACGGACCGCTCCGGTCGGCAGACCGAGGTCGACCGCCTGTCCGTCCATCAGGTCGGCCCGGGTGATCTTCGACTCCGTGCTCGTCCAGGTCCGGTCGCTGCGAACGACCTGTCGCGAGCCGTCGCGGCACCACAGGTGAAGCTCCAGCCGAGCGGCCGTCGTCGTACCCCATCCCGACGGCATCCGAAAACCGCCCGTCTTACCGCGGTACCACCCGTCCGACAGCAGGACCTCGAGCCGATTGCGCCCACGACGTACGGCGTCCGTGACATCCATCGCCTGCGCGTAGAGAGTGCGGTCGTACGACGTGGAGCCGGGAGTCAACTCCGCCGTACCAGCTCGACGGCCGTTGACGAACGCCTCGTAGACACCCAGCGCGGTGCTGTACAGACGAGCTGACATCACCTCCGAGGCCACCTCGAACCGCGTCGAGAGCACGTAGGCGGGCCGATTCCCATACCCAGCATCGACCGTCTCGTCCGGAGAGATCCAGTGAGCCGTCCAGTCCTCGTTGAGAAGTCCGACTTCGAAACTGCTCGGCTCGGACCATTCCGAGAAGCCCTGGTCACCGCGCACCCGGACGCGCCACGTCACTCGTTGAGAGCTCTGAAGCGGCGCCCACGGCCAAGGAACGAACAGATGTTCCGTCGACGTATGCGTGACACGAGCGACCGAGGCGCCGTCAACGGTGCTGTCGAGTTCGTACGCGGACTGGCCGGTGAGCGTTGCCGGAGGTCGCCACGAAAGTCTCGGAGACGGTCCCGACACGGTGAACTGGTCGCCGCCGCTGTCGATCCGCAGTCCGTTCGGGGCTCGGCTCATGTGTTCCTCACTCTGCTGGACAGGCATGCTTCGAAGACTCGGGAGCCGGAGCCTGCCGAGTCGGGTGCTGCAACTGATGTGGAGGTCAGCGCGGAAGCTGACGTGCAGATGCTTTCCGTCGCGCCTGGTGCGGACTGCGCGCTGTGCTGGCGCGGATGATCAGCTGATGCGGCAGGATGGTCGCCGGGGCCGCCGGCTCGCCGTTGAGTTGCAGCATGAGCTGCGCGACGGCTTGTCGCCCGTACTCGGCGTCGTCGACCCTGATGGTCGTGAGCGGCGGCCGGAAGTAGTCCGCCCCGGGCGCATCGTCGAAGCCGGCGACGCTGACGTCTTCTGGAACGCGGCGGCCTGATTCGATGAGCGCGGACACGATCCCCAGCGCCATCTCGTCGTTGGCCGCGAAGATCGCAGTGACCGAGGGATCCTCGGCGAGCCGCCGGCCGGCGTCGTACCCGGACCTTGCGGTCCAGTCACCGGTCAACGGCTCGGGGATCTCCGCGTCGGCCCGCCGCAACGCGCTCTCCCAGCCGGCGAGGCGAAGCTGGCTGGAGATCCAGTTGGGCGGACCCGTGACATGGTGAACCGTCGTGTGGCCGAGCGACAACAGATGATTCACCACATCCGCCGCGGCCTGCGTCGCGTCGGCATGGACGGCAGGACCGTCGTACTCGGGCACCTCGCTGGTAGACACCATCGGCAGCGAGGTATCGAGAGCCCGCAAGGTCTTCGCTGCCGACACCCACGGGGCCATGAAGATCACGCCGTCGCAGCCGGCTCGCGCGAGCCGGTCGATCCCGTCCTGAACGGTGGCCCGATCGAAGGTGGAGAACGTGGCGACGCTGACGCCGAGGTCGAGTTCAGCAGCGGCCTGCTCGACCCCGATCATGACCGAAATGGCGCCTAGGCCCATTTGCCGGCCGGTCAACTGATGCGTGAGTAGTCCCACGCTGAGCCCGCGACCGACGGACAGCGCCCGCGCGATCGGGTCCGGGCGGTAGCCGAGCGACTTGATCACGCGCCGTACCCGGGCCGCCGTCCGCGCATTCACGTTCTCGCCGCCGCGAGCGACCCGGGACGCCGTCTGCCGGGAGACCCCTGCGGCACGCGCGACATCAGTGAGAGTGGCCCGCACCACGGGCGCCGGTTTCTCGGTCAACTCGTCTCCATCTCCCTTCGACTGCAGGCTACTTGACCGCTCCGCTGCTGATCCCTTGCACCACTTGCCGCTGCGCGAAGACATAGAACACGACCACCGGGACGACAGAGATCGCCGTCGCGGCCAGCAGGATGTTCTGCACCGGCGTCTCCGCGGACACGAAGTTCATCAAACCACGCTGAATGGGCATCAACGTGTCGTCGTCGAACAGCACCAACGCCAGCAGGTACTCGTTCCAGACCGCCAGCCCTTGAATCACCGCGACCGCAATCAATCCCGGCCGCGCCAGCGGGAGGATCACCCGCGCGAAGGTGTTCAGGGCCGAGCTGCCGTCGATCGCCGCCGCCTCCTCGAGATCCTTCGGCAGGTTCGCGAAGAACCCGCGCATGATCAACGCGGAGATCGGGATACCGGCGGAAACGAGAATCAGCACGTACCCGATCCGGCTGTTCGTCAGCCCGAGCATGACCATCAGTTTGTACTGCGCGATGAACGACGCCGGCGCCGGAATGATCATCACCGCCAGCAGGCCGAACGTGACCGCGGCCTTCCCGCGGAACTCGATCCGGGCCAACGCGTAGCCGGCCATGCTGGACACGACCAGGATGCCGATCACCGCCGACACCGTGTAGATCACGCTGTTCGGCAAGTACGTGCCGAGATCGCCGTCCGTCCAGGCCGTCACATAGTTCGACCACTGCGGCTTGGCAGGCAGCAGATCCTTGCCCCGGTAGAGCTCGCTGCTCGTCTGCAAGGACCCGATCAGCAACCAGACCATCGGGAACAGCGCCCCAACAGCGGCAAGCACCAGCAACCCGTACAGACCGCCACGGCCCGCAAGACCCTTCACCATCGCCATCACCTCCGCCGCCTGGACAACCACAGATGCAGCATCGCCAGCAGGACCAGCGCGCCGCCGAAGATCACCGACATCGCCGCCGCCGAGCCGAAGCGCTGGTTCGTGAACGCTTCCTGATAGATCCGCAGCGTCGGCACCATCGTGTGGTCGCCCGGCCCACCGTTCGTCAGCACCTGCACCGTGCCGAACACCTGCAACGCTCCGAGCAGCGTCAGCAACGACACGATCGCCGTCACCGGAAGCAGCTCGGGCCAGGTGACGTACCGGAACTTCGCCCAGCCACTCGCACCGTCCAGGCTGGCCGCCTCGTACAAGTCCACCGGCACGTCCTGCAGTCCGGCCAGGTAGAGGATGAAGCCGAATCCCCAGTGGTACCAGAGGAACACGGCCGCCACCGCGGGCAGTGCGGTACCGGGATCCTCGAGCCAGTTGTGCTGCAGTCCCGACAGTCCTACCGCGCCGAGTATGCGGTTCACGATGCCCGCGTTCGGGGCGAGCAGCCAGGAGAACATCATTCCGATGACCACGACGGAGAACACGCCTGGCAGGTAGAACGCCGTACGGAAGAACGCCTTACCGCGACGCACCCTGTTGACGGCGATCGCCATCCCGAGCGACAACGCGTTGCCGACAACGAAACCCACCACACCGAAGACCAGCACGTTCCGCATCGACGACCAGAAGACCGCGTCGTGCAGCACGAACCGGTAGTTGGACAGGCCCACGAACGGCGTCGACGTACTGACGCCGTCCCACTGCTGGAAACTCAACACGATCGCCTGCACGAACGGTACGAACGTGAAGACGGCCAGCAGCAGCACCGCAGGCAGGAGGAACCCGTACGCCATCAGCTCGCGGCGCCGTGCGAGTGAACCGCGGCGGCGGGTTCCCGAGTGCGCTCGAGCGACGTCGCCCGCCTCGAGCGGATGGACCGTCACTTGGACCTCTTCTGCGCCGTCTCCATGTCGTCGAGCACCTGGTCGACGGTCTTCTCCTTCAGCACCAGGCTCTGCACCCCGCTGATCAACGCCGTCCGGGCATCGGTGCTGAAGGGCGACGGAACGATCTCGATCGCGTCGGCGAGCGACGCGAACCCGGACACCTGCGGAGGCAGGTCGCCGGCGGTGACCTTCGGGTTCGCCGGGATCAGCCCGACCATGTCGACGAACACCTTCGCCTGCTCCGGCTCGGTCAGCCACTGCACGAACTTCACCGCGGCATCGACGTTCTTTCCCTTCGGGTTGATGCACGCGCCCTTGCCGACACCGCCGTACACACGCGGCTTCTGCGTACCGTCCGCCGCCTTCGGAATCCCCATCGACACGTAGTCCGTGAAGTCCGGAGCGGTCGCCCGCGCGACACCGATCGCGACCGACGCGTCGAAGATCGCCGGCGTGTCCTGGACGTTGAAGAAGCCCTTCTCCACCGTCGGGTTGTCGTCGTTGCCACCCGGGAGGGTCTTGTTGACGATGACCCCGGCGTCCCTCAGCTCGGCCAGCAGTTGCAGCCCTTTACGCCAGCCGTCCGACTTCCAACTCGCCTTGCCCGCTAGTGTCGCGTCGATCTCGGCGTCGGTTAGCCAGTTGGACGCGTGCGTCAGCAGGAACCGGTCCGCCAGGGACGCGGCCACCAGGAACGCACCATTGCCGGTTTTGGCCGAAACCTTCTTCAGCTGTTCGATCCACGCGTCCGTCGTGGCCGGCGGAGCCTTGGGATCGATCCCTGCCGACTCGAACGTCTTGGTGTTCAGCAGCACCCCCATGGTCTGGATCTCCCAGTGCGCCGAATAGACACCCGCGTCCACGCCGCTGATCGTGCCGGCCTTCACAGTGGTCAGGTCCAAGGCGATCGGCGAGAAGTCGGCCTTCCAGTCGCCGGTCAGCTTCGGCTGCAGATTCATCGCCCAGCCGGCCTTGTAGTACGGGATCATCTCCGGCAGCGTCAGCGTCGAGTAGATGTCCGGCATATCGCCGGACTGCGACTTCGCCTGCAACTTCGCCGGATAGTTCGCCGGCCCCGGGCTGTCGATCGTCACCCGCACCCCGGTCTGCTTCTGGTACGTCTCGACCAGCTTCTCGAGCGCCTTGACCTGCCCTCGCGACTGGTTCATGAACGTCAGCGACGTCGAGCCGCCGCCTTCCGCCGAATCCTTGCTGCAACCGGTGAGAACCGGCCCGGAGAACACAGCACCAGCAGAAACCGCGGCCAGCCCGAGCAATCGTCGACGCGTCAGGTGATTTCCTACGCCTGGTCTGGGCATTGCTTTCCCTTCTTCGCCGAACGGCGGGCCACGCCATCCGGCAGTGTCGCTGTTACCGGTAACATTTTGTTATCGGTAACTACCCCTGTCAACACCCCACCATGACCGATTCCGGTCGCCCAACAGAGCCAGGTACCTTTCACGATCACCGAGACGAACATCCAGTTCTTCGACGACTACGACACCGGGGACTTCGTCACCACCGGTCCGCTGTGCCCGTCCGGCACGTTCGTCGACACCTACCGAGCTCTCGCGGGTCTGCGGGGACAGCAGTTCCAGCATCCGCTGGAGACGGCACTCACCGAGACCGTGTACACCTGCGCCGATGGCAGTGGCACCTTCAATGCGCAAAAGCACATCCGCCTGGTGGCAACTCCGCCCGGGATCGACAACACCGGTCCCGTGAGTCTCCAGGGTGGCACCGGCGCGTACGACGGCCTCAGCGGCCACGGAACGGACGACGGAGCAAACGGGATTGGGCATCTCTACGGGGTCATCGTCGTCCCGTGACCTAACAAGCACTGTCCACGAAGAGGGGCGATGGGAGTGTCAGCCGCGGTGAGTGCCCTGCCTCGATGAGTCGAGGCAGCGGCCGGGCGGATCATTGCGTGGTCATTGGGTTCGTGTTGTGTGTTCGGTTCGTAGCTGGTCGGTGGCCACGTTGATGTCGGAGACCTGCCCGGCCAGTCGTGGGTGGGTGTCCTCGAGCTTGGCGCCGGCCTCGGCCAACGGCGCCAGCAGCGTCGCGGTGTCGCTGTCGCCGAGGGCGTGCAAGACCTGGTCGACACTGGCCTGCGTGGCCGGGTCGAGGTCATCCAGGGCGGTGATCTGTGCAGCCAGGCGGCGCAGCCTGGTCGCGTTGTCACGGGCCCAGCGGGTGACCGCGCGGTCACCGGCGCGCCGGTCGCGGGCGGCCTGGACGCGTTGTTCGCCGGTCATTCCTTCGGGGTCTGCGGTGTGCGGGTTGAGTCGCAGGTAGCGGCGTTCGGCGGCCTGGCGGCTGGCCAAACCGAGCGCAGGGGCGATCGCGGTCCAGCTCGCGCCGCGGTCACGGGCCGCCCCGATCAGCATCGGTTCCCAGGCCGCGAGCTGATCCTGGACGACCCGCAGCTCGGCGAGCGCAGTCAGGACGTCCATCGAACCGACGCTTGCTGGGCCCGCCCGGTCCGAGCCGTCCACCCGGCCGTCGACCGGGGAGATGAGCTGCCGGACCGTGTGCTCCACGGCAGCGACCGCAGCCGTCGCCGGCCACCGCGCATCCTGTGTCGTGGCGTCCCGCGTCGTGTCATCGGCCGCCATCCGTCACCTCCCTGACTACAACCTGTCGGCAGATCGAATATGTCAGCGGTTCGATGACATTGCCTACTTGTCATCGTCTCGATGACATGCTATATCGGAAGTGCCGGGTGACACCACCCGCGAGTGAGACCGAGTTGACGAGTGTGTTGAAGACTGAGGAGGTGCAGGGACGATGTTGATCCGTACCGACCCGTTCCGGGAGTTCGACCGGCTGACCCAGCAGTTCTTCGGGAGCCAGGCGCCGGGCACGTGGTCACATCCGACGGCGATGCCGATGGATGCCTACCGCGACGGCGATGAGTACGTGGTGGCGTTCGATCTGCCGGGGGTCTCGCCGGACGCGATCGATCTGGACGTGGAGCGCAACGTGCTCACGGTGAAGGCCGAGCGCCGGCCGCTCGAGCTGGCCGACGGTGTGGAGATGCAGGTCGCGGAGCGTCCGCTCGGGGCGTTCTCCAGGCAGTTGTTCCTGGGCGACACCCTGGACGCCGACCGGATCGAGGCCGGCTACGAGGCAGGCGTCCTGACGCTGAGGATCCCGATCGCCGAGCAGGCCAAGCCGCGCAAGATCGCGATCGCGAACAGCGACGGCGGCCGCAAGCAGATCGACGCCTGACGACCTCGGAACAACGGCGCGCGCCGTGGCGCGCCGAACCGGCGGGGTACGACAGGACACGTTGAGGGACACGTTTGTCGATGGGGTGAGATCGATGACTGCGATCCAACAGCAGACACTCGACGAGGCCGAGGTGTTCGTCGACCTCGTACTCGGCAACGACGACTGGGTGCGGGCCGAGTTCGACGAACTGATCGCCGACTGCTGGGAATCGCCGTGCGAGCCGCCCCTCGACAAGCGTTGTCCACCCGCCGGTGGATGGGCGGCGGGGCCACCCTCCAGGTGGCCTCGCCGGCCCAGGAACCCGCTGCCCGCGACCGCGCCGAGCAGCCGACCGAACGGGCGGGGACGCGGCCCTCCGTGGTGGCGTGACCCTCCTGCAAGGCAGTCCAGCGAGAGGAGGTGAGCAGATCCCAGACAGACCAAATCCTTGACCCGGTGATGCGGCCGTCCGCGGGCACATCCTCGACCCGCGGCGACGAAAGCTCTGTCCGCCGCCTGTCCTTCCTAGGACGACACACGCCAACGCGGGCCGCCGCATCACCCCGGTCGACGACAGACGTTCCGAAGGCACAGGTGAGCGCGATGAATCCCGATCTCGCCCAGCGACCGGTTCCCACGAAGGCGGTGCGGTGGCTGCCGACCGACCCGTTCGCCCACTTCGAAGACATCCACCGCCGGATGAACCAGCTGAAGCGCCAACTCACCATCGCCCCTGTCGGGACGGCCTGGACACCCGCGGTCGACATCGAAGAAACCGACGACGAGTACCTCGTCGAGGTCGACCTGCCCGGCGCCGGCACCGACGACGTCGTACTGGAGCGCAACGACCGCTCCCTCACAGTGCACGGCCAGATCCCCGACCGCGAGCACCCCGGCATGCTGCGCCAGCACACCCGCCACACCGGGCCACTGCACCACACCATCGGCCTTCCCGGCCCCGTGCTGGGCGACAAGATCACCGCCAGTCTGACCCACGGTCTGCTCACCATCCACGCCCCGAAAGCCCACCCCGGCCCCGCCCACCGCATCCACATCACCGACCCCGCGCCGCCTACGACCGCGCCCGAACCAGACCAGCCCCGACCCACCGTGCGGCCCCACCGCTAGCTACACAGCTGACGACACCGGCGTCCCGAGTCCGTGCCATGACGCAGGTCTCCAGGCCTGCTCCGGCGATCCGGGTCGGGGCCGCGATCCGGGTGGGGCCGGTGCGCTGGGAGCCCTCGGCAGCCGGCGCGAATTGGTCCGCGAACGCCACGGCTGGGCACCTAAGCGATGCCTTAGGTCACCGTTGACATTGCCCGTCCCGAGCAGTGACATCGAGGGACAGGAGAACTACGGAGGGACCCGGCATGCAGGTTCCAGCACCGTTCGAATACGAGCGCGCCACCAGTGTCGACAACGCCATCGCGCTGCTCGACCGACTCGGGAGCTCGGCCCGGCTGGTTGCCGGCGGGCACAGCCTGCTGCCGATGATGAAGCTGCGGCTGGCCAACTTCGAGTACCTGATCGACATCAACGACCTGCACGGCGAGCTCGGCCGGATCACCGTCACGCCGGATGAGGTACGGGTCGGTGCGATGACCCGGCATCGCGAGCTTCTGGAGTCCGGCGAACTGGCCGGCCTGTTCCCGATCTTTGCCGACGCCGAGCGGGTGATCGCCGACCCGGTGGTCCGCAACCGCGGCACGATCGGCGGATCGCTGTGTCAGGCCGATCCGTCCGAGGACCTGTCGGCAGTGTGTACGACGCTCGACGCCAGCTGCGTGATCCGCGGTCTGTCCGGGACCCGAGTGGTCACTATGAACGAGTTCTATCGCGGCCCGTACGAGACCGCCGTCGGCGACGGCGAGATCCTCACCGAGGTCAGGTTTCCGATCCGCCCTGGCGGGTCGAGCGCGTACTACAAGGTCGAACGCCGAGCTGGTGACTGGGCGGTCGTCTCCGCGGGCGCGGCGGTGTGGATCCAGGACGGGGTGATCGCCGACGCTCGCGCCGGGCTGGCGGCGGTCGGACCGAACACCACTGGAATCCCGGCGATCTCTGAGGCGCTGCGCGGCAATCCGCCGTCGGAGGAGCTGTTCCGCCGGGCGGGCGAGCTCGCTGCGGAGGCGAGCGAGCCGGTGACGGACCAGCGAGGCAGCGCGGACTACAAGAAGCACCTGGCTGCCGAGCTGACCACGCGGGCCTTCCGCACCGCGGTTCAGCGGTACCTCGACCGCTCAGGAGGGCTGTGACCATGCAGGTGACGATGACTGTCAACGGCGACGAGGTCTCCGCCGAGATCGAAGGCCGCACACTGCTCGTGCACTTCCTGCGCGATCACCTCCGCCTGACGGGTACGCACTGGGGTTGCGACACCAGCAACTGCGGGACCTGCGTGGTCTGGATGGACGACGAGCCGGTGAAGTCGTGCACCGTACTGGCCGCGATGGCAGGCGGTCACGACGTACGAACCGTCGAAGGACTGGAGACCGAGGATGGTCTCGACCCGGTTCAGCAGGGATTCATGCAGTGCCACGGGCTGCAGTGCGGGTTCTGTACGCCGGGCATGATGATGACCGCCCGCGCACTGCTCGACCGCAATCCGGATCCGGACGAGCAGGAGATCCGCGAGGCGATCTCGGGCCAGATCTGCCGGTGTACCGGGTACGCAACGATCGTCCGCTCGATCCGCTGGGCTGCCACACATCCAGATGGCGTGCAGCCTGAAGCAGCTGGGAGCCCGGCATGACCACGACATCGACCCGGCCGGAGACGTTCGACGACAACGACCAGAAGCCGCTCGGGCACGGTCGGATGCTGCGCAAGGAGGACCCGCGGTTCATCCGTGGTCTCGGCCGGTACGTCGACGACCTGCAACTGCCGGGGATGCTGCACCTGGCGATCCTGCGCTCGCCGTTGGCGCACGCCCGGATCGTCAGCATCGACGTCACCGCGGCCCAGGCGCACCCAAAGGTGAAGGCTGTCATCACCGGCGCCGACCTCGCCGACAAGGGCCTGGCCTGGATGCCGACGCTGTCGAACGATGTCCAGGCCGTCCTCGCCACCGACAAAGTCCGGTTCCAGGGCCAGGAGGTCGCGTTCGTCGTCGCCGAGGACCGGTACGCCGCCCGTGACGCCCTCGAACTGATCGATGTCGACTACGACCCGCTGCCGCCGGTGATCGACGCCCGTACGGCGCTCGCACCCGACGCGCCCGTGATCCGCGACGACCTGGACGGCAAGTCCGACAACCACTGCTTCGACTGGGAGACCGGCGATGCCGCAGCGACCGAGGAGGTCCTGAAACGCGCCGACGTGGTGGTGACCGAGGACATCGTCTACCCGCGCGTGCACCCGGCGCCGATGGAGACCTGCGGTTGCGTCGCCGACTACGAGCGGGTCGACGGAAAGCTCACTCTCTGGACCACCAGCCAGGCACCGCACGCCCACCGGACCGTCTACGCGCTCGTCTCCGGCCTGCCGGAGCACAAGATCCGGGTGATCGCACCGGACATCGGCGGCGGATTCGGCAACAAGGTGCCGATCTATCCCGGGTACGTGTGCTCGATCGTCGCCTCGCTCGTCCTCGGGAAACCGGTCAAGTGGATGGAGGACCGGTCGGAGAACCTCACCAGCACCGGCTTCGCGCGGGACTACATCATGCGCGGCGAGATCGCCGCGACCAGCGAAGGCAAGATCCTCGCGATCCGCACCAACGTGCTCGCCGACCACGGCGCGTTCAACGGGACCGCGGCGCCGGTCAAGTACCCGGCCGGCTTCTTCGGCGTCTTCACCGGCAGCTACGACCTCGAAGCGGCGTACTGCAAGATGACCGCCGTCTACACGAACAAGGCGCCTGGCGGAGTCGCGTACGCGTGCTCGTTCCGGATCACCGAGGCCGTCTACCTGGTCGAGCGGCTGGTCGACTGCCTCGCGTACGAACTGAAGATGGATCCGGTCGAGCTGCGGCTCAAGAACTTCATCCGGCCCGAGCAGTTCCCGTACAGGTCCAAGACCGGTTGGGTCTACGACTCCGGCGACTACGAGAAGACCATGCGCCTGTCGATGGAGCTGGCCGGGTACGACGAGTTGCGCCGCGAGCAGGCCGAACGCCGGGAGCGCGGCGAACTGATGGGAATCGGTGTCTCGTTCTTCACCGAGGCCGTCGGCGCCGGGCCGCGCAAGGACATGGACATCCTCGGACTCGGCATGGCCGACGGTTGCGAGCTGCGCGTGCACCCGACCGGAAAGGCCGTCGTACGGCTGTCGGTGAAGACGCAGGGACAGGGCCACGAGACGACGTTCGCGCAGATCGTCGCCGAGGAGATCGGCATTCCGCCGGACGACATCGAGGTCGTGCACGGCGACACGGACAACACGCCGTTCGGACTCGGGACCTACGGCAGCCGGTCGACGCCGGTGTCCGGTGCGGCCGCCGCGCTGGTCGCGCGGAAGGTCCGCGACAAGGCGCGGATCATCGCGTCCGGGATGCTCGAGGTGTCGGTCGCCGACCTCGAGTGGACCAAGGGCTCGTTCCACGTGAAGGGCGATCCCGGGACCGCGGTCACGATCCAGGACATCGCGATGCGGGCGCACGGGGCCGGCGACCTGCCCGAGGGAATCGAGGGCGGTCTGGAGGCGCAGATCTGCTACAACCCCGAGAACCTCACCTATCCGTACGGCGCGTACATCTGCGTCGTCGACGTGGATCCGGGCACCGCGGAGGTCAAGGTACGGCGCTTCGTCGCGGTGGACGACTGCGGTACCCGGATCAACCCGATGATCATCGAGGGTCAGGTGCACGGCGGCCTGACCGACGGGGTCGGGATGGCGCTGATGGAGATGATCGCGTTCGACGAGGACGGGAACTGCCTCGGCGGGTCGCTGATGGACTACCTGATCCCGACCGCCCTCGAAGTACCCAACTGGGAGACCGGGTACACGGTGACGCCGTCGCCGCACCACCCGATCGGCGCGAAGGGCATCGGCGAATCTGCGACCGTCGGGTCGCCGGCGGCGGTGGTGAACGCGGTGGTGGACGCCCTGAAGCCATTCGGTATCAGGCATGCGGACATGCCACTCACGCCGTCGCGGGTCTGGGATGCCATGCAGGGCCGCCCGCGGCCGCCGGTGTGAGATGCCCATGAACACCGTCATCGCGGATCGAATCGCGGAGCTGACCGGGGCCCGGGTGCCGTTCGTGCTCGCGACCGTCGTACGCGCGGAGCACCCGACGTCGGCGCGTCCGGGAAACGACGCGATCGTGCTGATGGACGGGTCGATCGAGGGATTCGTCGGCGGGGTGTGCGCGGAGGGATCGGTGGTGTCGGCGTCGCTGTCGGCGCTGTCCGACGGGCGCTCGGTCCTGCTGCGGGTGCTGCCGTCGGATGCGGAGACCTTCCCTGAGGTCCCGGGCGCGGTCGTTGCGACCAACCCTTGTCTGAGTGGTGGGGCGTTGGAGATCTTCCTCCGTCCGCAGATTCCGCCGCCGTTGCTGGCCGTCTCCGGTACGACGCCGATCGCCGAGGCGCTCGGCGCGGTGGCAGTGGCGGCCGGGTTCACCGTCGACCGGCTGGACGGCAGCAAGACACCGTCACCCGGCACCCTCGCGGTGGTCGTGGCCGGCCTCGGCCGCGACGAAACCGGTCCTCTCCGCACCGCGCTGGACGCCGGGGTCGCGTACATCGGCTTAATTGCCAGCAGCAAACGAGGCCGAGCACTCCTCGACGAACTGGCCCTGACCGACGACGAACGCGGCAGAATCCACACCCCAGCAGGCCTGGATATCAGCGCCGAAACACCGGGTGAGATCGCCGTGTCCGTGCTCGCAGACGTCATTCGCTCGATGCGACAGAACAATCTGCGTCCTGCCCTACCGGGTTCTCCAGTGCAGGCGGTCGATCCGGTGTGTGGGATGTCGGTAGCGGTGAAGGCGGATACGCCGCACCTGGAGGTGAACGGGACCGAGTACTGGTTCTGTGGTTCGGGTTGCCGGGACGCGTACGCCGCGCAGGCTGCGGGTTGAGCGGCGTGTTCGTGACCGGGCTGGTGCTCGCCGCGGGCGGATCGCAGCGGCTCGGTCAGCCGAAGCAACTCCTCTCCTACCACGGCACGACGTTGCTGGACGCCGTACTGCGAACCGCCCGCGCCTGCGCGTTCGACCAGCTGCTCGTCACCCTCGGCGGTGCAGCGGAAGCGGTCCAGAACACTGTCGATCTGGACGGCGTGACCGTCGTACTCAACCCGTCGTACGGCACCGGATGCTCGTCCTCGATCGTCTCCGCCCTGGAGGTCGTCGACGAGCGCGCGGCCGGCGTCGTCCTGCTGCTCGGCGACCAACCCGGCGTCGACGCCGGGTCGGCACGCGCCGTCGTACGACCAGACATGGCGATCGCCGTCTGCAGGTACCGCGACGGGATCGGGCACCCGTTCTGGTTCTCCCGCGCGCTCTTCCCGGACCTCGCGAAACTCCACGGAGACAAAAGCGTGTGGGGGCTGATCGAGTCCGAACGGTACGACGTCGCCGAGATAGCGATCGACACAGACGTCCCCGCCGACGTCGACACCTGGGCCGACTACGAACACCTCCTGGGGGCCGAGCGATGACTGCTCCGTTCCGGGACCCCAACGAGATCATCGCCCGCTTCGACGACGCCGACCACCTGCTCGACGAAGGCACTGCGACAGCGCTCTACCTCGCTACCGCGCTCCCCCGACCGCTGCTTCTCGAAGGCGAACCAGGCGTCGGCAAGACCGCGTCCGCGCTCACCCTCGCGAACGTCCTTGGCACACCACTCATCCGTCTGCAGTGCTACGAGGGGCTCACCGCCCGCGAAGCGCTGTACGAGTGGAACTACCAACGCCAACTCCTCGCGATCCGCCTGGCCGAGTCCCGCCACGACAAACTCGAGGACGCGGACCTGTTCACCACCGAGTTCTTGATCGAGCGTCCGATCCTGCGTAGTGTCACCGCGACCGGTCCGGTACCGCCGGTCCTGCTGCTCGACGAGATCGATCGCTCGGACGACGAGTTCGAGGCTCTCCTCCTGGAGTTTCTCGGCGAGTCGGCGGTCACGATCCCCGAGCTCGGTACGTTCGCGTCCGAGCGGCCGCCGTACGTCGTACTCACGTCCAACCGCAGCCGCGAACTGCATGACGCGCTGCGCCGCCGCTGCCTGTACCACTGGATCGAGTTCCCCACGACCGAGCGCACCGCCCGGATCGTCCGGCGCCGGATCCCGGCCGCGTCCGAGCCCCTGATCCGCAGCGTCGCCGAGTTCGTCGGCCGCGCCCGGGAGCTCGACCTCGACAAGCCGCCCGGCCTCGCCGAGACGATCGACTGGGTCGCCGCGCTGAGCACTCTCGGTGTCAGCGCGCTCGGCCGCGAGGACGCCGTACGGACGCTGTCGGCGATCGCGAAATCGCCGGACGACGTGCAAGCCATGACCGACCTGTTCGAACCGAGCGAGGGGACAGCATGAAGATCACCCACGAGTTCACCGTGAGTGTGCCGCCGGCCGAGGCCTGGGCAGTACTGACCGACCTCGAGGCGATCGCGCCGTGCATGCCGGGAGCCGGTCTGACCGGGTTCGACGGCGAGACGTACCAGGGCAAGATCCGGGTCAAGCTCGGTCCGGTGATCAGCGACTTCGGCGGTACGGCGCGGTTCACGGAGAAGGACGTCGCGACCCAGCACGCCGTGATAGATGCCAAGGGCAAGGATACCCGCGGCGCCGGGAACGCGTCCGCCCGCATCACCGCCGACCTCAAGCCTGACGGGACAGGCACGCTGGTCACTGTCGACACCGACCTGACGATCTCCGGCAAGGTCGCCCAGTTCGGCAGCAGCATGATCAAACAGGTCTCCGAAAAACTCCTCGGCGAGTTCACCACCTGCCTGGAGTCCAAACTCGCCACAGGCATGCTCGGCACGACACCGGCCACCGGGGCGGCGGTCACGGACAGCCCGGAGATGTCTGCCGTTGCCAGCGCGAGTACGCCCGGCGAGGCGCTGTCCACGAAGGCGGCCGACGAAGCTGAACCACTGGATCTGCTGCACGTCGCGGGCGGCTCGATCGCGAAGCGAGTGCTGCCCGCGGCTGCTGTGGTCGTGGTGATAGCAGTGGTGGTCTACCTCCTTGTCCGGTGACGCCGCGCTCTTCCGTGCCGTCGACCGTGCGGCGTTCGCCGTCGCGTTGGCCGATCGGTTGCGGACGGCCGGTGTGCCGGTCGACCTGACTGCGACCGAGACGTTCGCTCAGGTCTTGCAGCCGACCCACAGCCGCCGTCGGCTGTACTGGCTCGGCCGCGTCACCCTGATCCGCCGGCGTCAGGACCTCGAGCGGTACGACGCGGTCTTCGCAGCCGTCTTCGCGGACAGCGTCCTGCCTCTCGATCCTCAGGCCCGCCGCCGACTCCTCGACGGATCCGCCCTCGACCCATCGGCCGGCGCCCTCCCGAACACGACCGGCGCCCAGGACGGCGGCGGCCTCCCGTGGATGACCCTCCCCGCAGCCGTCGGATGGGCCGAGGAAGGCAACCTCGCTGTCCCCGAGCGGCTGCCGAGCTCCCTGAGCGGCCTGCGCGACACCCCGTTCGACCAGCTCGACCCGGCGCAATTGGCCGAAGTAGGCGCCTGGCTGGAGAGCGCCCGTGAACACTGGCCGGTACGTCGTACCCGCCGGATGAACACCCGTAACCGAGGGTCGATCGTCGACCTCCGCGCCACACTCGCCCGCTCCCGCCGTACCGGATGGGAGCCCACCGAGCTCGTGCGCACCGGCCCGGTCCACAAGCCCCGTCGACTCGTGATGCTGTGCGACGTCAGCCAATCCATGCAGGCGTTCATCACGCCGTACCTGCATCTGATGCGAGCGGCAACGATGACGACCGGCGCCGAGGTGTTCGCCTTCGGGACCACCTTGACGCGGCTCACCGCCGTACTCGCCCATCGCGACGTCACCGTCGCGGTCGAACAGGCCACCACTCTGGTCACGGACCGGTTCGGCGGGACCCGGATCGCCACCAACCTCCAGACCCTGCTGACCTCGCGCTACGGCGCGCTCGTCCGCGGAGCCGTCGTGATCGTCGCCTCCGACGGCTGGGACAGCGACGATCCCAACCTGCTGGCGAAGGCCATGGCCCGGCTCGCGCGGCGCGCGTACCGGGTGATCTGGATGAACCCACGCATCGCCGCACCCGGCTACGAACCCCGAACAGGGGCGCTCGTCGCCGCCCTGCCGTACTGCGACGCGCTGCTCCCCGGCAACACGCTCGACGCCCTCGCGGAGGTGATCAGCTCCACAAGGTGACATGGATGGACGGCCGGAAGTGCCCGATCGTCACCCCCGCGCCTCGCAACATCGCCTGTGTCGCCCGCGGTGTCGTGATGAAGCGCGTCAGCTCGGCTGCGGGCGGTACCACGGAGTGGGCCGGCAGTGTCATCGCCGACCACACCCCGCTCAGCGTCAAGTTGCGTCCGGTGACGATCACCAGCAGGCCGTTCGACACGTCACCGGCCACGGCCGACGAAAGCGCGACGGCCACGCCCTGGCCGTGCTTGGCCTCCTCGATCGCCGCCGCATGACTCTGGAAGATCCGCTGCTGCGACTCGGGTACTTCGAGCTTGCGGAGCATCGCCGCCACCACGCCGTCGCTGACCGCGGACGGCCCGAGCAGCCAGGTCTGCTCACGCAGCATCGCAGGCCGCGCCGGACCGACAGCGGCCGGATGACCACTCCCCGCCACCACCACGAGCCGGTAGTTCAGGAACGGCACCCGGCGGATGGTCTCCGGCAGACCATCGGGAACGGGGCCGAGCGCAACATCCACCACCCGTTCGGAGAGCAGCCCGAAGAACTGGCGCGGGTGATGCACGCTCAGCTCGACATCCAGGTCGTCGGCCCGGCCCGCGAACAGCTCGATCAGACCAGGAGCGGCGTACTCCGCGAACAAGGTCGACGCCGCGATCCGCATCAGCCGGCGACCACTACCCGCCTGACTGACCTCCTGAATCGTCCGGTTCTGCAGACCCAGCAACTCCGACGCCCGGCTGGCCAGCCGCAACCCACCCGGCGTGAACGCCAGCCCGGAGGCCGTCCGATTGAACAGCTGGTCCCCGAGTTCCTTACGCAACTGCGCCACATGCAGCGACACGGCCGCCTCGGTGACCTCGAGTTCACCGGCCGCAGCCTTCACCGATCCAAGCCGGACAACCGCAGAAAACGCACGGAGCTGAGTAGGCGTCATGGTGCCGCCATCGTAGAACCGCCCTTGCAGGGGACACCACGGCGAAGAGCGCGAAACGGCCGACGTCGTGATGGCATGCGCAGGCGACGTACCGACTGATGAGAACCCGTGTCGACGGCTTCCCACCGCGACCTTGTGCACCGTATCCGTGCGGCGCGAGCGGCGCCGTACGGACGTCGCGCACAAGGTCGGCTCGAGCTAGCCGCGTTGCTGTTTCTTCGCGTGTTCGATGGCGAAGACGGCGGCTTCTTGCGGCGTTCGAGGTTGAGTTTGCGGAGGAGGGAGGAGACGTAGTTCTTGACGGTCTTCTCCGCGAGGAAGAGGGATTGGCCGATCTGACGGTTGGTCTTGCCCTCGGCGATCTCGGCGAGGATGCGGCGTTCCTGCTCGGTCAGCGACGCGTACCGCGGGTTCTCGTCCGCGGCCGGGTGGCGGAGACGTTCCAGGACCTTGGCGGTCATGCTCGGGTCCAGCAGCGACTCGCCGGCCGCGAGGCGGCGTACGGCGTCGATCAGGGCCTGGCCGTTGATCTGCTTCAGCAGGTAGCCGGCGGCGCCGGCCATGATCGCGGTGAACAGCGCCTCGTCGTCGGAGAACGACGTCAGCATCAGGCAGGCCGGCGGCTCGTCCATCTGCGAGCGGACCTCGCGGCATACGGTGATGCCATCGCCATCGGGGAGCCGGACGTCCAGGACCGCGACATCGGGACGTACGGCGGGAATCCGGGCGATCGCCTCCGCCGCGGTCGACGCGTCGCCCACTACCTCGATGTCCGGCTCCGCGTCGAGCAGCTGGTGCAGGCCCAACCGCACCACCTCGTGGTCGTCGAGCAGGAACACCTTGATCGTCATCGCCCTCTCCTTCGGCTGCGCGCCGCTCCACGCCCGGTCGGGCACCCGTTCAGGATGCCGCGCCCACCACGCCACAACTGTGACCCGGGACCACCGCCGTCGGCACGGCCGCCGCATCCGGTCCTGGTGACCACCCAGACTTTGAGAAGCCACCAACCGTTTTCGCCGCGGCGAAATGGGTGGTGGGTTCTCAAAGTTGGGGCGTCAGACGTACGCTCCCTTCAGGCGGCCTCGCGGAGCCGGTCAGTAGCCGGCCGAGTTCCGCGCCCCAGTTCTCGGCGCGAGCGACTCCGACAACACGTGGTCCGCCCGCCCGGCTGATCCACGAACACTCCGGGTCCTCTTCACTGAACGCACGCTCGGCCCGCACCCCGGCGTGCACGACGGTCAGGTCGGCTTCCCGGCCGGCAGCGACGCCGAAGGCAAACTCCAGTGCCTCGGCGGACAGCGCCGTACCATCGATGCCGACGGCAACTTTCCGCTCGAGCAGCGACGGCTTCCAGGGCAGTGGCCGCCGCCGACGAGACGCGCCGACGGATCGAGCGCGATCTGCACGACGGCATCCAGCAACGCCTCGTCTCGCTCGGTCTTCAGTTGCGCGGCGCAGACGGCCCCACTGCAGCCCGGGGAACTGGACTTGTCGGCCTCCGCGACCGGGTCGAGGCCCTGGGCGGCAAACTGCACGTCACCGGCCCAGCCGGCTGCGGCACAACGCTGCAGATCCAGCTCCCGCTCGACGGCCAGACCAGTGCAGCCTCGCCTGAGTCCTAGAGGTGATTCCCTCACTTGAGGTCGAAGAGCCGGCGGAGCGCCTCGAGGTAGACAGCCCCGTCTGGGCCGGTGGAGAACTCCTTGGCACGGACCGTCGGCCGGTGCAGGACCTTGCGGAGGATGCGGTGGACGGTGGCGGCCGTCTCGGCTCGTTGCTGATCGGTCAGGTCGGGCAGCCGATGTTGCAGCCGGCCCAGTTCGGCGTCCGCCAGCTGCCCGATCTGAGCGTGCAGCGCGGCGATGACGGGCGCTGCCGCCGCTTGTTCCTGCCGATCCATGTACGCGGCGGCCTCCGCGGCGACGATGGCACGGACCATGGGGATCTGATCCGGGACCTTTCGGTCTGCCAGGTGACGTCCGAGTGCGGTCAGGTCGACGAGCCTGATCCCGGGCAGGCGGCCAACGGCGGAGTCCACATCGGGCGGCATCCCCAGGTCAAGCACGAACAGCAGCCGAGCGCCGGCCCGCGCTCGGGCCGCTCGCACTTGCTCCGCGGCCACGACCGGTACCGTGGCTGCGGTGGCCGTGACCAGGATGTCGGCCTCGGCAAGTTTGGTGGGCACATCGTTCGCGTGTAGGTACCTGCCATCCACGGCTGTGGCGAGGTCGGCGGCCCGCGTCTCCCGACGGCCGGCCACCCACAGCTGTCCGACGCCGGCTGCTCGGAGCAGTCGTGCCGCGAGCTTGCCGATGCTGCCGGTCCCGAGCACGACTGCTTCGCGGCCGGCGAGCCCGCCCAGCTCAGCGGCGGCGATGTCCAGGCCGGCCCGGGCGAGGGAGATGCCTTCAGTGCTGATCGTGGTTTGCGTACGTGCCTGCTTGCTGGCGTGCAGTGCCGCGTCGATCAGACCGGTGAGAGCCGGACCGGTGGTTCCTGCGGCCGCGGCTGCCCGGGCCGCGGACTTGAGCTGAGCAACGATCTGCTCCTCGCCGACCGCCATCGAATCCAGTCCGCACGCGACGGAGAACAGATGCTCGGCGGCGGCACCGTCGACTCGAACCCGGGTGAGTGGAAGGACCTCGTCGACCTCGAGCCGACCGTGGGCGGCCAGCAGCTCCGCCACGGCCTGAGTTACTGGCTCGACCGGGTCGTGCGTCGCCGCATAGACCTCGACCCGGTTGCAGGTGGACAGCACAACAGCCTCGTCGATGGATGGCACCGTGCGCAGCCGTGACAACACGCGGCCTCGCTCCGAGACCGGGACGGCGAGCTTCTCCAGCGCCTCGGCCGGGGTGGTCCGGTAGGACAGGCTCAGGCTGACAATCGTCATCGCGGTGACCGTTCCGCTCTCGGAGTTCCGTTGTTGGTACTGGGGACGTGCGCGGCCTGGCACCCCAGTCGGTGCCAGGCCCCGTGACAATGCGATCCGCGGATCAGGACTGTCCGGCGCGGACGCCCTTCTCGACCCGTTGGCCGAGGTCTGCGTCGACGTTGCGCCAGTACTCGAAGGCACGCAGCAGCACCGGCTCGCTGACGCCGTCGAGCAGGTGACCGACGATGTTGCCGACCAACCGGTCGCGGGCCGAGTCGTCCATCACCTCGCGGACGAGCGTGCCCGCCTGGCCCCAGTCGTCGTCCTCGGCATGCAACGTCTGGGCGGCGTGGACCATGTCCCCGTCGGCGTACCAGCCGGCGGGCTCGCCGTACCGCTCGGTGTCGGCCTGCGGGCCGCCCTTGGAGTTGGGCGAGTAGACCGGGTCGGTGGCGTTTCGGTAGCGCATGTTGCCGGCCGTGCTGTAGTTGTTCACGGGCGACCTAGGAGCGTTCACTGGCAACTGGTTGTAGTTCACTCCGATGCGGGCGCGGTGCGCGTCCGGGTAGGAGAACATCCGGCCCAGCAGCATCTTGTCCGGGCTCGGCCCGATACCCGGCACCATGTTGCTCGGCTCCACGGCCAGCTGCTCGATCTCGGAGTGATAGTCGGCCGGGTTACGGTCCAGCGTCATCTTTCCGACCTCGATCAGCGGGTAGTCGGAGTGCGGCCAGACCTTGGTCATGTCGAACGGGTTGAACCGGTAGTCCTTGGCCTCCGCGAACGGCATGATCTGCACCTTCAGCGTCCAGCTGGGGAACTCCCCCCGTTGGATCGCCTGGAACAGATCCCGGACGTGGTAGTCGCTGTCCGACCCCGCCAGGGCGTCGGCCTCGGCCTGGGTCAGGCATTCGATGCCCTGGTCGCTGATGAAGTGGTACTTCACCCAGCACTTCTCGCCGTCAGCGTTGACCCACATGTAGGTGTGGCTGGAGTACCCGTTCATGTGCCTCCAGGTGCGCGGAATGCCCCGGTCCCCCATCAGCCAGGTCACCTGGTGCGCCGACTCCGGCGACAAGGTCCAGAAGTCCCACTGCATGTCATGGTCGCGCAGATTGTTGTCCGCACGGCGTTTCTGCGAGCGGATGAAGTGCTGGAACTTCATCGGGTCGCGCAGAAAGAACACCGGGGTGTCGTTCCCGACCATGTCGTAGTTGCCCTCGGACGTGTAGAACTTCAACGCGAAGCCCCGCGGGTCACGCCAGGTGTCCGGGCTGCCGTGCTCCCCCGCCACGGTGGAGAACCTGGCCACCAGGTCGGTCGTCGTACCCGGCTGGAACAACGCCGCCTTGGTGTAGGCGCTGATGTCGCCGGTGACCTCGAACCGGCCGAACGCGCCGCCGCCCTTGGCATGCGGCTGCCGCTCCGGCACCCGCTCCCGGTTGAAGTTGGCCATCTGCTCGATGACGTAGTGATCGTGGAGCAGGATCGGGCCGTCCGGGCCGACGGTCAGCGAGTGCTCACTGTTCTCGACCGGGATGCCGGCGTCCGTCGTCGTGGGCTTGGGAGGTGTGCTGGTCATGGGTGTTTCTCCTTGGTGATTGGGGATCACTTGTCGTCCGGGTTCAGCGCCCGGAAGACCAATCCGGCGGCGACACCTGCGATGGCTTGTACGACGATGTAGACCCACAGCGTCGACCACGCGAACAGGCCGCCGACGGCCGCGCCGAGCGAGACGGCCGGGTTGAAGGCGGCGCCGGAGATGCCACCGACGGCGAACGCGCCGGCCAGGACGGTGAAGCCGATCGCCAGGCCGAAGAAAGAGTTGATCGGCTGGTCCTTGCTGGTGGCAACGTTCAGGACGACGTAGCACAAAGCGAAGGTGAACAGCAGTTCCACCACGGCCGTCGCACCGAGCTCACGACCGGATGGGCGGAACGTCACTACCATCGCCGGGTCCACGACCGCGCGAGCAACAAGCCCTGCGATCACGCCGGCGACCAGCTGCACGATCCAGTACTGGACGGCGTCGGCCAGCCCGATCCGGCGTCGTACCAGCGCTGCCATCGTGACGGCCGGGTTGTAGTGGCCGCCCGAGATGTGACCGCCGGCGTAGACCATCACCATCAGGACCGAACCGGCTGCCAGCGGGGTGAACGCACTGTGGGTCAGTCCACTGACTGCCACTGTGAATACGAGGAAGAACGCCCCGATCGCTTCGACCGTGTTCTTCCGAATTGCTACTACCCAATGGTCGGGCAGTGTTACGGCTTCTCGTCCGTTCGTGACGACGTCAGCCATCTCATTTCCTCCTTCTCCCAGGAGTTGATATGGCTCAACGATTCCGCCCCTCTGATCCCGAACCATCGTTGCCAGCGGTCCTCTGCCCTCCCTGCGAGCCCCACCGGCCGTACCTGCTGGCGGGTAGATGCGTTAGGCGCTCGCCGGGCAGACTCCGGCCGCGCGGCTACGCGATCGTCTCTGATGGGCGCAGGGCGCGTCCGCGCTGAGGAGGACATGATGAGCAGCCGACAGACGGTCGCGAACTCCGAGTGGGCCGAGTGAAGTGCCGGGCCTGGCGAACACCGCAAGCGCCGGAGGAGGCGAGCCGGGGCCGGCGCGGCTGCGTCAGTTGGCCAATGAGCAGGCGGCGCTGCGGCGAGTGGCCATGCTCGTGGCCAGTGGTGCTCGGCCACCGGAGGTGTTCAGCGCCGTCGCCGATGAGCTGGGGCATCTGATCGGCGCCGAGGCGACGTTCGTCCTCCGCCTCGATCCCTCGTCGTGCGACCGCGGCGCCCCGGACAGATACCTGGCCGTCGTGGGTTCCTATGGCCGGCTGGGTGGTCGAGTACCAGTGGGCTCCAAGCTCCCGCTGGCACCCGGGACGATCCATCATGCCGCACTGCGCAGTAGGCGCCCGGCCCGGATGACCGGCGATGAACTGGCGCGGAGCCAGTTCGGCGAGTGGATCAGCGGGCTTGGCATGCGAGCCGGGGTGGCCGTGCCCATCGTGGTCGGAGGCCACAACTGGGGCGTGACGGTGGCTGCGACCTCGCAGAAGGACGTGCCGGCCGGCACCGAGGCACAGATCGTGGACTTCATGGAGCTCGCCGCGACGGCGATCGCCAAGGCCGAGGCTGACCGGGAGCTGCGCGAACTGGCGGACACTCAGGCGGCGCTGCGACGCCTCGCCACCCTGGTCGCGCGGGGCGAACCGCCCGAGGTGGTCTTCGCGGCAGCGACCAAGGAAGTGCTACGGCATCTCGGCAACGACACCGCCAGGATGATCCGGTTCGAGCTGGACGGAACGGCGACGCTCGTCGCCAACGAAGGCAGGACCGCCCCCGACGTGCAGGTCGGCGAGCGATGGGAGGGTTATCCGCCGGACGGACTGACAGCGACCGTCATGCGCACCGGCCAGGCCGCCCGGGTCGACGACTACGGCGCGATTCCAGGCGGGGAGGCAACACTCCGCGAGGGCATTCGGTCCGCCGCCGCCGTGCCGCTGCACGTCAACGGGCGGCTCTGGGGAATGATCGCCGTCGGACCCGGGCCGTTGCCGCCCGACACCGAGCAACGGATGACGGCGTTCACCGATCTGGTCGCAACCTCGATCGCGAACGCGCAGAACCGGGGATCGCTCGAGGCGAGCCTCGACGAACTCACTCGTCTCCTGCAGGAGCAGGCCGCGTTACACCGGGTCGCGACGCTGGTCGCCCGCGGGATGGCCCCGGCCGAGATCTTCGCGGCGGTCGCCGATGAGGTCGGCCGCCTCCTCGGCGCGGACAACGCGGGGATAGCCCGCTTCGAGGCGGACGGGACAGCGGTCGTCGCCGGCTGTGCCGGGGGCGATGAAGCCCAGCTGCCGATCGGGACCCGCGTGAAGCTGCCCGACTACCTCGCCCCGGCGGTGGTGTGGCGCACCGGCCGGCCCGCGCAGCAGGATGACGACACGTGGGCCGCCAAGCCGGACCCGGCCGCCAACCGCCTCCGCGAGTTGGGAATCCGATCGATGGTGGCGAGCCCGATCATCGTCGAAGGCGGCCTGTGGGGCGTGGTGCTCGCGATGACGAAGCGCGGGCCTTTCCCTTCCGGCACCGCGGAACGCCTGGCCGACTTCACCGAGCTCGTCGCCACGGCCGTCGGGAACGCCGACAGCCGGGCCGAGGTTGCCGCCTCAAGGACGCGGATCGTCGCCGCCGCCGACGAGGCCCGACGGCGGATCGAGCGGGATCTCCACGACGGGACCCAGCAGCGTCTGGTCTCACTGGGCCTGGAGCTTCGCCGCGCGCAGTCGGCTGTCCCCGCCCAGCTACCTGAACTCGGGGCCGAGATCGGCAGTGTCGCGGACGGGCTCAACGAAGTCGTCGAGGATCTGCGCGAGATTGCCCGCGGCATCCACCCGGCGGTCTTGTCCGAAGGCGGGCTGGGACCGGCTTTGCGGACGATCGCCCGCCGGGCCGCGATCGCAGTGGAGCTCGAGGTTGCCGCGCCTGCACGGCTCGCCGGGCCGATCGAGGTGGCGGCGTACTATGTCGTCTCGGAGGCCCTCACGAACGCGACCAAGCATGCGCGGGCATCGGTCGTGGCCATCGCCGTCGAACAGCGAGAAGACTGCCTCCACCTCTCGATCCGGGACGACGGCATCGGCGGGGCTGACCCCGCCCGCGGATCGGGCCTGATCGGCCTGCGCGACCGAGCAGAGGCCCTGGGCGGATCGATCGAGGTCAGCAGCCCCGCGGGTCATGGAACACAGCTCGTCGTCCAGCTCCCGCTACAGCTCCACTGACGCAGACGTCACCTCGTCATCCGGCGTCCAGCAGTTATCGGTGATGGTGATATTGCGCCAAGTAGTCACTGGCGTGGCCCGAGAGGATCAGGGCGAGCACGACCCCGGCCGCGAGACCTGCCACGACACCGCTGCGGCGCCACCACAGACCTGAAACGATGGTGCTTCGTCGAGGGGAAAAATCTCTTGCCGTCAGGCGGAAAGTCTCCAGAAAATGCGCAATCACGTGAGCGGCTATGGCAGCGAGCCAAAGGTAGAAAGACACCTGATGCGTCAGCAACGCCGTCGGATGAGCCCACGCCGGCCCGACATAGGTAACAATGCCGCTGACCAGCAGGACAACGGTCAGTGCGATCAGAACGGGACCAAGCGCTCGAAGGAACGGGCTTGGCGGCCCGTACCGTCGATAGTCGGCGTCGCGGCGATAGTAACGGACAATTCGCCAGCTCGTACTGGCCATCTTGAGGAACACGACGGGAATCAGCAAAAAGCCGATGGCGGCGTGTGCCGACAGGACCTGCTTGACGCCCAGAATGACAGTGACGACCTCGGCTGTGAACAGGAACAGCAGTACGGTTCCCGCCAGCGCGGTCAGTCGAGCATTGGCCTCGACCCGATCGGAACGATCGTGAACCTCGTTCATCGGTCGAGAGCGGCCGGTTGGATCAGTGGCTGAGGTCATGCAACGACCCCTGTCTTTACGAACGCCGGTGCCAGCAACGCCATCGCCATGACGGCGATCAGCGGCCCGCTGTTCGGATCGGTGGCTCGACCGCTGAAGAGCAAGCCGAAGTCTTGTCCGATTGCCCAGATGGCGATGATCAGCAGGAACCCGATCACGAGCGCCCAGGCGCGGGTTCTGCGTAACAGCGCCCCAACCCCCACGAGGATCTCAGCTGCCGCCAGGCTGTACACGGCCGGCGCTCGTTCCGGCTGACCCAGCTCGCCGCGGACGTGTCGAACCCAGCCAGCGAATGCGGTCCCTGGCCGGCGGCAGCGGTCAACAGACTCGACAGGTCCTGTCCCGTGTTCTGGCCGGGAAGCAGCTGCAGGACCGCGCCGCCGACCCACATCAGCGCCCAGGCCCACACCAGCCAGCGGGCGGGCGCCTGGCCGACTCGGTTCTTCGGCCATGCAGCTGCGGCGATGACCGCGTAGAGCAACGCCGAGCCAGGCGCGCCCGTCAGCAGGCTTGCATGCCCGCCGGCCAGTCCGGACAGGCCCTCGCCCAGATACCAGACGCCAAGCGCCCAACCGATCGATGCGATGAGCGCGACGCGAGCTGACCGGCGTACGAGCAGCCCGACGCCGAGCAGAACCTGCACACCCGCGAAGAAGAGATTCCACGCGAACGGATGGGCAGCGATGATCACCGACGCGAAGTGAACCGGACCGGAGACCACGCCTGGCTGGCCCTGGCCGGCGGGCGCGATCAGCTGTGTGGCGAAGCTGCGGGTGAACATGAACGGTTGCGCCTGCAGCGCGCCGTCGAGCAGCCACAGCACGCCGAGAACGACCTGGAGGCCTCGCCGGGTGACACGGCGACCGCGAGCAGCCGACGCGAGGGCGGCGTGCAGGCCGTGACGGCCTGCCCGGGCACTGAGGGCTGTGGTCATAATTTCACCTTGCCGGACGGATTGGACGCTCAGACTGCGAACAATCGTTTCCCGCGTCGGACATCGCTGCCAATCCCGCAGATACCCATCCGTGGTTCTCGTTGGCGCCACTGTTCCGATGCCGGCAGGCGCCAACCTTTCGCGCACCGAAAGGCAGCATTCCAGGTAGCCGGTACATGGAGATTCACGCCGCCAGGGGTGAGGGTCTGCTGCTGGCAACACAGACTTCTCAATCATCTCCCAGGAAACTTTAAGCAGCGAGTCGCAGGGAACGCCGCCATTCGTTCTTTCTACGAATACGACGAGGCTGCACCCTGTGCAATTGCCCATAACACCCCAGAGGAGCAGCATGTCCAAGCCCAAATGGGCGGTCGGTGGAATCGCGGCCGTCGCTGTGCTCGGCCTGGCCGGCGTCGCCGCCATGTCGGCCCCAGCCGGTGCCGCGGCGCCATCCGCCACCCCGACACCTACTGCATCGGCATCGACACCCAGCTCGACCGCGTCGACGCCAGGTTCCACCGCATCGGCACCCACTTCGACCGCGTCGGGTTCGACGGATCCGAACCTCTACCCGTTCGGAGCGCCGACCGGGGGCCTGGCGGTGAAGGTGCCGCCGCCACCGCAGGAGCCGACGCTCTCGCCGACGTACACGACCAAGACGACGACGCGCATCTACGGCGCGAACCCGTTCGAGGAGGCTGTCTCGGTCACCCAGCACATCTGGCCGGCGGCTCTGCCCGCGAACGCTCCCAACGAGACCAACAACGTCCCCGACCGCCCGTGGGGGATCACCCTGATCACACCCGACGATCCCCTCACCGGAATCACGGCGGTGCCGCTGATCCACTTCCCCGACGACGCTCCGGTCCTGTTCGTGAACAACAACGGCATTCCCGACGTGACCCTCAACGAGATCAAGCGGCTCGGGGACACCGGCATCGTCCGTCCGCCGATGAACAACGCGGACGTGTTCCTTGTCGGCGCCGCCGCCAACGCCACTGTGGAGAAGCAGCTCACCGCCATTGGCGTGAAATACAAGACGGTCACCGGCAGCGATGTCTTCAGCCTCGCCGACAACGTCGACAAGCTGTACGGCAGCATCCAGAACCCCGACCTCGGCGTGCCCCAGATGGGCGGCAGCGCGAGCTCGAGCGGAAACGGCATGCAGGACGTGTTCGTCGGCTCCGCGGACGGCACCGACTGGCAGTACTACCTGCCCGCCACACACTGGGCGTCCCACATGCCGACCGGGTTGCTGTGGAGCCACCGCAACAGCCTCCCCGCGGCGACCATCGATGCCCTGAAGCGCCGCAACGGCCACGCCGTCATCTACGTCTTCGGCGGCCCGAACCAGGTCTCGGCCTCCGTGGTCCAGCAGTTGAGTCAGTACGGCGCCGTACAGCGGATCACCGCCGACGACCCGGTGGCCTTCAACACGCCGGCGACGACCACCCCCGAGAACATCAGCGTCGCGTTCGCCAAGATGCACGACCCCGCCGGCGACGTCGGCTGGGGCATCCTGGGCCCGGGCCACGGCTTCACCCTGGTGAATGTCAGCAACTGGCAGGCCGCCGTCGCCTCGGCACCCCTGTCGCACCTTGGCTTCCACGCACCGCTGCTGGTGACCACCGACAGCGCCACGACCCTCCCGTCCGAGGTGGATGCCTACTTCAAGGCAGTCGCGCCGACGTTCCTCAACTCACCGGGCGAGGGGCCCTACAACATGACCTACATGATCGGCAGCTGGAACCAGCTCTCCTGGCCGTTGCAGGCCCACGTCGACTACATCTCGGAGATGTCCAACCGCCGAGTCTGGAGCAACAACAACGGCGGCCGCTACAGCGACTCCGGTCAGCCGTAAACCCGAAGTCGAACCAAACGCGCTCCACCGAAACACCTGGGCCGGCGGCGAAACGCCGCCGGCCCAGCTGTCCTCGTCCATGCAGGCACCCATCCCCAGACGCTCTCCGCCGGAGTAACGTGACATTTCGTTGCAGCCACGGCGATTACATCGACCGGGAAGAGCGACCATGACAGCCCAGCCTGACAACAGCAGGAACGCCGAGCAGCGGATGCTCGGCGCCGTACCGGACGAGCCCGCGCTCGGTCGTGGGCCTGCTCCCGGAAACTACTCGCGCCACGAATACCACCATCCCGCCGCGGGATGGGGCGCCGCCGGCAGCGTCGCACACGTGCTGAAACGCGCCGGCGAGCCGGTCGAGGGGCTGCACGCGTTGTTCGTGATGAACCAGGAGAACGGCGGCTTCGACTGCCCCGGCTGCGCGTGGCCGGACGACCCGAGCGGGCTGCGTCTCGACATCTGCGAGAACGGCATGAAACACGTCACCTGGGAGCTGGCACCCCCGAGAGCAGATCGCGACTTCTTCGCTGCTCACACCGTCAGCGAGCTGGCCGGGTGGAGCGACCACGACCTCGAGGCGGTGGGCCGGCTCGACGAGCCGATGAGCTACGACCCCGCCAGCGACACGTACCAGCCGATTTCCTGGGATGATGCCTTCGCCTTGGTCGGGAGCTCCCTGCGCAGCCTGACCAGTCCGCATCAGGCGTCGTTCTACACCTCCGGGCGACTCAGCAACGAGGCGACTTTCCTCTACCAGCTGTGGGTGCGCGAGTTCGGCACCAACAACCTGCCCGACTGCTCGAACATGTGCCACGAGGCCAGCGGCCGGGCGATGACGGCGGCGATCGGCAGCGGCAAGGGCACGGTCGACCTGACCGACTGGGAGGCCGCCGACGCTATCTGGCTGATGGGCGACAACGCCGCGACGAACGCGCCGCGGATGCTGACCTGGCTGGCCGAGGCGGACCGGCGCGGTGCGCAACTGGTCCACGTCAACCCGCTGATCGAAGCGGCCTCGCGGCGGACGATCGTGCCGCACGAGTTCGTCGACATGGCCAGGTTCCACACGACCGCGACCGGCACGATGAATGTCCAGGTGCGGATCGGTGGCGATCTTGCCCTGCTCCGCGGCGTCGCCAAGGCGGTCTTCGAGGCGGCCGAGGAAGACCCCGACGTACTCGACCAGGACTTCATCCGTCGCTACACCAACGGCATCGACGAATACCGCGAGCTCGTGCGGACCACTGCCTGGGCGGACCTGGTCCACGACGCCGGCGTGTCCGAGGAGGCAATCCGTCGTCTTGCCGACTCGTACGTCGGATCGCAGCGGGTGATCATCGCGTGGTGCCTGGGCCTTACCCAGCACGAGCACAGCGTCGACACCGTGCGCGAGATCGTCAACCTGCTCCTGCTCCGCGGCAACATCGGCCGCGAGGGAGCCGGGCCCTGCCCGGTCCGCGGGCACAGCAACGTCCAGGGCAACCGGACCTGTGGCATCAACCACCGTCCGGACAAGGCGTTCCTCGACCGGATCGCCGAGGTCTGCGGCTTCGAGCCACCGCGCGAGGCGGGACTGGACACCGTCGAGACGATCGAGGCCATGCGCCGCGGCGACGTCAAGGTGTTCGTCGCGCTCGGTGGCAACTTCGCGCTCGCCACCCCTGACCTGCCCTACACGTTCGATGCGCTACGCAACTGCGACCTGACCGTACAGGTGAGCACCAAGCTGAACCGCAGTCACATCGTGCACGGCAAGCAGGCGCTGATCCTGCCCTGCCTGGCCCGCAGCGACAAGGACCAACAGGCCGGTGGCGTCCAAGGCGTCACGGTCGAGGACTCGATGGCAATGGTGCACATCTCGTACGGGATGAAGGATCCAAGCTCGCCGGAGCAGCGTTCGGAGTGCGCGATCCTCGGCGGCATGGCGCAGGCGACGCTGCCGGACAGCCGCACGCCGTGGCAGTCGTACGTCGACGACTACGACCGGGTCCGCGACACGATGGCGCGAGTACTGGACGGGTTCGAGGACTTCAATGCGCGTGCCCGCCACCCCCACGGCTTCCGCATCCGCCAACTGGCACGCGAGCGCGTCTTCCTGACGCCAACCGGTCGAGCCGAGTTCTGGGCCGCGCCGCTCCCCGACGACGTCGATCCCGGCGAAGGCCGGCTGCTCCTGACCACGGTCCGGTCGCACGACCAGTTCAACACCACCATCTACTCCAACGACGATCGCTACCGCGGCGTCAAGGGCCTGCGCACGGTCGTGTTCCTGAACGACCAGGACATGGCGGACCGCGGCCTCGAGGACTTCGACCTGGTCGACATCACCAGCTTCTCCAAGGACGGGACGACGCGTTCGGTCCACGGCTACCGGGCTGTCCGCTACGACATCCCGCCGAGCTGCGCGGCCGGCTACATGCCCGAGCTCAACGTCCTCTGCGGCATCTCCGATGTCAGCAGCCAGAGCGGCCAACCGCTGACGAAACACCTTGTCGTCGAAGTCACCCCGAGCCACCAGAACGCGGCAACCGGCTCAAGAGCTGGTCAGACCTGACCGTCCGGTTGTGTCGTGGCGAGGACGAAGGTCGAGGTCGCGCAAGCGAAAAGGCAGAGGATGCCCAGGGCGCGGAGCCAGCCGCCGTCGGCGAAGACGGTGAGCGTTGCGCCGGCGAGCAGCGTGACGCCGGCGGCGGCTCCGAGCACGGTCGTTCTCGCTACGGGTCCAGCGGTGGGGACGGTCACGACGGGCGTGCCGGCCTCGGCCTCCGGGTCGAAGCGACCTCGAAGGAAGAGGCGGAACAGCAAGATGAGAGACGGAACGAGTACGACCGCCCCGGCCGCGACGGCGATGACGACCGCCAGCAGGGTCGATCGGCCGGCGGCAGCCTGTTTGACCGTCAGCCCGGGCAGGAAGCGTGGCTGCTGAGCGAGGGCCCAGCCCGCGACGATTGCCGCGACAGCGACCGCTGCCGAGACCCGGGCCGCGCCGAGACGGTCGCGCCAGACGAGCAGCAGGGTTCCCAGCCCCGCCGCCGCGGAAACGGCGACCATGACGACGCCACCACCTCGGGTCAGTCCCCGGAACAGCGCGGGGGCGTCGGAATGGACGACGAACAGGCCGGCGAGCGCGACCGAACCCGCGAAGAGTCCGGACATCAGGGCTCGGGCGCGGAACGCACGTTCGAACGTCTCCGAACCGAGCCGCCGGGCGTCCGCGGCGAGATAGACCGCGGCCAGGTAGGCGCCGGTGGCGACGGCGAGTCCACCGATGAGCACCGACGTGGGGTTGAGCCAACTGCTGATCAAGGTGCCCTGCGCGTTGCCCACCGGGACGCGCCCGGCGGCGATCGCGCCGGCGACGGTGCCCAGCGCGAACGGCGTGAGAATCGACGAGAGCGCGAACAGGTACTCGATCGCCCGCCCGCCACGAGCACCGTCGAGTTGCCCGCGCAGAGCGTAGGAGGCGCCGCGGAGGATGATCCCGACCGCAGCGATGAACAGGGGCACCGCCAGCGTGGACGTGATCGACCCGTAGGCGACCGGGTACGCCGTCCAGCACACGACCAGCACCAGGATCAGCCACACATGGTTGGCCTCCCAGATCGGGCCCATGGCATGCCGCGCGAAGGACCGGATCGAGTCGCCGTCTCGTCCGCCGCCGGCCAGCAGCGTCCACAGCCCGGCTCCGAAGTCCGCGCCTGCCAGCACGGTGTACGCGGCGAGACCGGCGAGGATGATCAGCATCGGGATCTCAGCCATCCAGCCCCTCCTCCAGCGGCACCCGGCTGAAGCAGCGCAGCATCCACCACACCCCGCCGGCAAGTCCGAGATAGACCACGGCCAGGGTGCCGTAGCCCACTGGGATCCCCGCCGCGCCGGTGACCGCCTGGGACGTGCGCATCACGCCGTACACGATCCAAGGCTGGCGTCCGACCTCGGTGGTGATCCAGCCGGCGATGAGTGCGACCACCGACAACGGCCCGGCCAGTACGACGGCCCGGTAGAACCAGCGCGATCGGGGCAGGCGCTTGTGGCGGAGGCGGATGTAGAGATACACGACGGCCAGCAGCGCCATCAGTGTCCCGATGCCGACCATCGTCTGGAACGCGAACCGTACGACGTTGACCGGTGGCTGGTCCGCCGTCGGTACGGTGTCGAGACCCTGGACCGTCGCGTTCGGGTTGTGGAAGGCCAGCAGCGACAACAGGCGCGGGACGGCGACGCCGTACACGACCTCGTGACCGTTGTACCAGCCCAGCAGGTGCTCGGGTGCGCCGCTCGTGGTCTGACCGAGCCCCTCCAGCGCCGCCAGCTTGACCGGTTGCTGCTCCGCGACGTCGCGGGCGGCCATGTCACCGACGATGACCTGCAAGGGTGCGGCGACCGCCGCGGCCGACAGCCCGACCGTCAGCGCCGTGCGCTGGTAGCGCCCCCATCGGCCCCGCAGGAATCCCCACGCGTACGGAACGGAGATCAGGAACCCGGCGACGATGTATCCAGCGAAGTACATGTGCACGAACTCCGGCCAGAAGTAGGAGTTCGCGAACAACGCCGACCACGGATGCGCGTTCACCGCCCGGCCGTTTTGCAACTCGAACCCGGCCGGATGGTTCATCCAGGCGTTGACCGCGATCACGAACAGCGAACCGGTGATCCCCGCGATCGCCACCGGAACACCGGACAGGAAATGCCACCGTGGCGCGAACCGGTCCCAGCCGTAGACATAGATGCCGATGAAGATCGCCTCGACGAAGAACGAGAAGCCCTCCAGTGTGAACCCCAGGCCGAACACGTTGCCGAAGGCAGCCATCCACCCCGGCCACAGCAGACCCAGCTCGAAGCTGAGGATCGTTCCGGTCACCACGCCGACGGCGAACAGTCCCAGCATCACCTTCGACCAGCGCCGGGCGATCGTCAGGAACACCAGGTCCCCGGTGCGCAGGTACCGCCATTCGCAGAACAGCACCATCGCCGGGAAGGCGAGCCCGAAGCACACGAGCGGGATGTGCACCGCCAGCGACAGCGCCTGCATCTGTCGTGCCTGGAAGAGGTAGTCCTGATCCGGCGACGCGAGCGTGCTCGCCATCGTCGCGATCATCGTCGGCGCTCCGTTCTAGACGGTCAGGTGAAAACCAGCGGCCAGGTTCAGCGTGACGGCGAACGTCAGGTACATCAGCCACATCCCGGTCACCAAGCGAATCAAACCGAGGACGGATTCGAAAGGCTTCGCACCGAGTGCGATGAAGAAGTCAACGACATAGATCCCGGCCAGACCGATGAAAAGGAGTCCGACAGGCCAGTCCCCGCCGTGGAAGAAGACCGTCGCGCCAAGTGCGGACATGACGGTGAACGCAACGGACATGCCGGCGTTGGGACGTGCGTCGTTGCCGCGGTAGCGGTTCCAGCCGAGCGCGAACCAATGGATGCCGTACGCCGAGAACGCGAGCGCCGCCATGTAGAGGATCCGGTCCGAGCCGAAGACACCGAACCAGGTCAGGCCGATGAACAGGATCAGGCCGGTCACCAATTGGCACAGCCCAGGCAGCCACACACCCCAGACGCCGAGCGAGCGGTCGACTCGTTCGTCCCGCTCGGGAAATCCGAACAGTTCCTGGGTTCCCCAGATCAGGTAGCCGGTCCCCAGGCCGAAGAATCCCAGGGCGAGCGGCGGAAACTGTGAAGCCGCGAATGTGACACTCATCAGGGCGTCTCTTCTCCTCGCGCACTGTGGAAACCGCCGGCTCGTCCGAGCCCGCGTTTCCACCATCGGGGCGGCCCACTTCCTTTGTCGCTACGGCTGACTTCAAAGACCGGTTCCTGCTGGCCGGTAAGGCGGATGGGCGTTGGCGGTGAGGACTTCGGGTCGGCGGAGCGGCAGCCTGGCAACCACAGCGCAGAAAGGAACTGACCGTGGCCAAGACCTGGACGACGCCGCAGGGACTGGACCCCGGGGCTGACGCAGCTCTGCGACTGACCATCACCAATGAGTCCGCGGCGACCGCCGACACCCTGGCAGCGTCGGAGATCCCGACCAGCCCGCCCTCAGGGACCACGCAGATCGAAGGCCTGGCGTCGAGGCCTGCCCGTGGATGAGATCGCACACCGGATCAACGCAGCGGCCGCGGAGCGCGGGAACGCCGTGTATCTTGCTGACGCGCGCGGCCCGCGGCGGGTCAGGTACGGCGACCTGGCGGTGGCCGTCGCCGACTGGGACAAACGCCTGACCGATGCGGACGTGCCGCCTGGCGCGACGGTGGCGACTGCCGTAACCGACCCGCTGGACGCCGCGTTGGCGCTGCTCAGCCTCGTCGCGACCGGTCGAGTCGCGGCGCCCTTCGATCCTTCCGCCCCGCGGGCCGCCGACCGCCTCCGGGCGCAGCCGGACACCATCGCGATCCTCACCGAGAACGGCCTCCAGCGGCTCGCTGACCGAGTGCCGACCAGACGACCGGCCGGAGTACTGCTGTCCAGTTCGGGCAGCACCGGCGAGCCGAAGCAGGTCCTGCTCAGCGACGCCCAACTCGCGTACGTCGCCACCGCGGTCGCCGAATCGCACCAGTTCGGGCCGGCCGACATCGGGTACTGCCCGCTTCCCCTGTACCACGTGAACGCGGAGGTCGTCGGACTGCTTGCGACGCTGCGGGCCGGGGGCAGGCTGGTGCTGGACCGGCGGTTCTCCCGCAGCCGATTCTGGGCCACGGTCGACGAGCATGAGGCGACGTGGGTCAACGCGGTGCCCGCGATCGTCGTACTACTGACCGAGAACGGCGGTACGACGACCAACGATCCGGCCCGGATCCGGTTCGTCCGTAGTGCCTCGGCTCCCCTGCCGGTCGCGGTACTGCGCCGGTTCCAGGATCTGCACCACATCCGGGTCGTGGAGTCCTACGGGATGACCGAGGCAGCCAGCCAGATCACGGTCAATCCGCTGAACGGCGAGCAGCGTCCCGGCTCGGTGGGATTACCCGTCGGCGGTGAGCTGAAGATCGTCGGCGACGACAGACGTGCGCTGCCTGCCGGGGAGCCTGGCACGGTCCTGATCCGCGGCCCCGGCGTCATCCGGGCCTACGCGACCGGCGCCGGCGCCGAGCGGTTCGACGCCGAGGGCTGGCTCGACACCGGCGACCTGGGACGAATGGATCAGGACGGTTACGTCTGGCTGGTCGGCCGCTCCGGCGAACTGATCAACCGCAGCGGGGAGAAGATCCTGCCCCGCGAGATCGAGGACGCGCTGCGCGGGGATCCCGGCGTCCGGGATGCGGTGGTGGTCGGGCGGCCGGATCCCGTTCTCGGCGAGGTACCCGTCGCCTACGTCGTTGCCAGTAGCAACGACGACACCGAATTGGCCGCCAGGCTGGCCGAACGGTGCCGGGCTGCTCTCCCCCGCGACCGGCGGCCGGCCGAGCTCACCGTCGTCGAGCAGTTGCCGACCACCGGCAGCGGCAAGGTCCGGCGGGCCGAGGTCGCCGCAATGGCGCGCGCCTCGGGCCGCCTCTCCGCCGGACCGCCGTGACGCGGACTGGCCACCGGGCCGCCGTGACGCGGGGTGGCGGGCGGGTGCCGGAGCTCGATCTGGTCCGGGTGGTGACGTTCGGCGCGGTCGTCGGTGTGCACGCGGTGAGTCTCTCGTTCGCCGCGCTGGACGTCGGCGGTAACGCGGCGCTGATGCTGCTGCACTACACCCGCTCGGGCTTCTTCGTGTTGATGGCGATCGTCCTGGTCCGTTCGGCGGAGGTGTCCGGCCGCATCGGGAAGCTGCGTCGGCGCCTGACGCTGGTCGGCGTGCCGTACCTGGTCTGGTCGATCATCTACCTCGTGGTCTCCTGGGCCACCGGCGGTCGGAACAGGCCTTGGGACGGCGCAGGGCTCGCCTTGCTGACCGGCACCGCCTGGTACCACTTGTACTTCCTCCTCGTCACGATGCAGTTCTATGTGGCGTTTCCCGCCTTCCTCTGGCTGCTGCGGCGCACTCGCCGGCATCCGTTGACGCAGCTCGGCCTCGGTCTGGCCTTCGCCGTCGTGTTCACCGGCTGGCTGCACTACACGGACTGGGCGCCGGGTCCGCTCGCGACGTACCGCGTGTATGCGGCGCAGCTGCTGCCGACGTACACGCTCCTGTTCGTCGCCGGTGGCGTCGCCGCGCTGCACCTCGATGCGGTCCTGGACTGGCTGACCCGACACCGCTGCGCCGTCATGGCCGGAACCCTGGCCGGCGCGGTCGCAATGGAGGGCCTGTACTTCGTCCTGGTCGCCACCGGCACCCACGCTGATGCCGCGGCCGCCCCCGTCCAGCCGGTGATGCAGGTCTGGGCGGTCGTCCTGGTGGCCGGGCTCGGCGCTGCGGCGACCGGGTGGACGGTCGCAGGCGCGCCGTACGTGCGCTTGGTGAATCGCGCCTCGGACTTGTCGTTCGGCATCTACCTGGTTCATCCGCTCCTGCTGATGGGCCTGTTCGCCATTGCGTGGATGTCCTCGCCGCCCGCGGCCGTGACCGCCGTCGCGGCCACCGCACTCGCGATCGGCGGGTCAGTGGTGGTGGTCGAGATCGCCAGGCGGACGCCGGCCAGCCTCGCCCTGACCGGGAGACCACGCCGGCGACCGGCCCAGGCGGCGGCCGGGCGGGTCGAACCCCACCCTCCCCTTCAAGGTGTGGCATGACCCTCAGCACCGGATCAGCCGGACCGCCGGCCGTGGCGACAGCCCGCTCCCCGCTGCGGCATCGGGTGCGAGGCCGCGTACTGATGCTGCTCTGCCTGCTCTATGCGATCTCGTACGTCGACCGCACCGCGATCTCGACGGCGGGACCGGCGATCGGCGCCGAGTTGCACTTGAGCGAAACCCAGTTCGGGTTCGCGCTGGCGGCGTACTCGCTGCCGTACGCGCTGCTGCAGGTCTTCGGCGGCTGGATCGGCGACCGCTACGGCCCACGCAAGGTGCTCGGCATCCTGGCGGTGGCCTGGGGCCTCGCGAGCATCTGGACCGGCCTGGCCACCGGGCTGATCGCGCTGGGTGCGGCCCGGCTGCTGCTCGGTCTGAGCGAGGGTGCCGCGTTCCCGACCGCGACCCGGGCGATGTCGTCCTGGCTGCCCGGCGACCGCCGCGGCTACGGCCAGGGCGTGGTGCACTCGGCGGCCCGGGTCGGCGCCGCGATCGCTCCGCTCGGGATGGCGGGTCTGATCGCGACAGTGGGCTGGCGAGCCGGTTTCGTCGCGCTCGGCGTCCTGTCCGCGCTCTGGTCGGTCGCCTGGGTACGCCGGTTCCGCAACCGGCCGCAGGACGACGACCGTGTCTCCGCGACCGAACTGGGTGAGCTCGATTCCCAGTACGCCGACGAGGCGCCCGGAGCGAACTCGAGGGCTGACCCGCGGAAGGTACCGTGGCGGCGACTGGTGGTTCGGATCGCACCCGTCACGCTCGTCGACTTCTGCTACGGATGGATGTTGTGGGTCTATCTCACCTGGTTGCCGTCCTTCTTCAAGGATCAGTACGGCCTGGCGCTGGCCGGGTTCGCGCTGTTCACGACGCTGGTGCTGTCGGCCGGGGTGGTGTCGGACACCTTGGGCGGGATGCTGTCCGACCGGTTGCTTGCCCGGACCCGCAGCCTGCGGACGGCTCGGCGGGTGAACCTGGTGATCGGTCTGGCCGGCTCGATGCTGGCGCTGATCCCGTCACTGCTCGTCCACAACCTGGTCCTGGTCACGACCAGCCTGGCGGTGTCGTTCTTCTTCCTGGAGCTGACCAATTCGGTGCTGTGGACCATCCCCATGGATATCGCGCCCGACCACGCCGGCGTGGCCAGCGGGCTGATGAACACCGGCTTCGGCGTCGCGGGTATCGTCTCGCCGATCGTCTTCGGCTTCCTCCTCGACCGGACCGGGAATTGGCAGTTGCCGTTCGGTTTGTCGGTGGGGCTGCTGGCGGCCGGAACGTTGCTGGCATTGCGGGTGGATCCACGGCCGATGGACCCCGAACCGGAGCCGTCGTCGGTCGCCGGCGTCACAGGTTGAGGTCCGGCTGATGACCCGATCGCGCCGCGCCCTCGTCGTACTCGTGTTGCTGGCACTGGCGGCTGCCGTCCCGGCCACGCTGGCGATCGGCCACAGCACGGATGGCGGTGTGGCCGGCGCGACTAGCGGCACCGGCGTTTGGGGGCCTGCGACACTGCCGGCATCGGCGGTCCCGGCCGCGAAAGGGACACGCCCGGAGATTGTCCGGCTGACCTCCGGCGGCCGGTCACGAACAGCCATCGTGCTCACCCCGCACACCGACCGACCGGTCCCGCTGGTCGTAGTGCTGCACGGCCGGAACAGCACCCCGGCCCAGGAACTGGTCCGCACCGGCCTCACCGGCCTGGCCGCGAGCGGATCTGCCGTTCTCGCGTATCCGGCCGGGATCGGCCGGTCGTGGAACGCGACCACCGGCTGCTGCGCGGCGGCCGCCAAGCAACACGTGAACGACCTTGCGTTCCTGCGGGCGTTGCTGACCGCGATCGACAAGCACGCGCCGGTCGACCCGAGCCGAACGTACCTCGTCGGCTACAGCAACGGTGGCCGGCTGGCGCTCACCGCCGCCTGTGCAGTGACCGGGATCGCCGGCGTCGCGACGTACGGGGCGGCCGAGCCGGCGCAGTGCGCGGCCGGCCGGACACCGCCGCCGGTGTTCATCGGCTACGGCAGCGACGACCCGCACGCCGCGCCCGGACACGTCCCCGACCGCGGCACCACCGCTCCCGTGACAGCAGCCGACTGGCGGTCTGTCGAAGGCTGCACCGACGCGTCGTCAAGGGCCGACGTCGGGCCGGCGGCCGTTACGCAGTGGACGTCCTGCCGGTACGGCGGCCGGGTCGAGCTGGTTCGCTGGGACGGCCTCACCCACCGCTGGCCGGGCGTCGGCGTCGTTCCACCGGATGCCACCGGCGGTGTGCTGATGTGGCGCTTCCTCACGGGCGGCGGCGACTGACCAGCGGCTACGCGCCGAACTCGGCGGCTGGTTGCTCGGTCCCGACGGAAAGGGGAAGGTCGCAGGTGACCGCCGTACCTTCACCTGCGGGGCTGTGTACCGCGAACGTTCCGCCCAGCGCCTCGATCCGGTCCTTCAGGCCGACCAGGCCAGTGCCCCGCCTGGTGTCGGCGCCGCCGATGCCGTCGTCCTGGACGGTCAAGCGGAGCCTGCCGCCGGACGCATCCACGTTCACCTGGACGACCGAGGCACGCGCGTGCTTCGCCGCGTTGGTGAGCATCTCCGAGACGACGTAGTAGACGCCCACTTCGAGCGGTTCAGGGAGCCGGCCCTCGACTCGTACGTCGACCTCCGCCGGGACAGCCGACCGTCGTGCGAGCGCACGCAGTGCGGGGCGCAGTCCGGACTCGGTCAGGATCGCCGGGTGGATGCCTCGGGAGGTCTCCCGCAGATCGTCGATCACGCTCATGATCTCCTCGGCGACCTCCGCCATCTCGGTCTCGGCGCCGCATGGCTGCACCGACGCCGCGGCCGAACGCAGCCTGAGTGCCAGCGCCACCAGGCGTTGCTGCGCGCCGTCGTGCAGATCGCGCTCGATCCGCCGGCGGACATCGTCCGATGCCGCCACGATCCGCGCGCGGGAAGAGATCAGCTCAGCCCGGTTCTGCGCGTTCGCGACGGCTGTCGCGACCAGGTCCGTGAACTCCGTCATCCGGTGCTCGGTGTCGCGCGGCAGCGGCCCGGTCGCCGACCCGACCGCGATCATTCCCCACACCCGGCCATGGACCTGGACCGGCATCGCCACCGCGGCGAGCAGCCCCTCGCGGACATACGGCTCCGCGCCCTCGTGTTCGCGGAAGTCATCGATCCTGGCCGGCCGGCCGGTACGCAGGAGGCTGGAAGTCAGCCCGTCCGGCGGATAGCCTTCCCAGCGCTCACCAACCCGCACATGAGGACCCACTGTGCCCTCGTTCGCGACGACCGTCGCGGTTCCGTCGAGCTCGAACCTGATCATTCTGACCGTGTCATAACCGAAGTGCCGCAGAACCTCGGAGGTGACCGCTGCGAACACGGTCTCAGGCGGTTCCCCCCGCGCGACAAGCATGGCCAGTCGGCGCAGTGCCGCCTGCGTGTCGGCGAGGTCGCGAAGGCTCTGGTCGGCCTGGGCGTTGGCGATCGCCGTCGCGGCGAGTTCCATGAAATGGGAGATGCGCAACTCGGTACCGGTCGCGAGATCCCGGCGCGACGTGGCCGCCAGGATCACGCCCCAGTGGCGCCCCGCGACCGTGATGGGCGAGGCCACCGCGGCCCGCAGGCCGAGCTTCCGGACGACCTCGCCGAACGGACCGCTCGCAAGCCTTTCGCCGCTGATCCGCGCCGGCCGCCCGGTGCGGAGAGCCGCCGCACTGACCGTCGTGGCGTCCAGCCTGCCCTGGAACCCCACCGATACGGCGTCGCCGACCCGGCCGTAGGACCCCACGATGGTCAGATAGGCCTCGGGCTCGCCGTGCGCCCCGGGCCGAAGATCGAGCCGGGCGACGAACGTGACCTCGGCGCCGACCAGGTGGGCGAGCTCGTCCGCGACCGCGGTGAACACCTCGCTGGGACGTGCGCCTTCGGCGACCAGGGTGGCCACCCGCCGCAGCGCAGCCTGCTCTTCGGCAAGCAGACGCAACCGTGCCGGATCCGGCGCCTTCACAAGGCCGACCGTAGTCCTTTACCGACGCCGACGATAGCCGCGATCGACGACGTACCGGCTAGCAGGAGTTCGAGGTCCACGCCAGCAGCAGGCCGTGACGGCCACCACCGGCCATGCCAGACGGCTCGCAAGGCGCAAACATGGGAGCACCCGGCTCGACGACGTGAGGAGGGCCGCGATGAGTCTCATGGATCTGTCCCGGTGGCAGTTCGCCATCACCGTGATCTTCCACATGACCTTCCCGGCCATCACCGTCGGGCTGTCGATCCTGCTGTGCGCCCTGTACGGGCTGCACTGGAAGTCCGGGAAGCCCGTCTACCTGCAGATGTTCCGGTTCTGGCGGCGGATCTTCGCGGTCGGGTTCGCGATCGGCGTCGTCGCCGGGATCGTGATCACCTTCCAGATGGGCCTCAACTGGGGCGTGTACGCCGCGAAGACCGGCCCGATCATCGGCCCGATCGTCGGGATGGAGGTGGTCACCGCGTTCTTCGTGGAAGCCGGTTTCATCGGCATCCTGCTGTACGGTGACGGCCGGGTCCGGCGTGGCACGATGTTCGCCGCGACCGTGATGGTCGCGATCGGAACGCTGCTGTCGTCGAGCTGGATCATCGCTGCCAACTCCTGGATGCAGACGCCGGCGGGCTTCACGGTGCGGAACGGGCAGTTCGTACCAACGAACTGGGTGGACGCCATCTTCAACCCGTCGTTCGTCTGGCGATGGCCGCACATGGTGCTCGCCGTCCTGATCTCTGCCAGTTTCTTCGTGGCCGGCATCGGGGCCTATTACCTGGTCAAGGGACGAGCACTGCCGTTCGCCCGGCGTACGGTGTCCATTGCGCTGGGCGTCGCGGCGATGCTGCTGCCGGTCCAGATCTTCGTGGGTGACCAGGTCGCCGAACACCTGTTCCCGTTGCAGCCTTCGAAAGCCGAGGCCGCCGAAGGCAACTGGAGCAAGCCGAACACCGGCTGGGTGCTCTTCGCGATCCCGGACCAGCAGGCCAGACGCGACCTCGCGGAGGTGTCGATCCCCTGCCTGGGCAGCGCCTTCTACGGCGACCTCAGCTGCAAGGCGGCCAACCCCCCGCTGGACCTGACGCCCACGGCGGACCAGCCGGCCATGACGCCGGTCTTCTGGGGATTCCGGGTCATGTTCTTCGCGGCACTGTGGATGTTCGGCACCCTCTTCTACGCCACGATCCTGCGCTTGCGGCGCAAGCTCTGGACCTCCCGGCGGTTCCACCGGCTCCTGCTGTGGACGACGCCGGTCGGCATCATCGCCCTGCTGGCCGGATGGGTGCTCGCAGAGACCGGACGGCAGCCGTGGCTGGTGTTCGGACTCCTGAGGACGTCCGCCGCGGTCTCGCAGCTCGCGCCCGGCGAGATCTTTTTCTCCGTCGTCGCCTTCTCGTTGCTGTACCTGGTGATGCTGGTGGGGTACGTCGTCTACATCGCACGCGCGATCCGGCTCGGACCGGACCGCCGCGCCGCGGCCGACCGGTAGGGGCTGAGCTGATGGCATCGATATGGTTCGCTCTGATACTGCTGTGTCTGTTGATGTATGTCTCGCTGGACGGATACGACCTCGGACTCGGCATCGCCACCCTGTTCGAGCGTGACGAACGGCATCGACGCGAGATGCTCGAGCAGGTCGCTCAGGCCTGGGACGGCAACGAAACCTGGCTGGTTCTGCTCGTGGTCGGCCTGTGGGCCGGCTTTCCCGAGGCGTTCGGCACGATGCTCCCGCACGCGTACCTCCCCCTGGTCGTCGTACTGCTCTCCCTGATCGTCCGTGGGGTCAGCGCGGAGATGGCGTCCCAGTCACCGCCCGCGCCCGGGTGGTCGAGAGCGTTCGGCGTCGCGTCGCTGACTGCCGCGCTGGCGCAGGGCGTCGTCGTCGGTACCCTGACGACGCGACTGACGGTTGTGAACGGCGTGTTGTCAGGCTCCCCCTTCCGGGCGTTCGGCTGGTACTCGGTATTGACCGCGGCAACGGTCACCAGCGTCTACCTGGCGCTGGGCTATGCATTCCTCAAGTGGAAGGCGACCGGCGAGCTGCGGGCGCGGGCCGGCCGCCGTGGCACATCGTGCGCCGTACTGGCGTCGGTGCTGGGCGTGGTGTGTCTGTTCGCCGTCGATGCCACGGACGCACCACTGAACCTGCACGGCCCCGAGCGCGTGATCGCCTTCACCTGGCTGCTGATGTTCGCGGCCGCCGGCATGGTGACGACCATTGTGACGCTCTCCCCGACCTCTCGGTACGATGCTCTGCCCACGGCCGGCCTGGTCACCACGATCGCTTCGCTGACCATCGCCGTCGTGGTAGCTCGCTACCCGGTGCTGGCTCCGACCGCCCTCACGATCGGCAGCACCGCGGCGCCGAGCAACACGATGGTGTTCCTCGCCGTCGGGATCGGCCTCAACGTGCCGTTGATCCTGTTCTACAACTGGTTCTCCCACCACGCCTTCCGGGGCAAGCTCGACAGCCGGCCTGGCGGCCGCGACCTGGCCGCTCCCGGCCTGAGGAGCCACCTGTGAAGGCCGGATCCAACCCGCTGCGGACAGTCCTCCGAGTCCTCACCCGGGTGGTGCTGACCATCCTGGGTGTCGTCGTCGCTGTCTTGCTGTACTTCGTCTGTCAAGGGGTGTTCTCGGGCTACCCGAAATACCACACCGGGCTGCTCAGCATCATCGCCATGATTCTCGTCGCCCTGACCGGCGGCATCGTGTGGATCATCGACCAGCGCCGGATCGATGCCGACGACTGACGGCAGGGCCGCCGGCTCGTCCGCGGAGGTACGTAGCTGGCTCAAGGCCGCGGCCGACCCCGGGCGTGGCCGTTTGCGACTCGCTGCGCTGTGCCAGACGTTGGAGACGGTGTTCAGCATCGTCCAATGGGCAGCCCTGGCCTGGATAGCTCAAGGCGTACTCGTTCACCGGTCGCAACCCGGCTGGCGCCAACTGGGCCTGCTGATCGCAGGCAGTCTCCTCTCGGCAACCGCGTCCTGGAACGCGACCCGGTTCCAGGCCGCGGGCCGGCAACAGATCGCCCGCGACATTCGGCAACGTCTCGTCGTCGGACTGCTGCCCTCCGGTCAGCGGCGCGGCGAACCCGACGCCGCGACCGCAGCCCTCGCGACCGTCGAGTTGACCGACGACATCGCCGATCACCACGCTCACGCCCAACCGCTGCGGTTGTCCGCTGCGATGTCGATGGCGATCATCCTGGTGGTCATCGCCGCCGTGCAATGGCCGGCAGCTGTCGTCCTGCTGGTGGCCAGCCTGCTCATCCCGCCGAACCTGCGGCTCGCGGGTCTGCTTGCGCGGGAAGGCGCGGACGAGCGAGCGGCAGCGATCGCTCGGCTCGCAGCCGTCGTCCTCGACAGCTTCCGTGGGCTGCGCACGCTGCAGGGGATCGGCGCGGTGGCGCGCCGGCGCGACGAGCTCGCCGACGCAGCGACCACGCTGGACACCACCACGATGGCCGTCGTACGGCGAGCGTTCGTCTCCGGCGCGGTGATGGATGTCGTCATCACGTTCTCGATCGCGGCCAACGCGACGTACATCGGCCTGTCCCTGCTGGGGTACCTCCGCCTCGGCGCCGCCCCGGCCACGACCCTGTTCAGCGGACTCCTCGCACTTCTCCTGTCCCCGCTGTACTTCCAGCCGTTTCGGGCAATGGCCGCCGCCTATCACTCCGAGGAACGGGCACTGGCGGCTGCGCCGACGATCATCGCGTTGCTCGCCGAAGCCGAGGGGCCGGAGGTCGTCCGACGCGAGGATCCGCCCGCCGGATCGATCACGGTCGTCCTCGATGACGTCGGCTTCCGTCCTGCCGACTGCGATGAGCCGGTCCTTCAAGGAGTGTGCAGAGTCTTCGACTCCGATCGCTGGACCGCCGTGGTCGGGCCTTCCGGTGCCGGCAAGACGACATTGCTCTCGCTGATCGCGGGCCTTCGGCAACCAACTGCCGGAACCGTCCGATGGATCACAGCCACCGGAGCCTGGTCACCGCAGCTCGGCGGCTGTGCATGGATCGGCCAGCAGACCGTGCTTCTGCCCGGATCCATCATTGACAACGTCCGAATCGGGCACCCGAGTGCCGGACGGTCCGAGGTCGAGCAGGCGGTTGCCGCGGCAGGGCTGGCGGATGTTGTGGCACGGCTGCCCCAGGGCCTGGACACCCCGCTCGGAGAGCTCTGCTCAGGAGTCTCGACGGGTGAGGCGCGTCGCATCGCGATCGCTCGTGCGTTCCTCACCGATGCCGCGGTGTGGCTTCTCGACGAGCCGACCGCACACCTCGATCCCGAGGCCGAGGCTCACGTCATCGACGCGTTGCGCCGGGCCACGCGAGGCCGGACGGTCGTTGTGGCGACGCACTCGCAACCCCTCGCCCGCGCCGCCGACACCGTGCTCAGTCTCGCGGACGGGACCGTACACGCTGTCGAGGAAGCAGCATGAAGCGGACTGCCGGCTCGAGGCGCAATGCCCCGATGGCTGTCGCGGGCCTCGTTCTCGCCGTTCTCGCCGAGAGTTGCTCGGTCGGACTTGTCGGACTGTCCGGGTGGTTCATCGCAAGCTCGGCCGTGGCCGGAGCCACGACGTACAGCGTCTTCTCCTACCTGGCCCCGAGCGGCGGTGTGCGAGCCTTCGCCCTCGGCAGGATCACGGCGAACTACGCCAACCGGGTCGTCCTGCACTCCGCGGCACTTGGCCGGATCACCGCCGTGCGGCTGAGGTTCTACGACCGCGCCGCCGCTGACCGTCGTACCGAACAGACATGGTCCGGGCAGACTCTGGATCGGGTGCTGGCCGACGCCGACACCGTGGGCATGACACTCATCCAGGCCACGGCACCCATGACCGTCGCCGCCGCGATGGTGGCCGGTGGGTGCGTGACGATCACGATCGCGGGCTATCCAGCTGTCGCGCTGGTGCTGGCCGTCGGCGTTGCCGTCTGTGCCGCACTGGCGATCTTCACCTCGCGTCGGACGGACGATGGGAGCGCTGCGCGCAGCCGCCTGCGTACTGAGCTCGTCACCGCGGTTGGAGCCTGGACGGAAATGGCGTCGCTGGGCGCTGCCGAGCGTCTTGCAGACCGGACTGTGCGTCGGCTCGCGGACTTCGAGGACGATCGATTCCACCGCGATGCGGCGGCCGGGCGGACCCGGACAGCCGGCCGTGTGGTGACCTCGGCCACGTTGCTGCTCGTCGTGGTGCAGGCCGCCCAGGGTGACGCGACGGTCTCGACCTTGGTCTTCCTTGCCCTGCTCACGGCCGGCGTGCTGGGGAACGCCGATCGCCTCGTCGCCGCCATCGAAGCACGAGCCGCCGCGCGCCAGGCAGCCGCACGCCTGGAAGCAGCCGGGAGCGGCGGACCGAGCTGGGCGCCGATGATCCAGGCGACCTTTGACGGCCGGGGCCTGACCGTGTCCGGTTACTCGACGCGGAACCGGCGTCGGCTCCAGTTCGCGGTCGCGGCGGGTCGTACGACGATCGTGACCGGCGCGTCCGGAAGCGGGAAGACCACCCTTCTGACTGCGATCGCGGCCGCTGCCGGACCTTGCGTGGTGACCTCCGTCCTCGCGGACGACTACCTGTTCACCGGCACGGTGGCCGGCAACATCCGCCTGGCGGACCCGGCGGCCGACGAGAACGACGTCTCAGACCTTCTCGCCGACCTGCGACTGGACGGGTTCGGCCTCGACCCGGAGACCGAGATCGGGATCGGGGGACGCCATCTCTCCGGCGGTGAGCAGCGCCGCGTCCACCTCGCCCGAGCCTTGACCACCAGGCCCGACGTACTGCTCATCGACGAACCGACCACGGGACTCGACTCCGCCACGGCTGACCACGTCCTCGCGGTCGTGCGCCATCGCCTGCCCGCCGCCGTACTCGTGCTGGCGATGCACGAGCCGCCGGCAGACCCGGATGTCCTTGGCACCGGCTGGTCCATCGTGTCGCTGGACTAGGTCCTGTGGTGCTCCGCAGCGCGATCCAGGGGAAGCGATACGTAGATCGCCGTACCGTGCCCGACCGGGCTGATGACGAGGATCGACCCGCCGAGTGACTCGACCCGGTCGTGCAATCCGACCAGACCGGATCCACCGCTTGCTTCGGCGCCGCCGGTGCCGTCATCCCGGACGGTCAGCCGCAGCGCGTCGTCCCGCTCCTCCAGGGAAACCGCCGCACGCGACGCGTGGGCGTGCTTGGCCACGTTGGTGAGCGCTTCGGACACCACGTAGTACGTCGCTACTTCCAGCGGCGCCGGATACCGGGAACTGGTCCCGATCTTCAGGTCGACGGGGATGGCCGAGCGGCCGGTCAGGGTCCGCAGTGCGGGGCCGAGACCACTCTCGACCAGGACCGACGGGTGGATGCCGCGAGCCAGTTCGCGCAACTCGTCCACCACCTCGGTGAGCTCCTCGGCGGCGTTCCCGATGTCGGCCCGGAGGTTCGGCAGATAGGCGGGTACGCCGGCCTGGGCGAGGCGCAGCACGAGCGCGAGCGAGACGAGCCGCTGTTGTGCCCCGTCGTGCAGGTCCCGCTCCACCCGGCGTCGCATCTCGTCCCCGGCGGCCACCACCCGCGCCCGGGACGCGGTGAGCTGTGCGCGGCTCTCGGCGTTCGCGATGGCGGTGCCGACGATCTCGGTGAAGTCCACCATCCGTTGCTCGGTGGTCGGGGGAAACGCTCCGCGTCGCGACGCGATACTGAGGCCGCCCCAGCAGCGCCCCTCGACGATGATCGGGCTGGCCACCGCCGACAGCACGCCCAATTCGCGCAGGAACGCGGGCAAGTGCGGGCGCAGCACGTCGTCCACGTCGTACCGGGCGGACGCACCGGTCGCCTGCACCGTCCCGATCGCCGACGACGACTCAAGTTTCCCTCGCTCGCCGACGCTCATCTCGTCCGCTCGTACACCGCGGCTGCCCACCATCGTCGCCGTACCATCGGTCTCGAACCGGAAGATCGCGGTGATGTCGGCGTGTGCCAGCTGACTGAGCTCCTGGGCGACCAGATTGAACACCGCTTCGGGTGCGGCCCCGCGCGCGACCAGTGTCGCCACTCGCCGCAGCGCGGCCTGCTCGTCGGCCATCCGGCGGAGCTCGGTGCGCGCTTCGGCGTTCTCGATCGCGGTGGCGACCAGCTCGGTGAAGCTTGCGATCTGTGACTCCGTGTTCGCCGCGAAGGGTTCGTCACTCTTCGTCGAGGCGGCGATCACACCCCAGACCTGACCGGCCACCACGATCGGGCAGCCGACGGACGAGCGGATACCCAGCGCGCGCGCTTCCTCGGCGATCTCTCCAGTGGCGCCCGCGAAACTGTCGACCCGGATAGGGCGGCACGTCTTCAGCACCTCGCTGGCAACGCTCAGCCCGTCCAGTTCGATCCGCGTGCCGACGGTGAGCTGGGCCGTCACGCTGCTCCAGGCGCCGACACCCGTTACGGTGCCGTCCTCCTCGTAGCGCTCCATCCGGGCGAGATCGGCCCCGCACAGCAGCCCCACCTCCCGGGTGACAGCCTCGAAGACAGCTGCCGGCGCGTCCGACTCCGCGACCAGGGTCGCGACCCGCCGCAACGCCGACTGCTCCTCGGTAAGGCGCTCCGACTCAACAGCCGCCCGCCGCGACCGTGCCGCCAATTCGGCCACCAGGAGCGACGTCACCAGGAACACCCCGAGCGCCACCAGATTCCGGGAGTCGGCGGTCCAGATCGAAGTCTGGTGCGGCAGCAGGAAGGCGAAGGCCATGACGCCTACCACCGACGTGATCGCCGCCAACCGCGCGCCCCACACCACGGCAACCGGCAGTACGGCGAGCAGGTACAGGACCAGCAGGTTCAGCACCGGGACGTACGGCTTGAGCAGTGCCACCATGCCGGTCACGGCCCCGACCAGAAGTACGCATGCCATCAGCCCGCGCAGCCAGGGAGCGCTGGGCAGGTTCAGCCGGCTCCGTGCCATCAGATCGCTTCCCTCGCCATTCGCCGGCGGTTTGCCGCCGCGGGCGCCCGCGGCGGACTGCCGACCTACTCGATTGTGCCACCGGCTAGCAGGGGTGCGGGCTCCCTCCTGCCCGGCACTCCAGATGGCCGCTGGTGGCGATGCCAGGCAGTCGCCGGCCCCGGATCCTGATAGCTGTGAGCAATGGACTGAAAATCGGCGCCGACGCCGTCGACTACGCACTGATCTTCGTGTACTTCGCCGTCGTCGTGCTGATCGGCTGGGCGGCTCGCCGCCGGGTCGTCGACAGCCTCGACTTCTTCTTGTCCGGCCGGTCGTTGCCTGCGTGGATCACCGGGCTGGCCTTCATCTCGGCCAATCTCGGCGCCGTCGAGATCATCGGCATGTCCGCCAACGGCGCGGAGTACGGCATGCCGACCATGCACTACTACTGGATCGGCGCGATCCCGGCCATGCTGTTCCTGGGCGTGGTGATGATGCCGTTCTACTACGGGTCGAAGGTGCGTAGCGTCCCCGAGTTCATGCTCCGGCGCTTCGGCCCGGGCGCCCACTTGGTCAACGCGATCAGCTTCGCTCTCGCCCAGGTACTCATCGCCGGCATCAACCTGTACCTGTTGGCCACCGTGGTGAACGCCCTGCTCGGGTGGCCGCTGTGGGTCGCTCTGATCGTCGCCGCCGCGATCGTGCTCAGTTACATCACCCTCGGAGGGCTGCGGGCGGCGATCTACAACGAGGTATTGCAGTTCTTCGTCATCGTCGCCGCACTGCTGCCGCTCACGCTGATCGGCCTGCACCGCGTCGGCGGCGTCGCCGGGCTGGTCGACAAGGTCAAGGTCGCCGTCGGCGGCGGCGCCGAGCAGTTGAGCTCGTGGCCCGGCAACCAGTTGTCCGGGTTCAGCAGCTCGCTCCTGTCGGTCATCGGCATCGTCTTCGGGCTGGGGTTCGTCCTCTCGTTCGGCTACTGGACGACGAACTTCGTCGAGGTCCAGCGGGCGATGGCGACCCGCTCGATGTCGGCGGCCCGCAGTACGCCGGTGCTCGCGTCGTTCCCGAAGATGTTCATGCCGTTCATCGTGGTGATCCCCGGAATGATCGCGGGGGTCCTGGTGCCGCAGGTCGTGCAACTCAAGGCGGGCGGCGCTCCCAGTGGTGTGACGTACAACGACTCGATCATGCTGCTGATGGGCGACGTACTGCCGAACGGCCTGCTCGGCGTCGCGCTCGCAGGTCTGCTCGCCTCCTTCATGGCCGGGATGGCGGCCAACATCTCGGCCTTCAACACCGTCTTCAGCTACGACCTGTGGCAGCGGTACGTACGCAAGGACCGGCCCGACGGGTACTACCTGAAGGTCGGCCGGTGGGCCACAGTCGGGGCCACCGTCCTGGCCATCGGCACCGCGGCCATCGCATCCGGCTACGGCAATCTGATGAACTATCTGCAGACGTTGTTCGGATTCTTCAACGCCCCCCTGTTCGCGACCTTCATCATCGGCATGTTCTGGAAGCGGATGACCGCGACCGCGGGCTGGGTGGGGCTGGTCTCCGGGACGGTCGGCGCGGTGGCGATCTGGGTGGTCAACCTGGTCGGTGTCATCAGTCTGCCCGGCCAGGGCGCTGCCTTCGTCGCTGCCGGCGTGGCATTCGTCGTCGACGTCGTCGTCAGCGTCGTGGTCAGTCTGGCGACCGCCCCCAAACCCGCTGTCGCGCTCGCCGGGCTCGTCTATTCGGAGACCCCCAAGGAGCAGCGCACCGACCCGCTGGCAGGGCGGCTGACCTGGTACCGCTCGCCGACCAAGCTCGCCGGCCTCTCCCTGGTCCTCGTGATCGCACTCAACGTGATCTTCCGTTGAGCACCGTGATCCTCCACCGAAGGAGCTCCACATGAGCAACGAACAGTCCGCCCCGGCGACCCACGACGGCAACGACGCCGTACCGCACACGGTGAGTGCCTTCGACATCCGCACGATCGTCGGCGCACTGATCGGGTTCTACGGCGTCGTACTGATCATCGTCGGCCTCTTCGCGGACTCCACCAAGGAGCTCTCCAAAACCGGCGGCGTGCACGCCAACCTGTGGGCCGGCATTGTCATGGCCGTCTTCGCGACAGTTCTACTGGTGTGGTCGCGCCTGCGACCGGTGATCGTCGAATGACGGCGGACACGACCCGGCCGCTGTGGCTGAGGATCTGGCAGTCCCCCCGACAGGGGTCCGTGATGCCGTCCCTCATGGCGATACACCGGTCGGTCGAGATGCACGTCGCTCGCGAGGCAGGCGTCGCGTTGACGATCCAGCAACTGCGTCAGGCCGACGTCTACACGGTGCGGTACGACGAGGAGAGCGACCGGCTGCTGCACGAGGTGTTCGCGCCGTACGGCATCCCCTATCAACAGGCAACCCGATGATCGGGATCAGCGCGGGCCGCTGGGACGCCGTACACCGGACCGGGACGGCCAAGTCGGGCCCGCCACCGGACCGGCCGGCCCCGTCCGCCCCGCCACCGCCGCCCAAGTGGCGGAACTGGCTGCTGCTGGCCGGCTTGCTGGTCACCTTGGCGCTGTTCTTCCTGCCAGGCCGGAATGTCCAGCAGATCGGCTACTCGCAACTGAAGAGCGACATCGGCTCCGGCCAGGTCTCGTCGGTCGCGATCGGCCCGGACGGCAGCATCTCCGGAAAGCTCGCCAACGGCACCACCTTCACCTCCAGCTACCCGGTGGGACTGCAAGATCCGCAGTTCACCCAACTGCTGGACGACCACAAAGTGCAGATCACCACCCAGCCTGCCCGCACCTCGGCCTCGTCGGTGCTGCTGAACCTGCTTCCGCTGGCGATCATCGTCGGCCTGTTCGTGTGGACCGGCCGGGCGGCCCGCCGGCAGCTTGCCGGACTCGGCGGGATCGGACGCTCGCGAGGCAAGCTGTTCGACACCGAGCGGCCAAGTACGACGTTCGCCGACGTGGCCGGTTACGAGGGTGCCAAGCGTGAGGTCACCGAGGTGGTCGACTTCCTCAAGCATCCGGACCGGTACCGCAGCGCCGGCGCGGTCGGACCCAAGGGCGTGTTGATGGTCGGGCCGCCAGGCACCGGCAAGACGCTGCTGGCCCGGGCGGTGGCCGGGGAGGCCGGGGTGCCGTTCATTTCGGTGACCGGCTCGAGCTTCGTCGAGATGTTCGTCGGCGTCGGCGCGGCCCGGGTTCGTGACCTGTTCGCGGACGCCCGCAAGCGTGCGCCGTCGATCGTGTTCATCGACGAGATCGATGCGATCGGGCAGCGCCGCGGCGGGCAGTTCGTCGCCAACGACGAGCGCGAGCAGACCTTGAACCAGCTCCTGGCCGAGCTGGACGGGTTCGACCCGGCCACCGGCGTCGTGCTGATCGGCGCCACCAACCGGCCCGAGATCCTGGACCCCGCGCTGCTGCGTCCTGGCCGCTTCGACCGGCAGGTGGTCATCCCACTGCCCGCGCAGCGTGAACGCCGGGCGATCCTCGCGGTGCACAGCCAGGGCAAGTCGCTGGGCCCGGACGTGGACCTCGACGTCGTCGCCCGCGCCACACCCGGATTCTCCGGCGCCGACCTTGCCAACCTCATCAACGAGGCCGCGATCTTCGCCGTACGCGCCGGCCGCCAGGTCGTCGAGGCGGTCGACTTCAGCGAGGCCCGGGACCGCATCCTGCTCGGGCATCGCGACAGCTCCAACGCACTGCTGCCCGACGAGAAGCACGCGGTCGCCGTCCACGAGAGCGGCCATGCGCTGGTGGCTGCCTTGTCGGAACACGGCGACCCGGTCGCCAAGGTCACGATCCTGCCGGCCGGGCAGGCCCTCGGAGTCACCGAGCAGTTGCCGGTCGACGAACGCCATCTACAGTCCGAGGGATACCTGAAGGACTCGCTGGCCATCCGCATGGGCGGACGGGTCGCGGAGCGGATCGTCCTCGGCGAGATCTCCACCGGCGCCGGCAACGACCTGGCCGGCGCGACCGCGCTGGCCACCCGGATGGTGCGCGAGTTCGGCATGAGCACCACGCTTGGCCCGGTCGGCTTCGGCGTGGGCAGCCCGAATTACCTCGGCGGTGAGGAGATCGGCAGCCGGTCGTACGCCGAGGCCACGCAGCGGGTGATCGACGAAGAGGTCGCCAAGCTGCTGCGCGAGGCGGAGCAACGCGCCACGACCGTGCTCACCGACCACCGCGCCGAGCTGGACCAGCTTGCCGAACTGCTGCAGGAACGGGAGACCATCGACGGCACCGACGTCGACCGGGTCCTCGGCCGTGATCTGGGCAGCCGGCGCCCGGTCGGTGCCGTCGATCGTCAGGCGAAGAACGGATAGCGCCGTGGACGGCGTTCGCGACGCGGTTGGAGCGTCCAGCACGACTGACCATCCGCTGCGCTGGCGGGCGTTGGCGGTCAGCCAGCTCGCCGCGTTCATGGCACTGCTCGATGTCAGTATCGTCAACGTGGCTCTGCCGTCCATCGAGCGTGGGCTCGGCGTGTCGGCCGGAACCGCGCAGTGGGTGGTGTCCGGATACGCGCTCAGCTTCGGGCTGGCGCTCGTACCGGCCGGCCGGCTCGGCGACGCAGTTGGCCGACGCCGGATGTTCCTGATCGCCCTGTCAGCGTTCGTGCTGACCAGCGCACTGACAGGTGCGGCGCCGACCATCGGTCTACTGATCGCCGCCCGGCTGCTGCAAGGCGTCGCCGGCGGCATGCTGCTGCCGCAGAACTCCGGCCTGATCCAGGACCTGTTCGACGGCGCCGAGCGGGGCAAGGCCTTCGGCCTCCTCGGCGCCACGGTCGGACTGGCCACGGCGACCGGGCCTGTGGTCGGCGGTCTGATCATCGCCTTGATCGCAGGTCCGGATGCCTGGCGCTGGGTGTTCTACGTCAACGTGCCGATCGGCATGGTCGCCCTCCTGCTCGCCGCGCGGTGGGTTCCGGCGCGCCCGCGAAGCGGCGCCCGATTGCCCCAGCTGGACCTGATCGGGTCGCTGCTGCTCGGCGCCGGCGTGCTCTGCCTGCTGCTCCCGGCGGTGGATGCCGAGAGCAACGGTCTGGGCCACGACTGGTGGCTCTTCATGGTCGCCACGGTGCTCCTCGTCGGCTTCGCCAGGTGGGAGCTACGCACCGTACGCCGGGGGCGCGCGCCGGTGCTCGACCCACGACTGGCACACACCTCCGGCTTCGCCGTCGGCTCGATCATCGGCATGGTCTACTTCATCGGCTTCACCGGCATCTGGCTCGTGCTCGCAGTGTTCTACCAGGACGGGATCGGCTACTCGCCGTTGCGGTCCGGCCTTGCGGTGACTCCGTTCGCGATCGGGGTCGCGGTTTCCGCGGCCGTCGCCGGACGCCTGGTCTCGAGGTTCGGTCGCGTGCTGACCGTGGCGGGCCTGACGGCGACGATTGCCGGGCTCGTAACCACCGCGCTGCTGCTGCGGCACATCGGTGGCGAGGCCGCGGCATGGATGACCGCGGGACCTTTGCTGGTGGCCGGACTCGGCGGCGGCATGGTCACCTCACCCAACGTCACGCTGTCTCTGCAGCACGTCCCGGTACGGATGGCGGGCGCGGCAGGTGGCGCCCTGCAGACCGCTCAGAGGATCGGGGGGGCAATCGGCACCGCTGTGCTGGCCACGATCTTCTACCGGGTACTCATGAGCTCCGCCCACGACTACCCGTCGGCGGTGTCTGACGCACTCGTGAGCGCATCCGGGCTCATGCTGCTGGCGCTGCTGATCGCCATCGTCGACCTGGCCCGGCACGGAGGGGGCGACGCCGGCGCAGTACCCACTGGCGGGCAGGCCGGACGTTCGGCCAGCAGGGGGTGCGGACGGCCGGAGGCCATGACGACACAGCGCGGTGCGGACGGGATCGTGGAGCTATGAAAGCGGACAACTCGGCGACCATCGCGTCCGGACGGCGGGAAAGGGGCCATCGTCTGGCTCAGGCCGGTGTGCTGCGGGATCTCGAGCGCCCGTCGGACCTGTTCTCCAACCTGACGCCGAACTGGTTCGCATCGATCATGGGCACCGGAATCGTCGCCGTCACGGCCGTATCGTTGCCGTGGCAGCCGCGTGGGCTGCATAGCTTCGCACTGGTGATCTGGGCACTGACCGCCGTTCTGCTCGTCGCCCTGACCGCAGCGACCGGCATCCATTGGCTGCGCTACCCCGGTGCCGCGCGACGTCATCTCCTGAACCCCGTCATGGCGCACTTCTACGGCGCTCCGCCGATGGCGTTGCTCACGGTCGGAGCCGGAACGATCCTGCTCGGCCGCGACGTCCTGGGGCTGCGGGCCGCGGTCGACATCGACTGGATCCTGTGGATCGTCGGCACCCTTACCGGCCTGCTCGCCGCCGCGGTCGTGCCGTACCTCATGTTCACCCGTCACAGCATTCAACCCGACAGCGCGTTCGGCGGCTGGCTGATGCCGGTGGTGCCACCGATGGTGTCGGCCTCCACCGGCGCGCTTCTCGTCCCGTATGCGCCGGCCGGGCAGGCCAGGCTTGCGTTACTGCTGTCCTGCTGCGCGATGTTCGGGGTGACGCTGCTCGCATCGATGGTGACGATCACCCTCATCTGGTACCGCCTGGCCGTCTACAAGACAGGCACCGCGGCGATGGTGCCGACCCTCTGGATCGTGCTTGGGCCGGTGGGCCAGTCGATCGCTGCCGCCAACCTGCTCGGCGGTGTCGCCCACGAGGCGCTGCCCGCGCCGTACTCGACTGCCCTGCAGGCGTTCGGCGTCGTGTACGGCGTACCCGTCTGGGGCTTCGGCATGTTGTGGGTAGCCATCGCCGGCGCCATCACGCTTCGTACCGTGCGCGACCAGCTTCCGTTCTCCCTGACGTGGTGGTCGTTCACATTCCCGGTGGGCACCTTTGTCCTGGGCACGTCGGAGCTCGCACTGCGCACGGGATCGGACCTCTTCGACGGAGCGGCCGCGGTCTTCTACCTCGGCCTCGTCGCCGCCTGGATCACCGTCGCGCTACGCACCGCGCGAGGCAGCCTCCGCGGAACCCTGTTCGTCCCTGCTGCATCAGCCACCCACCTGTAAGGAGTGAGGACTCATGTCAGATTCAGCCCACGACGCCGGAACGATCGAGGTCGGCGGCGACCTGACCGTCAACCGTCTCGGCTTCGGTGCCATGCGGATCACCGGAGCCGGTATCTGGGGGCCGCCCACCGACCGTGACGAGGCGAAGGCGGTACTGCGCCGAGCGGTTGAGCTCGGTGTGAACTTCATCGACACCGCCGACTCCTACGGGCCCCACGTCAGCGAGGAACTCATCGGCGAGACCCTCTACCCGTACCCGGACGACCTGGTGATCGCGACCAAGGGCGGTCTCGAGCGCACAGGTCCGGGACAGTGGCCGGTCAACGGCCGACCGGAGCACCTGATCGAGGCCTGCGAGGGAAGCCTCCGCCGGCTCAAGGTCGAACAGATTCCGCTCTACCAGTTCCACCGGCCCGACCCGGACGTGCCGCTCGAGGACTCGATCGGCGCCCTCGTCATCCTCAAGGAACAGGGCAAGATCCGGCACATCGGGCTGTCCAACGTCACCGAGGACCAGCTGCGACGCGCACAGCGGCTCACCCCGATCGCGTCGATCCAGAACCGCTACAACGTCGACGACCGCCGTTCGGAGTCGCTGACCGACCTCTGCGAGCAGGAACAGATGGTGTTCCTGCCGTGGGCGCCGATCCAGGATCTCGACGACAACCGACCCGTCCAGGAACTGGCCAAGCGCTACCACGTTCAGCCCCGGCACATCGTGCTCGCGTGGCTGCTGGCCCGGTCGCCGGCCATCCTGCCGATCCCCGGCACCGGATCGGTGTCACACCTGGAGGACAACATCGCGGCCGCGTCGATCGAGCTGACCCCGGCCGAGGTCGCCTCCGTGACCGGCGGTGCCGGCTCAACGGCCGGCTGAACAGTCGCCCGAACGGCAGCGAAACCCCTCCGCGGCCACACATCGACGCTCGCCGCAGCCGACGCCTACGAGCTCTTCGCCGCCGCCCGCCTGCCGGCGGCCACCACCGCGGCCGAAAGTGTGGCGATATCGTAGGCGCCATGGTGTCGCCGCCCGTTGACGAAGAACGTCGGCGTACCTGAGACCCCGCTCAGGTCGGCCGAGTCGACGTCCTCGGCGACTCGCCCGGTGCCGGCGTGCCCGCGCAGATCGTCACGGAAACGTTCGACGTCGAGACCCAGCTCGGCGGCGTAGCGGACGAGGTCGGGCATCCGCAGCGCGTCCGGGTGCTCGATCAGCACGTCGTGCATCTCCCAGAACGCTCCCTGCACGGCCGCCGCTTCCGCTGCCTCCGCGGCCAGTTGCGCATGAGGATGCACATCTCCGAGCGGTAGGTGCCGCCAGACATACCGTACGTCGCCGTGTTCGGCGAGCAGTTGGCGGATGAGGTGCTCTGCCCGGCCGCAGTACGGGCACTCGAAGTCGCCGTACTCGACCACGGTGACGTGCGCGTCCTCCGGTCCGCGGATGTGGTCTCGGTCCGAGGTGACCGGCGCCGCCAGGTCGACGACGGACTCGGCGGTGCCGAACAGCGCCCGCCTCCGCTTACGTCGTGGGAGCAGCCTGACGGCGCGGTGCACGGCCCAGGTGGCGATCGACGCACAGAGCGCCGCGGACAGGATGCCGAGCTTGGCCTCCTGCAACTGCAAGCCGGTGAAGGCAAGGGCCGACACCAGCAGGGCCACCGTGAACCCGATACCGGCGATCGTGCCGGCGCCGGCGACGGCAACCCAGCCGACCGGCGGGCGCAGCCGGCCGCGGCTGACCCACGTGACCAGCCGCGAGAAGCCGACGATCCCGATCGGCTTCCCGGCGAGATAGCCGAACAGGATGCCGAGCGTGATCGGCGAGCGGTACGCCCGGGCGAGGAAATCGCCGTTGATCACGATCCCCGCGTTGGCGAGTGCGAAGATCGGCACGATCACGTAGCTGGTCCACCGGTGGTAGAGCAGCTGCAGCCGGTCGTTCGGCGAGATCGCCGAGACGACACCGATCTGCGCGGAGCGCGCAAGCTCCGGGGTCGGCTGCTCACGGAACAGCCGGAACTCCTCGGTCGCGCGTTCGAGGTCGCTGCGCGCGGCCGGGTATGCGTAGGTCAGCAACCCCATGGCGAGGCCGACCACTATCGGCTGCACTCCGGAGAAGTAGAGCGCCACCCAGGCCGATCCTCCGAGCAGCGCATAGACAGGGCCGTAGCGAACTCCAGCGGCGCGTATGAGCAGCACCAGCCCGAAGATGCCGACCCCAGCCAGCAGCGGCATCACCTCGATGCCCTTGCTGTAGACGGTCGCGATGACGCCGAGCGCGACGATGTCGTCGACGACTGCGAGCGTGAGCAGGTAGGCGCGGAGCCGGGTCGGGAAGGGTCGCCCGACCAGGGCCAGCATCCCGAGCGCGAACGCGGTGTCCGTCGACATCGCCGTACCCCATCCCTGCGCGGACGAACGGCCCGCGTTGACGGCCAGGTAGACCGCGACCGGAACCATCATGCCGCCGAGGCCCGCGGCCAGCGGTAGTGCGAGTCGCCGCCGATCCCGCAGTTCGCCCATGTCGAATTCGCGGCGTGCCTCCAGACCGACGACGAGAAAGAACAACGTCATCAGCCCGTTGTCGACCCACTGGCGAAGGTCCTGGGACACGCTCCAGCCGCCGACATGGACCGACACCCCGGTCTCCCACACCGTCTCGTACGACGAGTTGGATACGTTCGCCCAGACCAGCGCCACGAGAGTGGCGGCCAGGAGGAACGCCGCGCCGCCCGTCTCCGTGTGAAGAAAGTCCCTCAGCGGTGTCCGGAGGGTCCGCGCCCAGACGGTCCGTCCGGCGAGCGGTGTTACCGCCATTGGGCGCTCGTCGCGATCATCGAGACTTGGCGAGCGTGGGAGCGACGACCGCGTAGATGTGGTGGAATCCGATGATGTCGATCTTGCCGTCGAGGAAGTTCTGCGCGTCGACGCGATCCACCGTCGCATGGCCGGGTTCGTAGAAGAGCAGGTCGGAACCTTCGCGGGCGATCAGCAGGATGTAGTGCCGCGGCACCAGACCTCCGATCAGCACCGGCACCGGCTGCCCGCTGCCGGCGGCCATGACCGCGTCCCCCAGAACTGACTTGCCGGCGGTCCCGGTAACCAGTCGCGACTCGTAGCGGGTTCCCAGCGCATCGGCATGCCGGTTCAGCTCCGCGCTCACGCCGGCCGGAGTCGAGCCGAGCCACTGCGGCCAGAACCGGTTGGTCGCGTCGTGGATGCGATGGTCCTCGGCAGTCAGCCGTGCCTGGAACTGGTCCGCGCTCGCATCAGCCCGGTCGGCACTGTCGCCGGTCGTGAGATACAGCGCGTACAGCGGATCCGTCATCGCTCGCGCCATCAAGATCGTCATCGACCCGCAGCTCGTGTTGTCGGTCTGCTGAACCGGAGAGAACCGGTACGTCACCCAATGCGATCCGTCGGGATCGATCAGGGTGAGGTGTCTGTGCAGCCATCCGGGAGTCCTGCCTCGGATCAGCCGCGCGAACGTGATGACCTCGGCGGCGCTGTGTCCGGCCGCCAACGCCCGAAGGAGATACGGCCGCTCCGCGGGACCTGCCGCAACCAGCGTCGACTCCACCCGGGCCCGCTCGGCGGGCGTCGCCCCGGCCAGCGTCTCCGCCACCCGGGCAGCCTGCGACGTCACCTGCGGCGGATCGCGGTCGGGCTGCACCTGCGGACCGATTCCGTACCCCGTCACGGACAGCAGCAGAGTGGATACCACCGCCGGCCTGCGCACGGTCGCCGTCCATCGGCGTAGCGTCCGGGCAGGCCTGAACGCCGTGACCTTGAGCCTCGATCCGGTGACCACGATCAATCCCTTCCGAGCATCCCGCACGTGCTTGCGCCGTCTCCTCAACGGTGTCGTGGGACGCCCCGGAAGTCGTCACGGTGAGCGGCCATTCGCCGTACCGGCTGGCGGTAATTGCCGTCGTCAACGAACCGGGCCGCGCTTCTTCCTTGCCGCCAGCGCTGACGCCGCGTACCTGGTAGCAGGAATCCCGGGCCCGGCGACACCAAGGTCCAGCTAGCCGGATTGTCCGCAGACCGGACGGGTTGGCATGCTGAACCCATGGAGTTACGCTGCCTGATCGTTGATGACAGCCCTCATTTCCTCTCGGCTGCTCGCGGTCTACTGGAGCGTGAGGGCATAATGGTCGTCGCCGTTGCCATGAACGGGGACGATGCCGTGCGGCTGGCCGGCGAACTCGGACCGGACGTCACCCTGGTCGACATCGACCTCGGCGGGGAGAGCGGCTTCGACGTCGTACGCCGATTGACCCGCGAGACCGACCTGGCGCCGGGCACGGTGATCATGGTCTCCACCCACGCCGAGGAGGACTACGCCGAGCTGATCTCGGCGAGCCCGGTCGCCGGATTCCTGCCCAAGACCAGGCTGTCCGCCCTGGCTATCCGTGGCGTTCTGGGACTCTCCGCCTGACGCTCAGCGGGACTCGAGGAAGGCGACCACGGCAAGCACCCGCCGGTGATCGTCGTCGGTCTCGGACAGGCTCAGCTTGGCCAGGATGTGCCGGACGTGCTTCTCCACGGTCCCCTCGGTCACCCACAGCCGCCGCGCGATGCCGGCATTCGACCGTCCTTCGGCCATCAGCGCGAGTACCTCGCGCTCGCGCTCGCTGAGTCCGGCCAGCGGGTCGTTGCGCCGCCGGGCGCTCACGAGCTCCTGCACCAGAGCGGGGTCCATCACCGAACCGCCGCGGACGATCCGCTGGAGCGTCTCGATGAACTCGTCGACATCCGTCACGCGGCTCTTCAGCAGGTAGCCGATCCGCTGACCGGTCGCCAGCAGCTCCATCGCGTGCTCGACCTCGGCGTGGGCCGACAGCACCAGAATGCCGATCTCGGGGAACTCCGTGCGGATCTCCCGTGCGGCATCCAATCCCTCGGTCGTATTCGTCGGCGGCATCCGGATGTCCACGACGACCAGGTCAGGCTTCAACTCGCGCACCAGCGGAAGAATCCACGCACTGTCGCCGGTCTGCCCGACCACCTCGAACCCCGACCGCTGCAACAGACTCGCCAAGCCCTCACGGAGGAGGACATCGTCCTCAGCCAGCAGCACGCGCGAGACGGGAGCACCGTCGTCGCTCTGCGGGTGCTGGTGGGACGGCCCGGTCGTCATGTCAATGAGTATCCCGCATGCCGTGCCCCTGGGTCTTCCGGCCAGCAGGAATCCCTGCTGGAGGCTGACCAGAGGACTGGCCGCCGCGCCGGCATCACTAAGCGCGCGTCCAAGGCGCGCGCGACCGGGCGAGCTGCCGGCCGGTGAGGCAGGCGACCGCGAGCAGCACAGTGGCGATCAAGGGGGGTAGTGCGTGCCGGCCGCCGGCGGTACGCCAGGCCTCTCGCAGTGTGGCGATCACGAGGCTCTCCTGGTCAGTCGGCGCCGACCTGGAGGGCCGCAACCAGTCGCATCGCCGAGAGCTCGATCTCCGAGAGCTCGACGTACAACTTGCGGACCTCCTCCGCACCCCAGTTCGGCGAACTGAACCGGTGATGCGTGATCGCCGTCATCATCAGAAATCGAGCCTGGGTCGGGTTGAATGCACCGTCCAGCCAGTCAGCACGTTCCATCTCTGCCTCCGAGCGATTCGCGTCCGTCCGAACTGACGAGTGCGGTTCACTTCATCCTCCCTGCGAACCGAGCGGCCATCACTCCCGCCAGCGAGCCACCTGTGTCCGGAGATCAGGAATCCGCCGTACCCGCTGGCAGGTATCGACCCAGGACCGGCTAGGAACGGATCGCGTCGAGGGCGGTGCGGGCGGCGTCGACGGTGAGACGCCGTGCAGGCAACTTGTCGAGCAGGCCTTCGATGACCGGGCGCAGCGGACCGGCGTGCAGGAACGGTCGCGGCGCGTCTTCGAGTACGGCGGCCAGCGTAGCGACAACCGAGTCACGGCTGAACGGCGGTTCGCCCTCGACCGCGGCGAACAAGGTCGCTCCGAGCGAGAACAGGTCGGAGGCCGGCCCGACCTCCTCGCCTTGCGCCTGCTCCGGGGCGACAAACGCCGGACTGCCGACGAACTCGTCCCGGAGGCTCGACCCGTCGTCCCGGGAATGCGCGATGCCGAAGTCCGTGAGAACCACCCTGCCGCCCTCGCACAGCTGCACGTTGGCGGGCTTCACGTCGCGGTGGACGATCCCGGCCCGATGTGTCGCCTGCAAGGAGTCGAGAAGGCACCGAGCCATCCTCGTCACCTCATCGACCGGCAGCGGCCCGCCGGCGTCGAGCGCGTCGCGCAGAGTGCGCCCGGACAGCACCTCCATCACGATCCAGGCGACACCGTCGCTCTCGACCACGTCATAGACCCTGACCACTCCGGCGTGGTCGACGCTCGCCGCGGCTCGCGCTTCGCCGAGCGCCTGCGCGAAGATCGTTGTCCCACTTTCCGTCGAACCGCCCCGGATCACCTGCTTGAGCGCGACTGATCGATTCAGGACCTCGTCCTGGGCCAGCCAGACGACCCCCATGCTGCCGCGTCCGAGCTGTGACCGAAGCCGGTACCGGCCTGCGACCAGACTCGTAGCGGGTCGGACCGAGGGACGCTCGACGAGGAGGCCATCGACGACAGGGACGGTGTCGTCGGCCGCGGGCGTGCCGCTCCTGCGGTCCAATCGCGTTCTGGTGATGCTGGGCACAGCCTCCATACCCTCAACGATGACCCTGGCCGGATACCATGTCGTCCGGGCGGGCCTCCACACCAGGTACCGGCTAGCGGGAATCTCCGCCGTCCTCGCGGGCCAGGAACTGGCTGGGATCGCCGGCGGCAGTGGCGTTTCCGCCCAGCCAGGCGTTGAGCCCGCTCGGATCGCGTCGTTCGAGCTCGTCCAGATAGTGCTGCCTGGCTTCTACGATGCGCAGCCGAGCCGGCGCCGTGGTCGCATCCCGCAGAGCCTCGTAGCTGTCCTGCCAACGCCTGCACAGCTCGGCCGTGGTGAGCGCGCCGTTGTAGAGCCTGCCGGGGACGTGCCCCAGCCGGCGACCGAACCAGCGCATCGCGGGTGGTGACGTGACACCGAGGATCACCACCAACGACGGACCGGCCGGGCCGAGGAGGACGATATAGCCCGCGCAGGCGACGACCGTCGCGACGACTGTGCCGGCGACGGCAACTGCTCTCCATGCTTTTGCTGGGACCGTGTCGTCCTTCGCCTTCGACCAGGCGTTGGCACCCATGGTCGATCCGATCAGACCGGCGAGGAACAGCAGCGCGAACATCACATCGGACGGCACGAGCAAGGTTCCCGCCGCCAGACCCACTGCGCCGAACAAGCCGGACAAAGCGCTCCACACGAGCCGGTACGCCGTCAGGCAGCGGGTGCGACGCCTCGAGTGCATCTCAACACCTCTCAAAGTTCTCGTCGTCCGACGCGGGATGGAGCGGCAGACCCGGCGCCGAGGGGTAGGTACTCGAGACGCCGGGTCCGCCCGGTCTAGTGGAGCCGCTCCGCAACCAGGAGCGACAGCGGCGCCGCCTTCAGGCGGTAGCCCAGTCCGCGGGCGGTGACCACGTGCTGGGGGTTGGCTGGGTCGCGCTCGACCTTCAGGCGGAGCCGGCGGACGTGCACGTCGACGATCCGGCTGTCACCGAAGTAGCCGTAGCCCCAGACCTTGGAGAGCAGGTGTTCGCGGCTGCAGATCGCGCCCTCCGCACCGGCCAACTCGGCCAGCAGCTTGAACTCGGTCCTGGTCAGCGGCAACGGCTCACCGTCCCGCGTCGCCTCCAAGGAGTCGACATCGATCCGCAGTTCGCCGACGGTGAACTGCCGCGGCGGCGCCGGCGAGGCGGATTCTGTCCGGCGCAGCACTGCGCGGATCCGGGCCGAGAGTTCCTTGGCGACGAGGGGTTTCGTGACGTAGTAGTCAGCGCCGGACTCCAGACCGGCAACCACGTCGTGGCTGTCGGCCCGGGCCGTCACCATGATCACCGGGACGTCGCTGTTCCGGCGGATCTCACGGCAGACACCGAACCCGTGCCGGTCCGGCAGCATCAGCTCGAGCAGGACGACGTCCGGGGGGTCGCGGCGCAGCGCCGCGAGCGCGTCCGCCCCGTTGGTGGCTTCACGGACCTGGTATCCCTCGTCCTCCAGCGCGAGCCGCAGCCGCCGCCTGATCAGCGGATCGTCGTCCACCAGCAGCAACCTCTGCGCCGGCATCGAGCCGTGCCCGCTGGCGGCCGCGGTCCAGGGGTCGCTGATCATCGCCGGTCGTCCTTCCCCATCACATGGCCGGCGCGGGGACGGGCGGCCGCATCCGCTCCTTCAGGGCCTTGCGGCCGCGGTGGAGGCGCGACATCACGGTTCCGCGCGGAACCCCGACCATCCCGGCGATTTCCTTGTAGCTGAAGCCCTCGACATCGAAGAGCAGAACCACCTGCCGGTACCGCTCGGGCAGTTCCGCCAGCGCCTCCTGGAGCAGTGCACTGGGAATCGCGTCGATCACAGTGGCCTCTGCGGACGCCGCGACATGGCGCTGGGCGCCGTCGGCGCCGCCGTACCAGTCGTCGGGAACGGTTCGCGGTTCGTTCAGGCGCTTGCGATAGGTGTTGATGAACGTGTTGCGGAGAATCCGGAACAACCATCCGGTCAGATTGGTTCCGGGCTCGAAGCCTCGGAATCCCCGGTAGGCACGCAGGTACGTCTCCTGCAGCAGGTCCTCCGCGTCGGCGCGATTTCCGGTCAGCCGGACAGCAGCGACGTAGAGACCCGGTCGAAGTGGGACTGCCTCGGCCTCGAAGCGGTCCTTCAGCTCGTGGGGGCTTGCCAGTGATCGCACCCTTGGAGCATCGCGCGGCAGCGGTGGTCCTGTCGTCGCGGTGAGCCTCCAGCCGGCAGGCCCGCTGACAGCAATTCCGACCCACCCGCTAGCTGGTATCGCGGGCTGCGGAGCCGTCGCCGAGGATCTGGCGGACGGCATCGGCGGACAGCCGTGACTTGGACAGGAACGCCGCGACCGGGGCGGCCGAGATCAGCTCGCGGAGATCGTCCTCGCCGTGGGTGGAGATCATGATCAGCCGCGATCGGTCCAAACTGGTCTCCTGTACCAGCCGGCGGGCGACGTCGAAGCCGCTGTCCACGCCGAGCTCGACATCGATCAGTACGGCGTCCGGTACGGCGTCCGGCTCGGTCTGCTGCACGCGCCGTACGGCCTCGTCGGCCGTCGACGCAACACCGACGACGACAAATCCCTCTCGCTCCAGCAAGGCCCGGGCAGCGGCCAGGAAGTGAGGGCTGTCATCGACGAGGAAGCAGCGCAACACCATGACAAGAGCATCTCGCCGGTCGAAGCCCAGCACATTCCGGCTAGCGGGGTAGTTCCCCCAGCATCACTGAGTGGCGTTCCGCGCTCTCGATCTGCCGAACCGCTGGATCGGCGCCAGCTTGTGCTTGAGCCACTCCCCTGCGCTCGTCGTGATCGGTACCAGCAATCGTCCTACGATCGCGCCCGGCAGGCTGTCGACCGGCGGCTGACGCGACTTGCGCGGCGGCTCACGGACCAGTCACGGATCAGGGCGGAACTCGGACCAGAATTCGAGCCTCCGGACCCGGGCCCCGGACTGCTCTAGCTGGAGTTCCGGCAGTAGCGGAAGCCCTTTCGAATAAGGCTATTTGAGCTCGGCCGACGTCTTTCCCAGCAATCGGCGCGCGACGATCAGTTGCTGGATTTGTTGGGTGCCTTCGAAGATGTCGAGGATCTTGCTGGTGCTCAGCCGCCTGCGGCCACATCGCCCCGATATGGCCTCTGACCTGGGCATTCGTTGCTCATCGGCACCCGCCGATGAGCAACGCTTGTCAGCGTCTCACGGAGCAGTGACGGAGCAGGCGAACGCAGTTGGGGCAGTCCACAGATGCTCGGAGGCCTCCGCGAGAATCCGCCCACGCATGCAGGCGGAGCCCTCAAGCGGGTCGGCATATGGAGCCTCGGCGTCGAGTGCTGGAATGACGCAACTCCCATCTCGCTCCGCCGGATGAACCGGCTGGCCCTGGACGGCGTTCTGCGTATCTTCATCCGAACCGCCTCAAAACCCGGCCCTCAATGCGCAAACTCGAGGGCCCGCGGCTGCCAAGAGCACCCGTCGCCCGACCCGACCCGGGTCCGTGCCGGGCACAAGAACCGGCTAAGTCGACGGAACGACCGGGGTCGTCGAGCGAAGCCGTCGAACGAGCCGTCAGTTCGGCGATCACGACCGGCAGGTGCACGCGTTACGTTGTCGACCTCGGACATTGCGTTTCCACCAATCGCCTGAGGCGAGTAGCTCGGATGCGGCCCGGCTCGACACCCTAATCCCCGCTTTACCATGCCAGGCTCACCGCTGGTTCGCATCGATGGTCGAAAATGACCGTTGACCTGCACACTCTCGGACGGAGAGTACTTGTTTCCGACCAGCATCGCTCACCATTTGCCGTTCATTCCGGTGAGTAAAACGGTGAGTCATCGACACCGTGCCCCCTTCGCGAAGGCTGCGGTCACTGCCAAGGCTCAACGCCTCGCCGTGACTGCCGACACGCTGTCGAACTTCCTCGACGGCGGCGACGGCGGCGACGTCCTGTTCGCCCTGAACTACAGCACCGGGCTGAACACCGACCACGTCCACGTCGTCGGCAAACCGGACAACTCCGTCTCTGCGCAGCTGACCTGCAAGTGCAAGGTCGAACGGCAGTTGTCGTACGACGCGAACGCCGACCAGCCGACCGGGTCGGTGGACTGCGACATCCCTTTGCCCTCGCGGTTCACCAAGTTGAAGCGCATCCTGCCGATCGCCGTCTCGATCGACACCAAGGGCAATCTCTCGCTCGACCTGACGCTGTACCAGGGCCTGGCCAAGCTCTCGGTCAGCAGCTGGCGCAACGTGGTGGCCTGGCAGGCCTCGCTCCTCGACGACGCCTGCATCTGCAACCCCGTCATGCAGATCCCTCCTGAAGATCCACGCGAGCCGCACGACTACCCCGAATAGGAAGACCTGCGTCTCGCGTGAGCCGACTAGCTGGCCGCCGCTTTCGGTACCTGAGGTTCGACCACCTCATCTTCTGCGATTCAGGCATCCTCCAGCGCGGCCCAATCGGTCATCGCTCCATCTTCACAGCCGCGGGACCATCCGCACGCGAACTCCCGATAGTTGACTGGTACCGCCGTGGCGGGAGTACCGGGCGGAGTCTCTCGACGATCCGTGACCCGGCGAGTGAGGAACAGGCAAGGGCGGGAGTTCATGAGGCGGGATTAGCAGCCGTAAGGTGATGGGTTCCCGGTAACGCGGAATACTCACACTCCGATGTACGGGCCATGAGACTGCGACGTGTTGCACTCGCGCTGGCCGGGCTGTGCCTGGTCACCGCGGCAGCGGTACCGGCGGCCGCGACCACGGTCAAGCCCGGACCTGACTCGTTCCGGGCCGCCGGGAGGAAGGCCGGGAAGCTCCCCACCACCGACGCGCAGGCTGCGACCACAGCTTGCGGGGTCGGCGTCGGCGCGGTGAACGCCACCGGGACGGCCGGTGGGTACGACGTGACGGCTACCCGGCCGCTCACCGTGAACCCGCTCGACCCCTACAAGCTCTTCGGCGTCCGGTCCAGCGCCAGCTGGTACCTGGAGGGCGACGGCACGACGAGCTTCTACCACGGGCTCGTCCTGCAGGGCGACAACCTGTACGGGGCGATCACCATGTACCAGGGGTCGGCGACCACGCCGACCGTCCGGGCCGTCAAGCTGGGCACCGGCTGGCGCGGGTTCGGCCAGATCACCGACTCCAACTACGTGTACGGCGTGAACGAGCACGAGTTCCTCTACGGTTTGCACGCCAACGGATCGCTCTACCGGTACACGGTCGAGGACCAGGCGCGGTCGTACGGCTCGGCGCCCGGCTTCGGTTCGGTCAAGGCGATGACCCTGATCGCCGAGACGTCGACGTATGACACGCTGCTGGTGCTGACCAAGGGCGGTGCGCTCTACACGGTGCACGTGCCGGTCCAGCTGTCGATGAAGCCGGTCGTGAAGCAGGTCCGTGCCTCCGGGTTTGCCGCGTTCGACTCGCTGGTCGCCCAGCGGTGCGGCGCGACTAGCACGCTGCTGACCGCGTTCGACACCGACACCGATACCGCCACCGTGTACGCCGTCAGCAAGGCCACCGGTGCCAGCACGGTGATCAAGAGCTACGGCACCTTCAAGGCCACGTTCGGCGCGAAGGTGCACTTCCTGCTCACCGGCGGGGCCGGCCCGCAGCGGCTGGGCGAGTGATTGCGCTCTGACAGACCTGTCCCCGTGCAGCCGAGTTGGCGGGGCCACAGCTGAAGGAGGCCGGCGACCATCTGGTTCAACTCGACCTGACTCTCAGCGAGGACGGCGTTGAGTGGACTGTGCTCGATCCGGACGACCCGACGTCGAGACGTTTAGTGCCGGAGTAGCAGCGATGATGCTCGGCCTCCTGCAGACTGAAGAGTTGGACGGACTCCTGCTGCGCATTCCCGGTCTCTTACAACACGCCGAGACTGGCATCGAGGCCTTGGAGCAGCGAGCTGGCAAATGGCTCGAGTTGTTGGAAGCTGCGCTTTCCAACAACAGGATGCCGCTCGCCTCCAAGGTTGCGATCACAAGGGCGACGCTACAGATCGCTGGACGACCGTTTCGGTCCAAGCCTCGTCCGACTCGTCGCGACCGCGCCGCCGCGTGCATCCACGCGCTCGAGCAAGTCGTCGGCGAGGTCTACGCAGAACTGTCGACGACACACTCACGGATCAACGAGGCCGACGCGTGGTGTCGTCGAGTCGTTGCGATCGCCCACCAAAAGGGCCTGATCGGCTCCGTTGACCAGAGCAACGAACTACGACTCCACCTTCTGATGGACCTGATGCGAGCAGATCCGGACATCGCCGCCGGAGTTGTCCAGATGGATTCACTGGTCGGGCCCCGCGATGGCCTGATTATTCTAGGTTGACGACTGGATGATATCGAGTAGGGAATACAATGCCGGCCATTCGAATGCCAAGCGGCGCAAGTTGGTGGAAGCAAAATCAGTCGCGCTATCCAAATAGTCGCGACATCGACGCACTGGCGCCAGGGTTCCGCGACAACGTCTCGGCGTTCATAGCTGCGCTCCGGAGCGCAGGCGCATCCGTGGTCGTCAGCAGCACTCGCCGCTCCCCAGAGCGCGCGTACCTCATGCACTACTCATGGAACGTCGCGAACGGGCAAATTGAGCCAGGTAGGGTGCCCGTCAAGTCAGGTGTCCTGATCGACTGGGACCACGGCGACGACGCGGCATCGAGGAAGGGCGCCCAGGAGATGGTCGACTTATTCCACATGGCGCATATAGCCAGCCTCACGTCGAACCACACACGAGGTACGGCTGTCGACATGACGATCGCGTGGAAGGCAGAGTTGTCCCTTCCGATTCCAGCGCATCGAGGCGCGTCGCTGTGGCGCATCAGCACCAGTCCGCGCACCGGCGCCAGCAGCATAGACCTTCACGAAGTGGGTGCCAACATTTTCGGAGTGCGCAAGCTCGCGTCCGATCCCCCTCACTGGTCGAAGGACGGTCGTTAATGGCGCTCCACATGCCGTCTCTACGGTGCGACGACTCCATCGCGGGCAGCCTGTTCGCGCTCTGTGGAGCAGGCGGGCAACGTAACGCTGCGTGATCGAGCTGGTCAGGTGTGGGTCATCGAAGTCATGCTGGGTCAGACAACTCACGATCTGACTGAACAAGGCAGGACGATGAACCACATCGAGGCGTACCTCGAACAGACGAGTGCCGAGCTCGACGCGGATGGATTCGATCGGTACCGCACGGGTTGGAGCGGTCGGTACGACGTCACCTCGGCAGTGATCGACGAGTATGAAGCTGTCCTTAACAGCGCGACCCGCGAGGCGCCCCTCCAGGAGTTCCTGGCGGAACATCCCGCCATGCTGGTCGGCGAGTTCGGAGCACAGTGCCGATAGGTCGTACCGCGGAAGCGGTTGGGCGCCGAGTTCGTGTCGGACTTTGCGATCGCGAGACTGGGCAGTACAGGAATTGTCTGGACGATGGTCGAGGTGCAACGGCCCGACCTGGGAGTCATGCGTAAGACGGATGTGCACCCGAACGAACAGTTAAATCAAGGTCTCGATCAAATACGCAAGTGGCGAAGCTGGCTCACTCACAACCTCGCTTATGCACGCAACCCCCGAAGCGAGCACGGTCTCGGGCTTCGAGGCATCTTTCCCGAAAGCCGCTGCATGGTTCTGATTGGAAGGGACACAACGCCGCCCCATCCCGTGACGTCGGCTGACCTCCGCGTCGTACGCAGCAGCACTCCCCCGAGACACGCGACCAAAGCCACCGCCACCAAACCCGCCCGGCGCCCTACGGCAGCCTCGCCGACCGTCTAAGCTGGCGCCGGCCGACACGTGAAACCGCGCACGATGGTGCCACCCGGGATAGAGCCGGCCACCTAGGCAACGTTGGTCCAGGAATCGCTGTCACGTCGGGGAATGTAGCCCCCTGTTCTGGGGGCGCCGTCGGTGTCATCCCATTCGACGGCCATGCGGTGCGCAGCGTTCTCGCTGCGTAGGCCAGCCCACCTCGGCACTCCGGCCGGTCGCATGGCCCCAAGCCGGATCAGGCAGATGCCCGCAACCGGGGAGCCCTCGACCAACTGTGCGCGAAACGGTGCAGGCAGCATCCGCGCCAACGCGTCGGAGTCGACCCGATAGTTCACCAGCAGGCGACGCTCGATCTCCACCGAACTCGCCACCGCTGCTCGCCGGTCATGCTGCCGCCTTTCTGCGCTGACGGCGGTCCAGATACTTCATCGTGAGCCAGGCCTGCACAACTGCGATCGCGGCATACCAGGCGACGTGGAATAGCCAAAGCCACTTCCCATCCGCTGGGAGCACCCCAAGCGAGATCACGTAGTAGGGCAAGTAGAGCACCAGGCTTAGTGGGGCAGCGAGGAGCATCAGGCCCGCATAGGCCGCGAAGCTCGGATGCTCGGGCACCGCTACCATGACCGCGAGTGCGGCGACGATCAACACATAGGCGATTGCGATCAGGCGACGCCGCCGATTCTGCTGAAACGCAGGTGACATGTGCTCGGTCCTATCAGTTCGAACTCGCGCTAGCACAGAAGGTAGCTCCCACCTGTGGCGCACGCGAGATACCAGAGGTTGAGGGCGAACCGGTTCCACGTCCGTCGGGCAATTCTCACGTAGACCGACTTCGGTATCCATAGTCCCGCCTGGGAATACCACGGGACCCAGCCGTGAATCGTCAGATAGAGCCATCCGGCCGAAGACTTCGTGAAGGTGAACTGGATGTAGCCGGGATAGTCCGGGTGGCCATGCAGCGTCTTGAACCTCCACCCCGCGCTCGTGTCACTCCACCAAATGGCCTGGACCCAGACGGGGAACCAGGCGCCGCCTGGACGAAGGTCCATCCGGGTGTTGTACTTCAGAGCGCGCGCACCGGGGATCGGGAAGTAGCAGGTGAAGCAGCGGATGAGGTACATGAAGAAGTAATAGACCGACTTGCGGTAGTGGCCGAGTGAGTAGATGAGGGTGTATGTGTACAGGCCACTGATGTCCGCGCAGTTCACGGGGTCGCCGTTGCAGTAGCCCTGACTCGTGTTGCTGCCTCCCGGCACTGGGTCTTCGCTCGTGAACAACCCGGTGGTCGGGTTGTAGACACGGGCGCCCATGAGAATCAGCCCGCTGTCTGCTGTTGCTCGGCTCGCTCCGCCGAGCCAGCCGTAGCGAACGCTGCCGGTGCCTCCCTGCCCGTACTCGTCGAATGAGCTCCATCCACCGATGCTGGTTGCTGTGGCCTGCGAGCCCGGCATCGGGGAGGTGGTCACGATGTCGCCGTGCGGGTTGATGAGCGGGATCAGTGCCGACCCTCCGGTCTGCACGATGAGACCTAGCTGGTTGTCGAGCAGAGTGGCATACCTGGTGCTGGCAGTGCCGTCACTGATCCAGGTCGGGTTGTCGCTGGAGTCGGTGTAGTGCCGCGTGGTCTGCGTCGTGCCTGCAGCGCCCGCGATGGTCTCAGTCGATCGTCGATCCATTGCGTCGAGGCTCAAGGTGGTCGTCGAGGCTGCCTGCGTGATCGACTTGACGATGTCGTTGTCGAAGTAGCTCAGGCTGACGTCGCCTGCGGCAGGCTTGGGTGCGTCTGCTGCGGGAATCGTGAGTGTCCGGCCCAGCGCGTCGTAGACGTAGGCCCCCTGCCCTGAGGTGCCCGTGGTGGGACGATCAGCGGTGTCGAACTGATGCGTAGCCGTCGTGCCGCCTGCAGTCGTGCAACTGCCGTCACCAGCGGCCGAAGCCACGGCCTCTGACTGGCGGTTCCCGTTGGTATCGAACGAGTACGTGCGGGTCGTGCACGGTGGGGCCTGGGCAGGATCGGTCATGTCGACTCCCGATCCTGCCGCGGTGCGGTCGTTAACTCGGGTAAGCCGGCCAGCTGGGTCATAGATGAAGGATCGGTCGTAGGGTATGGCGTCACCGACGTCGCCGGAGCCGCCGTTGGGGGGCCCGGTGAAGGCGGCGCCGTCGGGAGTCCACTCGTGCGCCACACGGCCCACGACGTCGCGGTCCTGGGACCAGCCGAGCCAGCCGCCGTCAGGCACCGTGGTCGACGAGCCGTCAGCGTTGACGGTGGTCAGTTGGCCGGTGTAGTCGAGGCTCACCGGCGACCCGGTGACGTCGGTGATGAGGTTTCGTGTGATACCGCCTGGCAGCTTCTGAACTGTCAAGGCGCCGGCTGAGTCGTATGCGCCTGTCGATGTCCACGTTGAGGTTCCGGTCGTGATGTCGATCTTGGTGGGTAGCCCTCGGTGTTCAAGGTGACCGGCCGCGTCAGTCCCGTCGTAGGTGTACAGGGTGGCGCCGTTCGCATCAACGACGCTCTTGACGCCGCCGCCGACATCGTAGGCGGTTGTGGTCGCGGTCTCGCCCGACGGCTGGTAGCTGATTGGGCGTCCCCACGTGTCGTAGGTCGTTGTCACGGTGCCGGCGATGGACGAGTCGGCGTTGCGCGCGGTGATCGTGGTCGCCGCACCGGTCGCTGGGTCGTATGTCGTGAACTTCGCCGTGTTGGGTGTCGATCCGGTCAGTCCCGTCACGGCCGTGCGCGTGTTGTCGACCTGGCCGTCGAGTCGGTAGACGGTGCTAGCCGTTCGGGTGACCCCGTCCGACGTCTGTTCGATCACTGTCGGTTGCAGCAGGTAGTTGTACGCGACAACCCGGGAGGACGGCAGGCTCGGGGTCGCGGGCTGTCCAGCGGATGGGCTAGGCGCCGCGGCCGGGGACGTCTTGCATGTCAGTCCGGCCCACTCGGGCTTGTTGCCGCACTCGGCGGCGTCGCTATTGGTGCCAGCGGTGTAGTAGGTGGTTAGCGTCGTGCCCGCGTCGCCGCCGGCGGTGGCCGACTTCGGCTGCCTGATCTCGACCACCCGGCCGTCGGAGTCTCGCCGCGTGAAGTTAACGACGTCTCCGGTGCTCCACTGACCGTCGAGGTCTAGATCGGTGATCACTCGGGAAGCCTCACCTGTCTCCCAACCGTCCGTGTCACCGGTGACTGCGGCGGAGTAGTTGTTGAGCGTGCGCAGCACCACTTCACCTGTAGAGATTCCGGGGTCGTAGGCAGACTTCGTCGCACTCGTCACGAGACCGTAGGGGGTATTCGTGAGGGGGCTGATGCCACCGTTCGGTGCGTTTTCGTCGTAGGCGAGATGCGTGTGAAGGCGGACAAGCCGGACCGTTCCACTGGGCGTGGCGGCGTTTCGGACGGGGCCGTAGGTGTCGGTGAGTCGGGTGCCGGCGGCAACGATGGTTACGCCGTCCGCGTTCCTGATCTCCTCGTTGTAGACGGAGTTCGTCGCGAGGAGGTCGGCCGCGGATGCCGGCAAGGTGTTGTCGAGTATCTGGCGAATCGCGCGTTGGTCGAGAGACCGCGTCACGTTCGACCATTCGTCGCGCTCGCTCGCCGAGTATTGCCAGGCTCCGGCTCCGAAGTCTGCGGTGTTGAGCGTGACACCGTCGTCGTCGGTGTACTGAAGTTGTGCGTATTGCCAGTCGTTGGCCGTGACCTGGCTGGACGTGGCTCCTGGCGCCGGATGGTCCGGTCCGAAGACGGCAAACCCATGCGTCGGTGTGACGTGTTGCCCCCAGCGGGCCACTGATGTCGAGGACAGATCAGGTAATCCCTGGCCCGTCGGCTGCACGTCGTAGACGAACGAGGCGAGTGTCGCTGTGCCGCCAGCCGAGTCCGTTGATGGCCGCTCACGGGTCACCGAGGTCAGCTTGGTGCTAGGGCCCACGGTCGCGTAGTTGAGGACGTAGGGCTTCAGGCCAGGAGGGGTCACAGCTGTCACCCGGTTGGCCGCATCATAGGTGTATGCGGTGACGAGCCCTGAGCGCGGATCGGTGACGCTGGCCAGCCGCCCCGACGCGTCGTAGCTGTATGCCGCCATCTGGACCGAGTCCATTCCCGCGCCGCCGGTCTTTGCTAGGTTGTAGACGTCCAGCCAGACACTCGTCAGCAACCCGCTGGTTGCACCCGTCCCGTACTGCAGCCGCAGCGACCGGCAGCCAACGGCCCCTGTGTACTGGCCGTCGGACGCCACGCAGGTGACACCCGCAGCGGCGGGCGCGAGAATCCTCGTTACGAGGCTCGGATTCACCGGATCGTAGAGGTATCGCGTCGTGTCTGTGGTGTCAGCCTCCGTGACGGCGTCTGGCTTGAACTTGGCATCGGCGCCCGTGGAGAGCGGTGCTGCCAAGATGAACGTGGTCGTGTCGCCAGCCTCACTGGCAAGTGTCAGCTTCGTCGCCGAGTCGGTTCCCGAGACTGTCAGTTTGACCTTGGCGTCCGTGGTCCACTGGTCGGCCGGCTGCCACGTTCCCTGCGGGAAGGCGGCAGCGGTACGACGCGCGCCGTTCGGCGTGCTGAAGACCAGAGGAGCTGACACTCCGTCGATGAACGCGATGGTGCCATCGGTTCGTGTCGAGTCCACGACCTGTATCCCGATGTCCTGTGCAGTCGGGCCATCGATTTGTGCAGTCCACCCAGGCCCGAAGATCCCTGTGGTCGCATTAGTAGGTCCATCGAAGGTTGAGTGTGTGCGTGAGAGCTCCAGCGCACCATCGGGGGTTCCGAGGGATGCATCCGTCACGCTGAGGCTGAACTCCCCCGTCCACAAGGCCACCTGTCCTGGACCGGCTGTCGCGGTGGGGTAGTCGCCGCCGAAGGCGTGGGGCACGCGAAGGACGGACGTGGCCTGTTGCGACCAGGTGCATTGCGTGGCGGTCGAGTAGGTCAGGCACACCTGAACATCCAGCAAGACTGGCCTGGACGCAGACACGGGCGTCGGTTGCACGCCTGGCATGTTGGGATCGGCATCTAGCTGGCTGTCGGCCGTTGCCGAGGCGGTGTCCCAGAGGCCGCTCACGGTGACACCGGCGGTGCCCTTGTCGGTCACGGTGAGATCCGGGCCGTCATTCCAGCCGACGAGCTCACTGTTAGTGCGGTCGTACCCCGAGAGCCGCCACTTGAGCTTGGCCGTCGGCGTCGCACCGGAACCCTTCGGCGGACCCGACGCGGCAATCGTCACGCCACCGGTCGTAGTAATCCGCCGATCCGCGGCCGGAGACGAAACCGAAGTACCGCCCCAACCGATGTCGTACTCGGCCCCCGGGTCTGCCGACAAAAGGCCCGACGGCGTCTCGGCGTGGGCATTGATCGTGTGCAGCCCCGGCGTCCCCTTCGAGATCGTCACCGTCGTCTTCGCGACCGTTGGATCACTGGACGGAGTGACCTTGATCTGCCCGGGCGCCCCTCCGGTGAAGTTCGTCGCCACCGGCTGACCATCGACGGCCAGCCGGATGTAGCCCGGCGCGTTGTACCCGTTGCCCGTCGCAGTTACGGTGCATTGAACGTCGGCCGTTGGGTTGACGTCTTGCCATGAATTGTTTGCGTAGGGGCTCGGGCAGGAGATCTGCGGCTCGGCCGGCGTCGCGGCCCCGATCCGCAACCTCGTCTGGTAGTTCGTCCACGCGCCATCGATACGCCCGTCGTTGGCCTTCGCCCTGATGTACAGCAACGTGTCATCTGGCAGCGGGGTGGACGGGCGGCAGCCCGCCGTCGTGCCCGAGGCATAGACCGAGGACGTGCACGTGCCGTAGGAGTGGAAGGTCGGGCCGTCGCCGGTGAAGAACTCGAACACATACTTCACCGTGTTCCCGTCCGGATCCGTCGCCTTGGTCCGCACCCACGGCGTCGCACTCGGCGAATACATGTACGACGTCGAGTCCGCCGGCGCACCGTACGCGACTGCCTCGGTCGTCTCCACCGTCGCGGGCGCGTTCGGGGGCCGGTTCCAGGTGAACGAGATGTAGGGGTCGGCGTCGCCTTCGCTGGACACGAACCGCTTCCAGTACGCCGTGTCCGATTCGTTCGCGGCCTTCAACGCCACACCCGCGGTCCCGGACGAGCCGATCGTTCCGTTCGCCCAGGCTTGGGCGAGGCTGGTCATGGGGATTCCGATCCGGCCCGCCGCACAGGAACTCGAGAACCCCTTCGCGACCGTGGCCGAACCCGAGACCGTGGTGCTGGTGGCTGGCTGGTTCGCGTATGTCGTGGTCGTCGAGGCCGGGGCCGCGGAGTACAGGTTGACCTGGGTCGGCGTACAGGTCGTCGCACCGTACTGGTAGAGCTCGAGCGTCGCGTCCACCACGTCCTTACCAGCGAACGTGGAGGTCGGGAAGTTCAGGAACGACCGCTCGATGTGCGTCCCGTTCTTGCCCGCCCGCAGATCCACCCACGACGACAAATCCGTGCTGACGCTGGTCTGCACGAACGTATCGAAGCTCGAGTACACCGCCGTGTTGCTGTAGGTCGGGTCGACCGTGACCGGGAAGACCCGAGCCGGATCCAGGAACCAGTCCTTGTCGGGGGCGATCACGAGCGTCGCCTTCCCCGGCGACACCGCCTCGAGCGACATCGCCACCGACTCAGTGTCCGCCGGCAAGCCTGTGTGCTCGTCGGTGACCGCGTCCCACATCCGCCCCACCGGGATCCGCGACCGTACGACGTTCTTCGCGTCCACGAACTCGATCGACCCGTCGGCGTTCTGGCGCGCAGTCAGGCCCCTGGTCCGCAACGCGATCCGCCACACCGGCACCACACCATCAGCCGGCCGCTCCTTCACCACGAGGTCGGACTCGAAGCCCGACCTGCGTGCATCCAGCCTCAGATCCACACCCGGCTGCACCTCCGCGTACGTCGCCGCCGTCCCCTCGATCGTCGGTTCCGGAAGCTTCCAGGGAGCCATCCACTCCACCTGACGGCCCGTCCCCGCCGTCACGAACGCGAACACACCTCCAGCCGCAGCGTTCCGCTTCCCCAACTGCAAACCGAAGCCATGGCCGCGCGGCGCGACTGTGCCGTCAGCACTCCTCGCCAGCGTCAGGTCGATCGACTGCCACGTGCCCTTCGCGTCCTTGAATCGGACCGGCACACTGTGCGCCTCCGTCGTCATCGTTCCGTCCGGATTTGCCCACGTGGTGGACGTCTCCGAACGCATCGACTCGACCTCGACCCGCGAACCTTGCGACCGCGCAGATACGACCGCTGACACCAGGTCCGGTCGAGACGCGACCTTGGCCACCGACAGGTTCGGATCCGCAAGAGGGGCGGCTATCGCCGTGTCCTCGATCTGAAGACCTGTCGCCAGCAACGAGAACGACACCAGAACCGCAACGGCACGCGAAATCCACTGCTTCCGGGCACGCCGAGAACCAGACATGACACCCCCACCTCACGCCGGCCCCAGGAGAAAGCACAGGCGACAGACGGGTCACCAGGCTAGGCCAGCATCGGCTACATCGCCGGCATGGTTCCGGACGTTACCGAAATTGCACAAAGCTGCAAATTCGCGGCGATCCCTTGACACCCAGTCCAATCACGGACCGAGGCCACAACCTCCGACACGACCTGTCGGTCTGGGCAGCTTCGAGGGCCCAGGACCTAGGTGGTCACGATCTCGGCCGGGTCCTTGTCACGCACGGGAGCGGCCGGCGGCCAGGTCGTGCAGCAGGCCGTTGCGACATCGCACGCTCCGCCTGATGCGATGAAGCCTTCAAGGCGATGCAGCTGGCGTCACTGATGGCGTTGTAACACGGGACGTGCTTACAACGATGATGCGGGAGCCGGCCGCGCGCGGACGGCCCGATGGTTGTCAACCACAAGGTGATCGCACACCAGTGCGGTGACGGTTCCTGGCCCATCTGGCCGACCTCGCATCGATACCGCCACCGGTACTGCGGCACAGCAGGCGGCGAACTGCGGGGGACGCCGGGATGGTCGGGCCGCGGGAGCGGCATCGGCAAGGTTTCAACAGGGTGAGGAAGCGTTTCATGTCTGCAAAGTTGGTCGGCTGGATCGCTGCGGCCTCGGCTGCCGCCGTTGTGGCCACGCTGACGATCACCGGTGGGTCGTCCGCCGCCACGTCGCCCGTCCCGCCGAAAACTCGGTCGGCCGGGATTGCCGTCGCGCCGGCTCTGCCGGAGCCGAAGGTCGCCCAGTTCGCGGAGGGCCGAAGCCCCGTGATCAAGCCGACCGCAGCACCGGCCACCGATATCAAGACCTCCACCACCTCCAGCGCCGCGGCGCAGGCTGCCGGTAGCTACACGTGTCCTGGGTACAGCGGGATCGACGGCCCGAATCCGGTCGCGAACCTCCTCAAGGACACCTTCACCTGGAGCACGTTCGCGCCGTACCAGGTGGGCGACGGCAACGGCAACATCAACTGGCGGCTGAACCCGTACAACAACCCCAGCTGGTACATGTGGTTCCACTCGCTGCGCTGGCTCGGCCAGGGCATCACCGCCGCCGCCACCGGCGACACCATCGCGATGGATCGAGTCACCGCGATCGCGAAGGACTGGGTCACCGACAACCCGTACTCGTGGAAGGCCGACATCGGGGCGTGGGAGTCCACGATGCACCGGACCAACGTGCTGGTCTGTCTGCGCCAGGCCGTCTTGTCCGGGCTCGCGCAAACCACACTGCCGCCGGACTACACCTGGCTCGACCAGGCGCTGATCGACCACGCCTCGTTCCTGACCGCGAACTGGTCCGGCGCCTGGAACCACGGCACCGACGAAAGCATCGCGCTGTTCGGTGTCGGCTGCACGCTGGACCGCGCCGACTACAAACAGACCGCGCAGGACCGCCTCGCCGCAGGCATCACCACCTCGATCGACGACCAGGGAGCGACCAACGAGCAGTCGACGGGATATGCGCAGTTCAACTACGCGCTGTGGGGACGGGCCGTCACGGTTCTGCAGAACTGCGGAGTCGATCCCGGCACGACCATCACCGACAGGCGCGCGAAGCTGGCTGAGTGGCTCGCGCTCGCGACGAACTCGCTGGGCAAGCTGCACCAGATCGGCGACTCCGAGCTGATCGCCACCGGCCAATTCCCCGGAACCTCCGCCGAATACGCCGGATCCCTCGGCACCAAAGGAGTTGCCCCGCAGCAGCGCGTCGGCATCTACTCCGCGGGCTACATCTTCGGACGGACCGGCTGGGGACAAACCCGCCCATTCTCGCAAGAATCCACGTACAGCATCCGCTTCGGGCCGGCGCGCGCCCTGCACGGCCACAGCGACCACACCGGCATCACCTACACCGCCCGTGGCCGCGACATCCTCATCACCGGTGGCCACGCCGGCTACCAGAACGACGTGTGGCGGACCTGGGCCAAAGGCCAATTCTCGGCCAGCACGATGACGACACCACTCTCGGCGGAGAAGTACCCGGCCACGAAGCTGACCCGCTCAGCGACTGGTGCGACGTCGGAGTTCTACGAGTTCACCGACGTCCCAGGTGCAGGGATCAACCGCACCCGGGCCGTGCTCGTGCTGAAAGACCCCGACCTGATCATGGCGCTGGACCGCGCGACCTCGACCACGGCCCAGCAGTTCCAGACCCTGTGGCACCTACCGTCGGACCAGAACGCCACCGTCTACTCCCGCACCACCGCGCTCGCGATGAAGCCCGGCGACGTGACCCGAACAATCCTGTTCCAAGTGCCCTACAAACAGGCCCTCCCCCCCGGCGCGATCCTGATCAAACAAGGCCAGACCAACCCCATCCAGGGCTGGCACTACCCCAACATCACCACCCGCAACCCCGCCCCCACCCTGATGTTCGCCCGGTCCGGCTACACCGCCTCTATCCTCTCCTTCATCGTCCCCACCAGAGCAACCCAAGGCGTCACCTACGCCGTCCGCACATCCGGCACCACAACCATCATCGACCTGTCCCTCGGCAGCGTCCGCACATCCATCGGCATCTCCGCCGGCGGCTCCCTCTATCGCATCTCCTGACCTCAGCCGCAACTCGCCGCACGGCACTGCATTCCCGTGAGCCTGCCAGGCACGCGAATCATCTTCCTGCCCTTGGCGCTGGTACCCCCCGCCCGGCAGCGACGCGGCCTCACCATCCGCAACGCTGAGTCGTAAAAGCGCCTCCGCCGAGCAAGGGATCCGAGGACGGAAACGTCCCGGGAAGGCAACGTCGGTGGGTTGGCTGTGGCTCAGCCAACCCGCGCCGCTGAGTACCAAGAGGTTGCGCCAACAGTGGCAAGCGGTGGCCCGTCCAGACGACTCCGGACATCCGTGCAGACGACTTCGAACCCTGGTCTACGGCGGCCCGGTCGCCGAACCCGCCGACGCCGAGTGCGTCCCCGCAAACCACCGGCAACCACGGCTTCTACGGCGCCTCCTCCCTGGAACGCCTCCCCGTCGAACGAGCCCTCAGCGGCCAAAACCGAGCCTTCACCTCCATCACTTTCTGAGGTACGGGTACGGCGTGAGACGTACGCCGGTGTCCGCGGCGATGACGGCCCGGTCGCCGAGCGGCTTGCCGAGGGTGACGACCGCGGTCGATGTCTTCCCGACGTCCGCACCGCCCGGGAGTAATGGACCGTGACTGCCGCCGATGACCACCAGATCGTCGTACTCGACGACGTGGGCCCGGAGGTCGGTCTCATAGAGTCCGTGGCTGACCTCGAAACTGAGGGTCTTGCCGTCGACCCAGTCGAGAACGCCGACGCGGAGCAGACCCTGCTCGAGCCGGGCGAGACCGGGTAGCGGGTCGGGCCACTGCAGCGACTTGAGCACATCCGCGGGGGCTGCGACGGCGACAACAGGTCTCGACAGGCCTTGCACCGTGAAGGACCAAGCCGGCACGGTCGCCCGGCCATGGCTGGTCTCCACGTCGGTCGTCGTCAACGAGCCGCCGGTGATCGTGAGCGTTTCGCAGCTCGGCATCCTCTCGCACATGTCGTTCGGAGGTCCGATCGCCTCGGTCAGAGCTTGCTGAGCGTCGAGCACCTGCATCGTCTCGTTCGACCCGTCCGCGAAATCGACCCGCGTCGTACCACCTTCCGCGAACTGGACCCCGTCCGCGAAGGCAACCCGCCCGGACATCCACGAGATCTTCTGCTGCCCGGTGTCGAACCCGAGCCCCGGCGTCCGCGTCGAGTACAAGAAGACCCCGGTCACCGGCGCCGGAATCCCCGCCGCCCGCACGACCCGCGCCACCACTCCCGCGCGCTCCACAAACGCTTGTGTGGGCTCAGCTTGCGGCACCAGATCACCCTCCGGTGTCTTCCACGCCGGCCGAGGAGCCGACGTACTACTGGGAGCAGAGCCCGGCGCTGCCTCGGACCCACACCCTCCGAGAGCGAGCACCAGCACCACCCCCAACCACACCTTCCCCACCATGGGGCCGAGTATCCGCTTCCCTTCTCGGCCCCTCAAGCAGCGAGGTTCCTCAGGTGAGGTGGGCGGTAAGGGTGCGCGCGCAAGTTGTGGCTGTTGTGTAGGTGAGTAGGGGTTCTGGGTCCGAGGGAATGACGTTCTAGGTGGTGACGGCGGGGTTGGGACCAGGTAGGGATTTCGGCCAGCGCTTCGGGGTGTCGCAACAAGTTCTAGCGCGGCACATCCGCTGCTGTGCAGACGAGTACGGACATCTGTGCAAACGACTTCAAACATCGACACCTGCGCCCGGGCGATACGCTCGTCGTGCCGAGCCTCGATCGGCTGGCCAGGTCGTTGCAGGATTTGCTCAGCATCGTCGGGAACCTTCGGCGCAGCGGCGGCGGGTTCCGGTCGCTGCACAAGGCGATCGACACCACGACCCTGGCGGCCGGCTCGTGTTCCACATCTTCGCCGCGCTCGCCGAGTTCATCCGCGAGCTCATCGTGGAAGGTACGCACGAAGGCCCGGCCGCGGCCCGAGCGCGGGGCACACGGCTTGGCCGGCCGCCGGCGATGACACCAGACCAGGTGCACTCGGCCCGAACCCTTCTCGTCGAACCCGAGCACTCCGTGACCTCGATCGCCAAACTGCTCGGCGTCAGCCGCTCGACGATCTACAAGTACGTACCGGAACTCCGCACCCCCGCCATACCGAGCCCACCCGCTTCGCTCAAGCTCCTGGCTGTCACCGCCGCCGCGACGGTACGGCGAACGATCACCCTCCGTGCCCGACCTGCGGGCACAGCCCGTCCAGCAAGCACGAGCTGGCTGCACCGCGAAGGACTGTCAACTGTCTGGCTCGACACTGCGAGCGTTGCCAATCTCACGAGGCGCGGATCGTCATGTGCGGCCTGTGCAGCTCAGCCGTCATGCTCGGCGCAGCTCTGGCAACTGGCCGCGAGGAGAATGTCCCCGACCCGGTTGCATCGTGGCCAGCCGGTCGAGGGTGGACTCGACGCGGTCTCCATTGGCTGTGCGGGCGGCGCGACCGGCACGGGTAGAGCCAGCGACCAGGAGCGCCGGGGCTGGCCGACCGGTCCTCTGCTACTTCCTGCAGCACTCGACAACCTGCGCGAGGGCGGCCAACAGCGCCGCGAACAGGGCGATGGCGCCAGCCAACGTTGGCCAGATCAAGGTGATGAGAGCCAGCGTCGCGGCGATAGCCACGATGATTGCGAGAGTCCGGCGTGGGCGTTGGCGCATGAAGCGCTTGACCTTGGACCGCTGTTGCTCCAGCTGAGGATCGTTTACGCTCAAGGACAGGACCTCCAGTTCGGTTTGCGCTGCACTTCGGGGTCGAGACGGCTCCCGTTGGCGCGGGGGCCGTCTGTTTTCACAGCCAGCCGCGCCGTCTCGTAGAACAGCCTGACAGGACGCGGAAAGCGTTAGGCAACTAAAGTTGCCTGGCATGACTCGGCGTGCACTTACCCCCGATCCCCAGCCCGATCCTCCCCTCTCTGAGGCGTGGTGGGAATCACTCGAAGAATCCGATGACGCGGGTGTAGAGGCGGATCCGTCCGGCCGGATCGCGATTCGCTGGTACCTCGCTGCAGCGGGCGATAGCCTGGCGGGCTGGGCCAGGATGAACCAGGAGGACGTCTCGCTCATGTTTGCCCTGGAGAAGCTGGTGGGCATGCGTGAGCAGTTGGAGCACGAGCTCGATACGTGGATCCTCTACGGGCTCGAGAACGGGGTGTCTCTCCGGGAGATGGCGGCCGCGCTGGGCCTCACCAGGCAAGGGCTGGCAAAGCGTCTGAAGACCCGCGACGCAGCTGGCGACCAGGCCTGAACTTCTCGGTCTGCCACCGCGACACAGGCAGTGGTTCCAGCAGTTCGGACCCGTTGTTCCGCACGTTGTTCACGGCCTCCGACACCCGCGTACACGTTGAGGCTTCCGTCGACCGGCGGCGCCATGAGGCCGCGGAGCTGGTCGACGTCGTGGTTGCGGGGATCGAGCCACTCGGCCCAGCGGTTCGGGCGATCGCCATGGGCATGCGGTCGTGGAGTCCGGCCAACGCCCCCGGATCCCGACGAATACTCCGACAGGCACCAACTTCCGTGCACACGCAGGGCCGAGTCCGTCAACGTGACCATGCTCCACCAGCAGAATCGTCCTCCCCGCACACGCGGGAATCACCCGGAGCCCGGGCCAGAGCGAGTCCTTCGTTGCAGACGCGGGCGTGATCCCAGCAGCATCGGCAGGATCAACTCGCAGTGCTGACTCCCACAGACACAGGGGTGATCCAGACACCTTCTGCACCAGTGGGCGGCACGACGCCTAGCAAACGTGCTGCGTGGCAACGTTCGCGTTGTGCCATCTCGATGAGCAAGCCGGCGGGTTGTCCGCCTGCCGGGGCTTTGGACGCTCACAAAGTCAATGTGCCTCGAGACTTCAGCTCCATGTAGCGGCCGAGGAGTAAGCCCGCCAACTCCTGGGTGGTCCGAACTCGCTCGATCTCTTCGCGGGTTAGAACCAAGATGTGCACCCCATCGGACAGCGCAGTCTCGATGGCATGAAATGCGTGAGTTCCTTGACCACCTGTCAACCCGCCCGCGGCAACGAGAAGTCCGGACCGGGCGCCTTTGTCCCGCAGGCGCGTCCGGAAGTAGTCCACGTCGGCACTCCCCACCGGCCTGGCGAGGTTCTTGCACTCGATGATCAGCCCCCAGTCGAGGAAGCCGAGCTGACTCTTCAGATGGTCATTGGAAAAGCACAGGTCGACTTCCGCGCAGCCGAAGACGTCGATCTCGTCGCGCGCAAACAGGGTGAGTCCAGGCATCCGTCCGAAGAGATATGCGACAGCATCCTCCAGGGCGCGTCCCTTGGCCGTCGTCGATGACGCGACGTCGCCGTGCTGAAGGAACCCGGCAACTCTGCCGGCTGCTATGACAGCCATCCTTCAGTCGACTTTGCCGTGCACGAGTCGATTGCGTGCACGACGAAGGGTTCCCCTCAGTTCCCCCTCTGGGGAAAGGTCCTGCAACAGGCGGACTGGTGCCCGCACGATAGCCACGTCGTCGACAAGGATCGTTCGGGGATCTTTCAGATGGTCTGGGACTATGAGAAGTCCCAGATGTAGTCCCGCCCCTTGGATGAGCCTCGCCAGTTGATGGATCGCCTCGGTGCTGTCAGCTGTACGAGTCGACTTGAGTTCGAGAACGACAGGGTTCATCGGGCCGATCTCCGGTACCCAGAGACCTGCGTCTGCCCAGCTGTCGCGCGCCTCTTCTGGCAGCAAGGAAAACATCGGCGCGACCTTGAAAGGAGCCGAGGCCAGAGCCAATGCGGTTTCCCGTTCCAGGTGAGTGCCAGATTGCCACTGCGCCCAGCCGGACTGCGTGGTTTCCTGCTCACGGATCAGTTCGGGCTGCAACTCTGCAGGCGATGGTGGTAGCTGCCGCCGCTTTCCGGATCGCAGCTTCCGTAGCGGAACCTGCGATCGTACGAAGGCCCAGAGCTGAAATGCCAACGCGTCGCGGCTGAGCGGCCACGCCAACTGCGGCAGCTCACGCAGTGGTAGGGGCAGGTCGACTTCATCCACGGTGATCAGCAGTACTGGCTTGCGGGCTCCGACCAGTAGACCGATCTCATAGACGAGGATCGGAGTCAGTACCCGAGTCAGGACGAAGACACCGAAGTCTGGTCGTGCCGGGCCTGCGCCCGCGGTACGGGGCAGTGAGTCGATCGCCTCCGGACCGGTCATTCCGATCTGCAGTTCCGCCAGGATGAGCCTGACGTTTTCGGCCGCTTCCGTCGATCGGCCGTCCTCCGACTCGGCGACATAGCAGGTCCGAATCGGGACTTCGGCACGGATCGGTTCCACGGTCATGGTCAAACCAGCGTATCGAGCCCAGCCGATCTTCGCTCGAGCAAGACAGCCGCGGCCGATCGGCTCCTCCGGGGAGCGATGCAGCCATGATGGTCATGTGACCAGCTTGGAGGAGTCGCCGCCACCTGTGTCGGTGAGGTGTTGGTGTTGTGACGGGGAGTACGACGAGCGCGAATTGGTGCGGCTCGGTGCTCATCCTGAGGTTGCGATCTGTCTTCGGTGCGCGGTGGACATCAGGCAGCGCGCCGGCCAGCGCGAGGACGAGGTCCGGCCGACGCCGACAGCGAGCCTGCGGATCGGAGTACGGCGGCTGCGCGAGTGGGTGATCGCCCACGACTGGCACCACAAGCGCCTCATCGGCCCGCTACTGCACAGGATCAACCGCCATCTGCCCTGAGATGTCTTCGACCAGGAGATGCCCGAAGAGTCTGGTGGCGAGCGCTTCGGCCTGCTGCCGATCGAGGACCTCGCCCGGTACGGCCGGATGCCCGTCGACCCACGCCTGCGCCGACGAACGATCTGTGAAGAAGTTCAAATAGTCGCAACAGCAGTCCGCGGACGGTCCACCGCCGGCTTCGGCGCCGACGAACGCGACCACCTCAGCCGGTTCCCAGCTACTGCGGCGATCCCGCGTCACCACCCGGATCGGTTCGCCGGTGGTCACATCGATCGACTCGATCACGGTGTTCTCACCGAGCATCGGTGCGATGCCCAACGCGTCGATCGCGCACATCGCGTACACGTCCGCCCGATCGCCGATCCGCACCCGGTGCCGCGTCGGCACTGCGGAGAACGGGTAGGCGACGGCGATCTCACCCGTCGGCGTCAGCCGGATCGCGTCCACGTCATGCAGTGCGCGGAGTACGCCGCTCGGAACGTCATCAGGTGGCTGTCCGGTGGCGGCGAACGACCGCAGAATCCGTTGGTGCGCCGCCCGCTCGGCCGGGTCCAACGGCAGGGCACGCCGCCGCCACTCGCTGAGTACCTCGACAGGCGCGACCCTGTCCCCGAGCGCATCACGAAGTTGAGCGACCGACGGTGCAGGCACGATCCATCCGTCCTCGTCCCGGTACAGGCGGCAAGACACACCGCAGCCGCACTCCCCAGCCTCGGCAAACGGATCGACGCCGTCGACGAGCAGCGTCGGAGAGCCGGCCATCCCGTATCGCGCCGCGGCCGCGTCACTCTCGATCACCCGAGTCGTTACCGGCAGATCCGTGACCTGCGCGACGCGCTCCAGCAACGGAGCCAGGTTCGGGCAGTCCGGGACGTGCAGCACCTCCAGCCTCATCGGATCGCCGCCAGCAACGCACACCGACGATCGGCCCGCGGCAGATCGCAAGTCTCGACGAGCGCAGACAACGAGTCGTGCATCCGCTGCAGGTCCGCGATCCGGGCCGCGAGGTCATCGCGACGATGCTCAGCCAAGGCCCGCGCCGCATCACATCCGTCCGGTCCCCCACCGTCCAGGTGCAGCAACTCCTCCACCTCGTCCAGCGTGAACCCCAGCTCCTGCGCCCGCTTCACGAACCGCAGCAGGTCGACCGCAGAGACCGGATAGTCGCGGTAACCGCCGACAGTGCGCGGAGGCGCCTCCAGCAGCCCGCGCCGCTCGTAGTACCGCAGTGTCTGGGTGTTCACCCCAACCTGATCGGCCAGCTCGCTCGTACGCATACCCCCATCGTGAACCCTGTACCCAACTACGGAGTCAACCGCTGAGCTCCGACGATGTCCGATGCCAGTACGACGCACTCGCTGCAGATCCGCACGCCCGGCCCGTTCACCATCGCCCGGCCGGTGTCGCTGCAGCCACAGAACGAGCACGCCCGACCGTCCCGGTCCGGCTTCCCGGTACGGCGGCCGCGCCGGCCAGACCGTGCTGGCGGCGGAATCAGGTCGGCAAGTTCCTTCTTCACCCGGGCCAGCTCGACTCCCAGGCTGTCCAGCACCCGCCGGGCCGACGACCCGGGGTCCAAGGCGAGTACGAACAGAAGGTGCTCGGTCCGCGTCAGGTTCTGACTACGCCCGGCCGCGAACCGCCGCGCAGCCTCCAAAGCGCTGTCCGCCTCACCGTCGCCGATCAGCCGCTCGCCTCCGCTCGCGTCGCGTGCCGACAGCAGCCGTCCGGACGCCTCCGTCACCGCCTCCCGCGTGACACCGAGGCGATCCAGCACGTTCGCCGCCACCCCAACGTGCAGCAGACCAAGCAGAAGATGCTGCGTGCCGGGGACACTGTGCTCGGCATCAGCTGCGGAGCGCGCCACGTCGACACAGGCGACCAAACGCGGCGCCAAGGCAGGCAGCTCACCAGCGACCGACGTACCACCGTCCAATCGCGGCGAGAACCGCTGCCGCGCCGCCTGCTTCGAGACGCCGAGCCGCTCACCGATCTCTGTCCAGGACAGCCCCGCGGCGCGCGCGGCGCCGACATAGTGATCGACCATCACGTCGGCGATCCCACCGACCTGAGCGGCAACCGCAACCGCGGTCTCGAGCACCACCAACGGGTCCTGCGACGGCGCCTGATCGACGACCATCTCGATCAGCGCCTGAGCACTCAGTTCCATGCGACAACGTTAGGTTGTCGATTCACTCTTCGACAAGATGCTGTTGTCGCTCTACGGATGTCTGGAGGTTGGCACGGAGATGATCCCGGCTGACCATGAGATATGGACCGTGCTCCGGTGCACGAGGACTGGGAGCGGGCTCGACAGGAGTTCCACGAGCTCGTCGAACTTGCCGACGCCGCCAGCCTGCGCCGGAGGTCGAACGGCACGCGGTGGACCAACCGGCAGTTGCTGTTCCACATGTTGCTCGGGTATCTGATCATCCGCGCGCTCCTGCGGCTCGTACGGATCTTCGGGCGACTACCGGACGGCGCGAGCAGGGCATACGCCTGGATCCTCAACGCCGGCACCAAACCCTTCGACGCGATCAACAGTTGCCAATTCTCAGGTCCAAGAGCGTCAACTGACCAAATAGTCAGGCGCGACGGCCTACCGGTTGCCAGTCGAACCACCAGGCGGCACCATGACTGAGTGACAGCCAGTAGCACTGCCGGAGCAGAAGAGGATCGAACGCGCGATGATGGTTGAACTTGCCGAGATCAAGGTGGTTGATCGCCACCGAACCAATTTCGGCGATATCGATTCTCTCGCCAATTCGATGAAGGAGATTGGCCAGCTACAGCCGATTGTGGTCAACTCCGAACTACGTCTGATTGCCGGCGGGCGACGCCTCGCAGCAGCAACACAGCTCGGCTGGTCCGAGATCGAGGCAAAGGTCGTCGACGACCTGAACGGCGCAGCAGAGCTCCTTCGTGCCGAACGTGATGAGAATACCTGTCGCAAGTCCTTCACACTGACCGAGGAGCACACTCTCTACGAGGCGCTCGTAGCATTGGCCGCAGCCAACGCTGGCAACACGAGCGGTAAGCCGACCGTGTCTGGCAAGGACCGCGGTGCCATCGCGGACATCGTGAGCGGAAGTGCCGGCCGGTACAAGACGCTCGAAAAGGTCGGCGAGGTAAAGCTGATAGCCGAGGACCCATCGCGGCCCGAACGAGTGCGGCAGGCTGCCCGAGCCGCTTTGGACGAGATCGACGAGACCGGGAATGTCTCCGGTGCCCGGATGCGCGTACGACTGGTCGAACGCGCGGAAGAAATTAAGAAGCATCACGATGTTTCGACGTGGTCAACTGACGAACAGCGACTTTACAAAGCCCTGCAGGCCGGCGAGGCCGTAGTAGTGAGTATGCGCGACAATCATGCCAACCTGGTGAACTGGGCCAAGGCCAACGGTACCTTCGTTGCAGTCGACCGGAGCACCGAGTGGGGCAACCCGTTCGAGCTTCCGTACGACGGTGATCGGTCCACAGTGATCGAGAACTACGCAACCCACTATCTGCCGCACAAACCCTCGCTGTTAAGCAGGATCGCCGAGCTGCGCGGGAAGGCGCTGGGATGCTGGTGCGCCCCCGAACCCTGCCATGCCGACACCTTGAAGCGGCTGGCAGGCCAGCCATGACACTGCCCGCCGCCCAACGCCACCGCCGAACGGCCGAATGGTAGGCATGGTGATCATCGAAGATTTCGTCATGCTCGGCACCACCGTGCCGGAGCCCAACAGCGACGGACGAGTCTTCGTTTGTTCAGCAGGTGTCAGCACAGAATACGGAAGCCTGATCCGGATCTACCCACTCGCTCGGAGAAACGCTCCGCGCCGCTGGGGAGTCAGCCGCGTGCAGCTCGAACGGAACCCCGCGGACAGCCGCAAGGAGTCGTTCCGTATCGCGGGAAACCGTGACCAGAACCAGCATCAATGGATCAACTACCGCTTCGAACCTTCCGCCAAAGCCGTCTCCGAGTCAGCTCGCGCGTCTCTGCTCTCGCGCTACACGATCGGCAGCATCCAGGAAGCGAACAGGAAGCGCCTCAGCCTCGCCATCCTGCAGCCGGACGCGATCTCCGTCGACTTCGAGGAGAACAAGCAATCGGACGCCTCAGGCGCTCAACTGACCTTGTTCGACGGCGGCGAGAACGAGTCAGCATCGGGTGCCCGCCGATTCCGGTGGATGCCCCGCCTGAGGTTCCGCGACGAGTGCGGCAACCACAACCTTATGCTCCGGGACTGGGGATGCTTCGAACTGCAACGCAAACATGATGACCAGTACTTCCGTGAGAACCTGCCGGACGCTCTCCACCTGAAACCGTCGTCGTCCCTGCTGGTCGGGAACATGAACAATCAACGAACCACATGGCTCGTCATCTCCGTCCTCAACAACATCCGGGAACCCGAGACCCTCTTCGACTCCATCGGGCCAGACCCAGTAGACGTCAGCCCCGAGACGCGTAAACGGGTCTATGACCGAGACAACTGGCGCTGCTCCGTCTGCGGCTCGGACGTCGAGCGTCTGAGCCTCGCGTCGGCCCCTGCAGACGATCGCTCCGCGAGCAAGACCGGCGACTATCTCACGGTGTGCACAACCTGCCGACAGACTGCATAATTGCCACCAGCCTCCAGGTCGACGGTACGTTCTGCATGTGCGCGAACTGATCAGGCAAGACTTCTGGGACGTTGTCCGCCCGACGCTAGAACCGGCACGGGAGGCCGGGAGGCAGTACCTCGAGTCGAATCGCTATGTGGAACGGATCGACGAGCGCAAGTACCCCGAAAGCGACACGGGCTGGCCGCTCATCGTTGCTGATCGAATGTTCGCTGAAGGATCACCGAACTGGCGCTCACTCTTCTCAGCAGAGTCCGGCCAGATGTCGAAGGTGCTGGTCGACGAAGTTCCTGCACTGGCACAGGGAATGCGAGCCGCAGTTGATCTCGCCGAGCGGGACATCGAGTTCGCCAAAAGGCTGACTTACCTCTATGAAGTCGCAGATCCAGATCGCCGTACGCGTTACTTACAGATCGAGTTCCTGTCGATTGTCGGCGACATTCTCGGTCGCGCAGAGTCCCTGGGTGCCGAGGACGAGGACAGTCTGCTCGATCTCTACCTTCAGGTCGAGCGTGGTCGGTTCGCGACGGAGCTCGCCGGCGACATCATTGTCCCTCTGGTACTGACTGCCTTCGATGCGTCTGAGCCGGTCCATCTGCTGGGTTCGTTCTGGCTTGAACCGATTGGCGTGGAACTGCAGCGTGCACGTGCGCTGAATCAGATGTACGAGGAAGCCGCGTCACCGTGGATCGCAGCAGCGGCAACGCACGCGATCGTTCAACGCGATGTCGTGTTTCCTAACACGATGTGGCCGCCAATACTTCAGCGCGGTGCCGATCGGTCGCCTGTACCGCTCGAGACTGTCGAGCGAGTTCTCGAATGTATCCACTTGGTGACCGGCAAGAGAACCGGCTATGCGCAGGTTCTCGTGAGAGCGGATAGCTGGGTTTCCTGGTCCGGCTGGATCGGCGATCTACCGCACGTCTGGAGAGCCGTAACGACGAAGGCGTATCCGGACAGCTTCGACGGTGGCTGGTTGCGGTCGAAAGAACCCATCTCCAAGGATGCGACGGCAGAGATCGCAGCCGTCCTGGCAGCCCTGACCAGAGCACCGAAGAACGTCCAACTCGCCGCACGCAGATGCTTCCGATCGACCTTTCGCGCAGACATCGAGGACGAGATCCTCGACGCAACCATCGGCATCGAAGCGCTGTTGAGCCACGGCCGAGATGAGCTGACGCACAGAATGTCACAGCGGGCCGCTGCCGCCTTGGCTGGAGAGTTCCGCTCCGACGCTGTCTATCAGCTCCTCAAACAGGTCTACACGCAGCGATCCCAAATCGTTCACGGAAGCACGCCGAAGAACTCGAAGGTTCGGTTCGAGGACTCCGAGTACTCGACGAACCACATGGGAGTGTTTCTGCTCCGCAAGCTGCTTCGAAGCTACCTACTCGCCGACGAGCCCTGGACGCCGACCAGTCTGGACGACCTGATCGTCCAGCGGCTCGGCCGCGTCGAGACCGATGATGAGCCTTGATGTCGTGGCACTGCTGAGTCAGAACTCCCAATCAGTGTTCTGACTCGTGGGTGGTGACGCGAGGGCTGAGTACGACGCTGCAAACGAACAGGCTCTCGTGCGACCCGCACAGAAAGGCGGTCGGCTGAAAGTCCGTGGCCGACGTCGAGATCGCGGTCGGCGAATAGGTCGACTGGTTCAGCCACCGAAGGCTTCACGGCGAGCTCGGCCTCGTGCCACCCGCCGAGTTCGAGACCAACCACTGTGCCCAGACCACCACCGAGCACTACCCTGAGACACCCGTCCTGACCGGGAACGGTTCCAGATAGCCGAGCCTCCACGAAACCCGGGGCGATTCAGGTGGTTCGCCGAGCTCTACTCGGGTGGATTCTCCGCGTGGTCGACCCAGCCCGACTTGATGTCGTCCGCGGTCATCCCCGGCGTCAGCTCAACGTGTCCGTTGTACGCCTCGTCGACAGCCCAGATCCGCCCCCCGGGATCCTCGGGAAGGACAGACCGCATCCACAGCATGACCTCGATCGCCTGGTCGGCGGTGCCGTCGGTGGAGATGCCGTCGCGGGTGCGGAAGTGAAAGATCTGGAACGCGGGCTCGTCGGGGCGGTCGATGCGCGCCGCGACATCCACCGGGGACTCGTCGCCTGCGCGCTCCACGAGTGACGTCGCCTGACTACCGAAGCCTGCGACGACCGATTCCTCGAACCGTTCTTTGGCCAGGTCGAAGGCGGCAGAGTCGGGAGACAGAATGATGATGTTCGGCATCAGCGTTCCTCTTCCTGCCAGACCTGGACGTCCAGGTCGATGTCCTCGCCAAGGATCTTTCGCGCCCGCTCCCCGAGGAAGCGCGCCGCGGCATCGGTACTTGTCACGAGCCTGATCCTCTCGACCGGGTTGGCGTTGTGCTGCACGACACTCGCGTAGCGTTCCATCTCGTCGTCGAACGGATACAGCAACACGTCGAGCATGCGCTCCGGGACCTTCCCCTCGTACAGACTGCGATCCGGTCGCATCACATACTTCACCTCCACCACAACCACCGCGTCTGGGTCGATCTCCAAACCATCCGCCCAGATCGTGCTACCAGGTTCAGCCGTCTCCAATTCCACCTCGACATCTCCAACTCGTGCCCTCTGGTAGCGCGCCCACTCCAAATCCGACGTGACTGCCTTCGTATGCGTCGGATCCGCCAGTCGCTCCTCGACCCAGCTCCGGCGCTTCTCGGGATCCATCCACAGGTTCTCCTCGAACCCAGCCAAGACTCCAGCCGACGTGTCAGCACGCGACATCGGCGCCGACAGCTCCGAGCCGCTTGCAGTCTCCGAGGCAGGTCCGCGGTCGAGGAACGCCTCGAGCGACTCGCAATCCGTGAATGTCGCTGCATCGCGGGCGTCCCACCGAACGGCGAGGACCGGATGCTCCTCCCGCATGTCGACACGCGCACCGAGGTCCGCAGCACGCTGCACCGTGCGCACCAGGTCGCCCGCCTCAACTCGAGGCATCTGATCGAGCACCCGGTGTACGTCGTACGCGCCCGGACGGAAGCAATCACCAAGCTCCTCGGCGCGCTTCGACGGATCGAACGACAGCCCCGCCAAGGCGGCATCCCCACGAACCACCAGCGCTGCCGCAGCGTCGACGCCGTCAATCATGTCGTCGCTCTCCGCCGCATCCTGACGATCAGTCGCACCGTGTGAGTACTGGGCGTCAGCCCTGCTCTCGACGGAGTTCTCGGCCGCGTCGCCGGGAGGCCCCTGCTGCTCGCTCGCACCGCCCTCAGTGCGATCGTCCGGCCCGAACTCGTCGTGGAGCTCAGAGTCGACCAGCAGCACCGTTCGGCCGTCACCGGCCTTGTGCCAAGACATGCCCTCCGGGGTGCTGGTCCAACCGAATAGTTCATTGGCGCGGGCGTCAGCGCCAGGGCGCTCAGCGCTGCCGGGGTCGTCGTAGCCGTTGTCCAGCCGAACCGTCTTGCTGGCATACCGTGACAGGTCGGGACGGCCAGCATCGTCGTAGCGAACACCGTCAGGAAACCGCTCCGAGAGCTGCTCCTTCACCGGAACGGTCTCACCGGCCAACTCCGGCCTCGTCTTCGAGTCCGCGCCGTCCGAACTGGCAGGCCTGTGCCGCTCACTTGGCTCTCGGCGTGTGTAGACCAACTCGTCCCGCCGGCCGAGATCGCCCGGCGGGAACGGCGGATCACCTTGCCGCCACGAACCCGCCACGAAATCACGATGCCGCTCCGGATCGATCGGATGACTGTCAGGACCCTCGACCGATTCGGACCGGAACCGCTGCAAGGCCTTCTCCTGCCTCGCGATCCGTTCGGCCCAGAACGCCTCCTTCTCCGCGTCGCTCACCTTCACAGTCCCGACGTACTCCGGCGGCCCCTGCCTCACCTCATACCGAGCTACCTCCAACTCATGCGCACACCGCGCGTCCTCAGCCGCATCGGCCTCTCTGACTTCGAACTCCTCGCGGCTGACACCCCGCTCAGCCGCCGCGGCGATCCGCGAGTCCCGCTCTCGGCGCCGAGCCCGCAGCACCTGTTCGTCCATGTGGCGCTCGCGAGCTTCAATCGCCCGATCTGCCGGCCGATCGGGAGCACGCTCCGTACGGTCCCGCGCCGATTCGCCATCGTCGCCTTCGTCCGGATTCCGACCGGCGGACTGATCGAGACGGCCATCGCGCCCAGGTCGAAAGTCGCGCACCTACCTCGCTCCAGCGTGCGCTCGAACCGCTGCCGACGAGCACTCCATCAAGCAGCCCTTCCCCTCCGACGACTACGGAATATCACCGCAACGATACCAACCGTGACCTTGGTGTCGATGTGTGCCGGTGCCGGTGGAGCCTGGCAGCGCCCGTTAGCCGTGGAGGCTGAGAGCAGGGAGTGTCAGCGTGCGGCAGGTGAGGGCTGCGGCGATCAGGCGATCCTTGACGACGATGTGGCTCACTGTCTCGAGGGCGGAGACACGGCCAGCCGCCGGTCGTCTAGGTCGTTGCTGGTTGCAAGGGAGATGCCCGCACACCCGGTATGAAAGAGAGTGCGGGCATCTTGGCGGACCCGCGCGAAAGCGCGAGGAGAGGGATAGTCGGTGCAGCGGGGAGGCAACGACTCGCCGCGGCGTTCGGATGGGCTGGCATGCCCAATGCTGCGGCGATCTGACGCCGCTCGAGCTACAGCATCAGGGCCTACGGCAACTGTTTCGCGCAGCCCCGAAGGTTGCACTGAGAGGAGTACCAGGCAGCATGCCACGCAGCCCCAACAGGAGCCCAGCCTGGGCAGGCGAGAGCCCGCCTCTGCAGCTGGTGCGACGCCGCAAGTGAACCGCGGTGTGGGATAACCTGACCCGTGTAGGACCTCAGCGGCCTATAGCGCGACCCAGGTGCTGGTCCGGTCGTCGGCGCGGATCGCATTGAGTCTCTGGCGAAGTGCCGCGGCGTGGGGTGGGTTGGCCGATCGGCGCAGTGGTCCGGGGATCTGCGCCAGGTCGCGCATGGCGAGAAGCACGTCGTAGCCGGCCCAGTCGCGCAGGTCGTAGCCGTAGCGGTCGACGAAGTCCTTGATCCAGGCCTCGTCGCGGCCGTAGCGGATGGCGGCATGCCAGGTTGGGATCAGGTCAACCTCGCGCGGGCCGTGGCTGACGTTGTCCCAGTCGCCCAAGATAGGCCGTCGCGTGCCGCGCGTGGTGTCCCACAGCAGATTGCCTGCCCAGGCGTCTGCGTGGATCAGCCCGCGACCGAGCGGCCAGTCGAGCTCGGCCAGTTGTGCGCGGATCTCGGTAATCCGCTGGCAGAGCCAGTCGAGCTCCTCGGCGTTGAGTGCCTCTGGTGCCGCTGGTGATTCCAGGGCCTGGCTGAGGGATTCAAGAGGTTGCCACTCCGGCAGCGCTGCTGGTGGTTCGCCGGTGTCGTGGAGCGTGCGGACCAGCGCGCCCAGATGGCGCGACGTCAGCGGTTCGACCTCCGGGCCGGGCTGGGGGTAGTAGGTCCAGAAGGTGACGGCGTTGGTACCGACTTCGACCAGCTCGGTACCGGGCAGGGGCGTGGTGGCAGCGAACCCTTGCTGCCCGAGCCAGCCGGTGACGATCTGCGTAGCGCGCAGCCCAGCGGGATCCGCGCCCGGCGAGATCCGGGCAATCGCCGGCACGGCAGGCAGCAGATAGACCGCGTTGCTGTAATGGTGGATCAGACGGGCTGCGCGGGCATCGAGCTGGTTGTGCCGGCACGCGATTACGATGGCGTCGTCCAGAAGAATGGGCACGGCGAACCACTTTAGGTGGCCACTCCTGCGAGCTGTCTGATGCCTTCCTCGACCTGGTGGACATTCGCCCGTGCGCGATAGGGAGCGAGCTGGCGCCGTACCGCGTTGATCGACGACAGACCACCGGCGCTCGTCAGGCCTGCCGCTGAGGGAAGGGCATCAGTGAGGATCTTGCAAGCCAGCTCGACGTCGACTGCGCTCGTGGCACCGTGTCGCGACGGAAGCTACGACGCGGCCAGGGCTGTAGCAGCCAGGACCTCGCGGCGCTGCATCCCGGCCGAGCTCGTCAGTACCGTCGGCGCGTACTGCTGGACCTGCCCGGCCTGCCCCAGGTCGTGCGAGGCGTACATGATCTCCGCGGCCAACTGCTCCTCGTTAAGAAGCTGGATCCACGTCGGCTCATCGGGCAGATCGGCCCGAGCCAGCTCCTGCTCGGCGGCAGTCATCGCGCGCGCGGTCGCGGCAGCGTCCCCGGCGAGTCCGTGCGCGCGGGCCTGGAGCACGCTGCACCGGGCGGCGGTTGACGGTGAGCCGCAGTCGCGTGCTGCGCGGTGGCTAGCTTCGGCCGGGGCCAGCGCCTCACGGACTTGTCCGAGGTCCTAGGCCTGGATCGACATGTCCGCGAGGATGTGAGCCCTGAGCGCTCGGGCACCCGGCTTTGGCCAGCCGCAGCGACTGGATGTAGTAGCGGGGCGCCAGCCCATGCCGCCCGGAGTCGAACACATGAAGGCATCCAAGCCGGTCAGCCGCGCTGCCTTGGTAAGCACCTGGCGCCCGGTTTGTCGCACGATCGATCCGACGGTCGCCGGGCCAACTCCAGCTTGACCCCGGCAGCGCGACCCGGTGGTTCCGAAGGCGCGTGCGCAGGCGGCGATGGACAGGGTCCGCTTCTCAAAGTGGGCCAGGATAGCGTCTCACTCTTCGTCGCTCGGGGTCCGGTATTCCTCGCTGGGGCGGGAGGATCGGCAACGGGTGGATGGACGCTCGATGGGCCTCGATCGTCTCGGGGCGGCAGACCGCTAATGGTGGAGTCGGGTATCGGAAGTCTCCGAATGCCCTCATGGAGGCGGTCTCTTTGAGCGTCACCACAGCGTCAGCGAAGGCTGCGACCTCTGGCCTTCGCCGTCTTCGATCGGTTCGACCTGCTGTCCCAATTGATTCTTGGCAGCCTTTCGTTCGCGGACGCGAGTACGCAGATCAGTCAGGATCTCCTCTGCGCGGACAGCAGCCCGCGGACCGGGGAGGAGCCGATAGTCCTCGAGAGCGGAGAGTGGGATCACGTTGAGCTTGACGAGGTGGTCCAGCACGATGCCCGCTGCCGTCTCGGGGGCGGCTTGGAACGGAACTACAACATCGTGGACCGGATCGAGGCATTCCAGGGGGTGTTCTCGGACACGGACTACGTGGCTGACGATCGCGCGAAGCCGTTGCGACTTCTCAGCATCGGTCTCTTCCGTGCTTTCGTGCCAGTAAGAGCCGTCGAACTCTAGGATCAGCGACAATGAGGGCACATAGATATCCACGCGCTCGACGCGCTTTTCTGTTCGGATCGTGTGGTGGTCGAAGTCCAGGTCGAGCACCGTGGCGAGTTCAGCGGCGAGTCGAATCTCCTGCGCTGACGCGCCTGGCAGGTTGCATTCCGGGCAACCAGTGCCGTTGAGGGTCCGGTTGAGGACCTTCGCCGGCCAGGTGTGGGCCTCGGGGTTGATCGGGCAGATCCAGTGGACCATCTGATTGCTGGCCAGGGTCAACTCGGCGGCGCTGACCCCGGACTTCTCGGCATCCAACTGAGCCGCCAAGTCCGGTCGCAAGGCCAGCAGACTCGTGGTCTCCGACGCCTCGTGGCCAGCACAGAACCGGCAACCCTGACCACCCGCGGCACGCTTGTGGACACGCGCCTGCCAGCGGTGATCGTCTCCCTTGGGGCACTTCCAGTGAACCGAGTGGCTCGACCCGACGGAGACGGTCCACGGAGTCAGCAGGCCATTGCGCTCGCTGTCCCACTGGGAGATCAGGTCCGGGCGGAGGTCGCCGAGTCGGTTGAGCTCCCAAACTCGGGCACCACTGCAATAAGGGCAGCCGGACTTCTTCCCAACCCGGTTGTTCGGGCTCGCCGCCCAACGATGAGGGGGGACCTTCGAGCACCTCCAGACGTATCGCCGGTTGTCCTGGGAAAAAATCTCCTCGGGTGGGGTGCCGTTCACCTCACCCAGGAACTCCCGAGCGACCAGAGGTGCGATGGAAACAAGCGACCGCTCGGGTGACAGGCGCTTCCCTGCGCAGTAGGAACAGCCCTGCTTCTGGGCCTGGTTAGTTCGGCTGTTGACCGGCATCGGGTAGTCCGGGTGCCCGAACGACTTCGGACATCCCCACCATGCCTCGGCCTTTGCGCCGTAGAGGATTTCAGTGGCGGTGAAGCCGGATCGCTCGGCGTTGAGCTCCGCAGCTATCTCCGGGAACCGGCCCTCCAGGCTTCTCTCAAAGGGAACCTTGCCGCCGAGATGCTTCCCGCGGCAGCCACGACAACCCGTGGGCCTCGTCTTCTTTGTCCTGTTGTTCGGCGTTGCGTCCCAGACGTGCGCGGGATACTTCTGGCACTGCCACCAGACCTTCTCCTTCCAGCTATAGGGAACTTGGTCCGGCGTCAGCGGCTCGTTGCGTTTGGGGTGGAACTCTGCTGCGACGGGGTGCTCGCTGAGCATCCGGCCGCCCTTGGCAGACAACGTGCTCCGGGTTTCCATCAGCAGGTCTCCCCTTGATCAACAGCAGGACACGGGAAACGAGACTAAAACGCGTCCACCTCGCCGACAACTATGCGCAGCTCGGCGCGCGGATCAGCCGACCGGCCCTCCACCGCGTGACGAGCTTCCTGATCTCGAGCCGATCGCCGCTCAAGCTCAGCGCGAATTTCACTAGGCTTCATCGGCGCAAGGCCCCTTCCCCGTCCACTCAGCTGACTCCATCTTCTCCTGCCTGCCTCTCGGGCGCACGCCGTCGTCGCGAGGGCCGGCATCGCACGTCGCATCTTCGTCGCACTTGGGTGCTGGGGCCGCGCCGAGCTGGGACGTTGCCGGGCCTCCGTCATAGCCTCTATGAGTGGATGAGACACAAGGGGACGACGTGAGATTGCGGTTTGGGATGTTGGACCGCCTGGCGGCGATGCGGGGCCGTCCGCTGGCCAGCGATGTGGCCGCCGCGATGACGATGGTGCCGCGGCACGTGTTCGTGCCGGAGGCCCCATTGCCGGAGGCGTACGGGCTGGGCGCGGTGGTGACGCACTGGGACGGGCGAGGTGTGCCGACGAGTTCGGCGTCCGCGCCGGGCACAGTTGCAGGGATGCTGGAGCAGGCGCAGGTCCGGCCGGGGCAGCGGGTGCTGGAGATCGGCGCAGGAACCGGGTACAACGCCGCGCTCCTGGCGCACCTGGTGGGGCCGTCGGGTTCGGTCACCACAATCGAGTACGACGCCGACGTCGCGGACGCCGCGCGGACGCATCTGGCCACCTACGGAGCGGACCTGGTGCGGGTTGTGACCGGCGACGGGACGCTGGGTTCGGCCGAGGATGGTCCGTTCGATCGGATTCTGGTGACGGCCGGAGCCTGGGATGTGGCGCCGGCTTGGATCGAGCAGCTTGCGCCCGACGGGCGTGTGGTGTTACCGCTGCGTCTGCGTGGTCTGACGCGGGTGGTCGCGTTCGAACGAGACGGTTCCGGGCTGCGGAGCGTGTCGGTGGTCGAGGACGGGTTCATCCCGATGAAGGGCATCGGCGCGATGCCGGAGAAGAACGTCCCACTCGGCCCTGGCCCGGACCTGACGCTTCGGATCGACGATGCGCAAACGGTGGACCCGGCACTGCTGCAGGCCCTGGACACCGAGCCCACGCTGGAGTGGACCGACGTCGTGGCGCCGTGGGCGTGGACGCCGGAGCAGGACTTCTGGCTGGCCACGCTGCCCGGCTACTGTCGGGTGTTCATCAACGCAGAAGCTGTCGCGGAGGGACGGATTCCCCGGTCGAAGGACCCGTGGGGTGCGTGGGGCGTCTACTCGGATGAGTCCCTGGCCTACTTGACGGTACGGCAGGTCGGCGGGACCGCGGAGATGCCGATGCTGCAGGTCGGTGCGTGCGGTTTCGGGCCCGACGGCGCCGGCCTGGCGCGGCTGCTCACGGACCGGGTCCGGGCATGGCAGGAGGAAACGGCGGGTGGGGTCGAAGCGAGGATCGCGGCGCGGAGGTTCTCCTCGGCGCCGCTTCCCGGAGAGGACGAGGCCTTGTTGGTCGTCGACAAGATGGACCATGTGTTCGTCGTGAGCATTGTTCCGACCGCGATGTCCGTCGAGGTGTAGCGCCGCGCGGACGACACGCGCGAAGAAGGCCCGGACGACCGTGTCAGGGCCTTCTTCACGCCATGTCGGTCCGGTTCATGTGATGAGGAGCAGCGCATCCCAAGGCGTGGTGACCGGGCGCGAGGGAAGGATGGCGCGCTCGCTCAGGGTCAGAGCAACTCCCGCCGCGCCTGTCAGGAATCCGGGGTTGTCGTGGCTGATCCCATGCTCGACATGCGCCACGAGAAACGGGCGGTCACGGTCGAGCGACTGTGTGACTCCGGCCGCCGCATGCTCGGCGACCACGGTATCGATGCCGGCCACGCAGCGCAGGACTCCGGCGTACCCGTGGCACAGTGTGGGCCCTTCGGCGTCCCAGGCGGCATGTGGGGAGCCGAGGGGCGCGAGGTCCGCGCGGGCTGTCTTGGTCAGGAGAGCATCGTCGAGCGCTCGTCCCGCGTGCAGGAGGCTGCGGGCAATCCCGGGCGCCCCGTAGCACCACGCTGCGGACCGTCCGGGCTGAATCATGCTGGCGCCGTCGAAGAGGTCCTGGCCTGTAGCGTGGTCTGGCCAGCCGTGGTCGTCGGCCCGCCATCGGTCGAGCCAGCTGATGGCATCTTGGATCGCTGTCTCTTGCCCGGTGACGGTGTGTCCGGCGACGTGGGCCAGTGACAGCAGCGCGAGGGGACCGGCGACGCCGTGGGCGAGACCTGTGTCCGCGGCGCCAGTCTGGTCGAGCCGAGCGGCGACGACCGCGGGGTGGTGATCGGTCGGTACCCACCATCCGGGGTGGGGCACTCCGTGGTCGGTCAGCATCGCGGTCATCGCTGTCAGCGCGGCCACGAGCCCTGGCTCCGCGGAGGCGTAACCGTCGACCACAGCAGCAAGCAGGAGGCGGCCGATCCCGGCCAGACCGGAGATCGTGTCATACACGTGCCACGACGTCCCGGCCTCGCCTACGCGAATCGACTCGGCGTAGAGGCCCGCGATGTTGGCGGCGCGAGCCGACAGCCAGCGGACCGACCTGGCCGTCGCCTTCACCGCGACGTCCGGGTCGGGCAGATAGGCCGAGCCGAGGACCAGCGAAGCGGCCAGCCCTCCCACGGCCCCGTAGATCCCATCCCCCTGGTCGCGAGCAGTGGCGGCGTGCGCGGCGGCAGAGGCCCAGTGGGCAGTGGCAGCCTCACCGAAGACTGGGTCGACGGCGGATAGGCGCGCATGGAGCAGCGCGGTGCCTGGTAGACCGTCGGCGAGAGTTGCGATTCCGTACGGCGGGGCGGCTGTTGCCACTCGTTGCGGGTCGAGGAGCCGTTCAGCGATGGCCAGAGCAGCCTCTGCGGAGTTCATCCGCGCTGCCGGGCAAGGAGGTCGGCCGCCAGCGCACGAGCGACATGTTCCTGGTCCCGATCGAGGCCCAGCCGGTTGGCGTGCATGTGGATCATCGACGAGGCACAGTCCGCGCGTCGAGCGACCGGTACAGCGTCGCGATAGACGTTGAGCGCGCCATTGCGCTGGTCCCACATCTCCTGTGCTGGCGAGTCGAGCAGCGCGTCTGGACCGGACGGGGCTGCCGCACGTAGTTCGTTGACACGTCGTCGTCGGGCGCGTTCCAGCCGCGGACGACCGACCGCTGCAGTGGACTCATCGGTGAGGCCGCGGGCGATTTCGACGGCCGAGAACGCAGCGAGCACGAGTCGGGCGTCCTCGTCGGGCACGTCCGCCAAAAGCCTCAGTGCCAGGTCGCTGTCGGCGTCGAAGACTCGCTCGGCAGCATGGATCGCCCCAGGGCCGCCGTAGCGGTCGCTCTCCGGTTCGTAGGCTTCGATGACCAGGCGTCCCACCAGGCCATGGGCCATCCAGTTGGCGTAACGCTCTGACAGAGCTGGGAGCACCGTCGTACTCAGGACCGAGGGTTCGCCCGCGAACCGGACGCGCAGGTGCGGCCCGTGGGCGGGACTGTCGTAGCGGAGCCAGAACCAGTGATCGACCTCACTACGCAGCGTGGCGGCCAGACGACCGATCTGTCCGAGTAGATGGTCGTGGTGAATCCTCGGCGACGGGATGGTCAGGGACAGCCACCGGCTGCCCGGTAGATGGATGACTGAAGGAGTCCAGGCCGCCGGCTGATCGTCGTCCGCCACGGGGCTGCGCCGGGGTCCTTGGAGCGGTACGACCAACTCAAGGACGTGCCGACCATCTGGGCCGTCCGCGACAGCCTGGGCCGCATTGGGCCCACCGGGCTGGGCGGTCACTGCGTCCGCGCCACGACGGACGTACCGGCGCAGGAGCTCACGGTCGCGAGTATCGTCCAGATCTAGCAGCAGGCGCTGGTCGGCGTCCTGCGTGACCACGATCCGCGGCACCGTGGGGACGGCCGCAGCACGCCACTTAGCGAGCTCAGACTCCCACGCGAGCTTGTCTGCGACTGCCGCGACGAGCGGGTGGGGCAGGCGCCAGCGGGCCGGGGACAGGATTGTGTTCCGGCACCGCACCTGGGGCAAGAACGGCGCGTCGGCGAGTGGACCCCACGTCCAGGCATGCCACGGTTGTGCTCCAGCGTTCGCGAGGTCCTGGAGCAGGCGGACAGCGGGTGTGACGTAGGCGAGGCCGACCCGGGAGAAGAGAACGGGGGCGATCTGCCGATCGAGACTGCGCGACCACAGCGTGAGCCCGTTCCCGTCGGAGGCCAGATCGAGATCGGACAGCGTCAGGTCGCCCGGACTGGGCACAGTACCGACGCAGATCCGCTGCGGCACGAACCCGGACGGCAACGCAACGGTCGACAGAGCTGCCAGGCGCGGTCGGACGACCACCTCTGCGCACAGCGGTCCCTCGGGATCGACGCGAAGGCAGGGCAACTGTAAGAGCGAAGAGAACCGCCCCAGCGTCGACCCGGCGTCCACGCTGTTGCCGAGGTATGCCGCCAGCATGTACTTGCCCTTGGCAAGGTCCTCGTGCGACGCGGACAGGACTCGCGCATACAGCTCGGCGCTGGACGGCGGCACGCGTTCACCCGTGACACGCAGCGCAGCTACAGCCTCATCGGTGAGCATGACCTCAGTGCTGTGCCTAGCAGCCGCATCGGCAATGAGGCCGGCCAGCACTCGTCCACGGTCCGGGTTCTTCGCCGGCTCCGGGGGTTCGTCGTCGTCTGGGCTGCCGAGGCCGATCACTGAGTCGATGACGGCCAGTAGCGGGACCCGCCGTCTGATGCCGTAATGGTCGACGAACCGGGAGTGGTACTCAGCCAGGATCTCGGATGACGGCGTGATGCTCCACAGCATGCTGGCCGCTTCGGCGGCCTCGGCAAGGAGCGGGCCCGGGACGTGGATGTCTGCGTCGATCGCGACGTCAACCATGATCGGGTTGTCCTGGGGCGCGAGCCGGTCGCAGATCGCGCGTGCCTCGGTCAGGGCGTCGAGGCGCTGGTCGGTACCCGGCGGGTACTTGTCTGCCTCGGCGAGCAGGTCGCGCAGCTCGACCAGCGGCCCGACCAGCTCGTGTGAGACGGGAACCCGGGCCAGGAGGTGCTTGAGCGGATCCTGTGCGACGTCGTCCGGCAGCAGGTCCGTGAGCAGCAGGCCGGTCCGGACCAGCTTCTCCACCGTTGCGTGTACGGTCTCGGCCGGAACGCTCGGCCAGCGGGCATTGATGGCGGCATCGATCCGCGCCAGGCGGGCCGGGGTGCGGCACGTCTCCAAGATCAGTTCGACTGCCGGCGTCGCGCGCAGCGTGATCCGTTCGGGCTTCAGGGACCCGATCGCCCACTCGTGTTCGTACCGGTCGCCGCGACGCGCGGCGAGGTCGTTGGACACCAGCCGCACGGCATTCAGCACAGCAGTGTCGTCGAGGAGCTGGTTGGCGACATCGTTCAGCCAGCCGGCCGACGGCGTGCTCCGAGCGCGATGATTCGCCCCGACATGGAACCGGGCATCTCTCTCAGTTACCTGTGCAACCTGGACGCCGGCGAACGCACCCCGCGGCGTCGCCCGTGTCCGGGCGCGAAGCTGGTAGGCGTGCACCGTCGTAGCGAGCCGCTCGTCAGCGTCCAGGTCCTCGTCGGTGACCGTGGCGAGGGAGCGCGAGGCGAAGCGCACCGCCTCCAGAAGCGAACCGGACAGCACGCGTGCCGAACGGGAGGCTGGATCGCTCGGGAGTAGCGGCGTGCGCGCCAGGACCGAGAAATCCGGATGCAGCGCGAATGTGCGCTCGCGCTTCATCGCCACCGCCCCTACTTCTTGCAGTTGCAGTTGGTGCAGCTGCAAGTCTTCGAGCAGCCTCTGCTTGGACAGCTCGCCGAGCAGCCGTCGTTGGTGTGGTTGGTGCAGGCCATGGGGACCTGCAGAGTGCGGACGTCCAGATCGAACAGGACGGCTGCCAAGCGGTCCAGGTCGCTCTCGGTGCGGTCCAAGACCGCGATCGGTTCTGCCATGGGTGTGCCTCTCGATGAGGGGAACAGTTGTCGTCTCTCATCGAAGCCAGATGTCAGCGGATACAACAGCGCATGACCGCGGCACTCCTGTCGCATCTCTGTAGCACGAGCGAGCGATGGCCGGAGTGGACCATCGCCCGCGAGCGGTGAACCGTGGGGCACACTGAGCACGTCAGTGCCCTGATCGACCAGGAGAACGCCATGTCCACCGAGTCCCGTGTGGAGTTCCGCTCGCTCGACGGCCTGCGGCTGGTCGGCGACGTCGTCGTACCCGATATGACGCCGCTGATGGGTGTGCTTCTGATCCATGGCCGCGGGGTGACCCGGCACGAGTCCGGCTTCTTCGACCGGATCGCCGAAGGGCTGGCAGCGTCCGGTTTCGCGTCGCTCCGGTTCGACCTGCGCGGGCACGGCGAGTCGGAAGGCACACAGGAGGATGTGACGCTGGCCGGTCTGCTGAACGACGTCCGGGCCGGCTTCGAGGTGCTGCGCGCCGAGACAGGCGTGACAAGAACCTCGCTGGTGGGGCAGTCGTTCGCTGGTGGGGTCTGTGCCTACTACTCTACGAAACGACCGGCGGAGGTGGAGCGACTGGTGATGCTGTGTCCTCGCATCGACTACAAGGCACGCACGATCGACGGTCGGCCGTACTGGGTGGCCGACCACCTGGACGACGAGCACGCGGACCTGCTGACCAGGGACGGCTTCTTGCAGTACTCGACGTCGTTCCGGCATGGGCGCGCGTTCCTCAACGAGGTCTTCTGGCTCCAGCCGCATACCGCGCTCGGCAGCGTCGTTGCCCCGACGCTGCTGGTCCACGGTGATGCCGACACCCAGGTCCCGATCGGCCCGTCCTACGACGCGATCAAGGAGCTCAACCAGCAGTCGCGGCTCATGGTCATCGAAGGTGCCGGTCACGGATTCGCGGTCGCTGGCGACAAGGCTTACCGGCAGCCGCAGACCCTGGCCTGGCAGGGCGAGGTCATCGAGGCGATCACCGACTGGGTGTCCGCAGTGCGCTGACTGGAGGGATGGGCCGCCAGTAGTCTGCTGGAAGACACTTGGTGGTGAGAGGAGGTCAGGATGACCGACAGCAGCCAAGAAGGCGGAGAAGCCGAAGAGACCGTAGGGTCACGCATCGCGAGATGCCGCAAACTCGCGGGGTACACCCAGCGCGAGTTCGCCGACCACTCTCACCTCTCACTCGGTGCGATCCGCAAGGTCGAGCAAGGTGAGCGCCTGCCGACCTACGGCTTCCTCAATACCGCCGCTAGAACCCTCGCGGTTAGCGTCGAGCAACTCACGGGCCAGCCGTACCCCAGCCGGGAACGAGCCGATGCCCGCGTCCACGCACCGATCGCCGCGATCCGCGGAATCGCGCGAGCCTACGACCTCCCACCCGAATGGCGCCCTGCTCCGCGGTCCGTCGACGCCATCGCACGCGAAGTCGACCAGGCAACGAACTACCGTGCCGCCGCCCGGTACACAGCACTGGGCGAAATGCTCCCGGCGCTCCTCGAAGAGCTCACCGCGTGTGTACACCAGCTGGATGGCCAAGCCCGGCGCCGTGCAGCCCGCCTCCTGGCCTCGTGTTATTACATGGCCTACTGCCTGGCCTCCCGCCTCGGTTATCTCGACCTCGCCTCGATTCTGGAGGAACGGCTCCAGTGGGCATCGACGCTGGCCGACGATCCCCTCTCGATCGGTCTGTCGCAATGGACCCGCGCCAATGGGTTCCAGATTGCCAAGGACTACAACACAGGGCTGCGTCTCCTCGAACAGTCCTACGATCAACTCCAGGACGCCGTCGGCTCCGACCCGTCGGGTGCTGCGATCACCCTGCTGGGCAGCATTCGCCTCCGTCAGGTCACCCAGGCCTCCCGTGCCCGCGACGAAGACGCCACTGCGCATCACCTCGACGAAGCCCGGCACTTGGCCGAGCACGTGCCCGACGGCGTTGACCTCGTTCACTACCACCTGACCTTCGGGCCGGTGAACACATCCGTCCACGACATCGCCGCGCAGATCGAACTCAAGCACGTCGACGTCGCGGCCGAACGGGCTCGGCGCTCCACCTACCCGCATCGATGCCCCGCACCCGCCGAGGCCACCATCTCATCGACGCTACCCGAGCGTTCATCGCCATCGGCGATCACGATGCCGCGCTGGCTGCGCTGCAACAGGCCCGTGCAGTGGCACCGCAGCAGACGCGATACCACCCGATGGCGCGCGAAGCTGTACGCGTCTTAGCAGGCCGCCACCGCAGGGTCGGCGAAGAGGTTCGAGCGCTGGCGGCATGGATCGGGTCTGCCACAACCGGCACCACCTGACCCCTCGTCAAGCGTTGCTGGTGGCGGAAGTACCCCACCTTGGGGTAGTTCCGAGCCCGCGGTTCCCGGAGTCTGGTTCTGTCGGGATCCATCCACCAAGGAGGACGCGTGGCAACCCAGGCAGTCACTCTCCAGAGGCGCGACATCGAGCGCCTGCTCCAGGCTGCCGGCAATGCGCGGGCGCTCGAACAGCTCACCGCACGGAATGACCACGCCGCTGTCATCGTGGTCGTGCTCGCGAACACCGACAAGGAAAATGCTCAGGCGACGGACGAGTCGGCTCGGCTCGCCGCGGGCGAAGGCATGGAGAGCCCGCCCACGCTGCCGCGACGAGACTCGCTGGCTCGCCGTAGACGTGAGCTGTGCAAAACTCAGGAGAGTCTGGCCATGGACGTTGGAGTCCAGCGGTCCACGGTCGCTCGCTGGGAGTCCGGCGATACGACCCCATCGCTGTGGGCTCGGCCACGCATCGCCCACGCATTGGACGTGACGCTCGACCTGCTCGACGAGCTACTCGGGACCAGCCTTGCTGGCGAAGACCTGTCACAGATGGGGATGGGAGACGGGGTCGAAACGGCGTCGGCGCCACGACCGCCCGCAGTCGCGTAACAAGCTCAGGCGTTGTTGGTGTCAAGGATGCGTGGAGACTGACCTCGCAAGTCATCGGTCGACGATCTGCCTCGGCGATCACTGGACGCGCATCCCCGGTCGGCGTTGATCCAGGCGTTGGCGTGATGCCGCGACGTTGCGGCCGTTGCCGCGCCAGCCGTTCTTGCTGGCCACGTGGTAGACCGGCAAGAACGGCTCGGCATCCGCGTCAAGGGTCGTCGAGAGGTGCCGCCCGGGAGATGTGCGTGTTCGACGGGAGGACGTCGGCGTGGTCGATCGCCCCGACTGCGGGTCGTTGCCGACCTGGACTACGGCGCCGACACAGGCGACCGGGAACCGTCCTTGACCTGATTCCAGACCCATTCAGCGAACCATCACTGCGCCGCTGTACGCCGACGCCGGACAAACGGCTCCGGTTCGGCCAGCACCTGCAACCCATGTCGTGGCATGACACATGGGCCCACTCCGTTCAGGGCCGCGCGCAACCGAGCCTCACCCAACACCGAACCCGCAGGGGCCTTGGGCAACAACATCCACCAGGCACAATACGGGGCGAACTGTCCAGCAGACACCGAGCTCTTGCGCCAACCCTGAACCCTGACGACCGCGAGCTCCGGAATCACTGGTGTGGTTCTGACCGTGTTTGAGGGCGTCAGATCTCCGTGAAAGTTGTCGTCACCTGCGGATGGGCCCGGAAGTTGTCAGCGAATTCGGGTGTCACTTTGGAGGTTGCGGTGGCAAGGTGAATGTGCTCAGTGAGGGAGCACTGCCGATGCCGCCTGGACCGTCGAGAGTCGAGTTGTATGCCGCGCTGCGGCGTGACTCCCACGCAGGGCTCTCGAGCCGGGCTCTGCAGCGCAGGTACGGCGTCAGTTGGCGAACGGTCAACAACGCGCTGACATCCGCGTGGCCGCAGCCACGGGCTCCGTATGCACGGCGGCCGCCGAAGCCGCCGCCAAGGCCGCTGCGCAGGCATCAGGGCCGGCCACACCCGATCCCCGCGCGGTATCGGCACCAGCGCGGACATCCCGGAAGAAGAAGCTGTCATGAGTCCACGTCGACGCACGATGACCGAACAAGCCGCTGAGGCGGCCGTCGACCAGGCCTGCCGGTCGTTGCGGCTGCCGACCATCCGGACCCGGTTCCCCGACCTGGTCGAGCGCGCCGCCGGCGACCAGATGTCGTACCGGGTGTTCCTGGCCGAACTACTGCTGGCCGAGTGCGATGACCGGGCACGGCGCCGTTCCGAGCGCCGGATCAAGGCGGCCCAGTTCCCGCGGGAGAAGTCGCTGCGTGCGTTCGATTTCGACGCCAACCCGAACATCGACCCGGCGGTGATCAATCATCTGGCGACCTGCGAGTGGGTGAAGAAGGGCCTGCCGCTGTGTCTGATCGGCAACTCCGGCACCGGCAAGTCCCCCCTCCTCATCGCTTTGGGAACCGAGGCGGCGATGGCTGGCTACCGAGTCAAGTACGCCCTCGCCGCCCGCCTGGCTCACGCGCTGGTCGAGGCCGCGGACGAGAAGATCCTGACGAAGACCATCGCCCGCTACGGCCGCGTCGACCTGCTCTGCATTGACGAACTCGGATACATGAAACTCGACCGCCGCGCCGCCGAACTCCTCTTCCAGGTATTGACCGAACGCGAGGAGAAGAACTCGGTCGCGATCGCCTCCAACGAGTCATTCACCGGTTGGGGCAAGACCTTCACCGACCCACGGCTCTGCACCGCGATCGTCGACCGCCTCACCTTCGGCGGCAACGTCATCGAAACCGGCACCGAGTCCTACCGCCTCACCCACACACCCACCTGACCCGGCGCGGGCCAGTCGGCACCAAATTCGGCCGCCAACGCTTTATCAGCTTTCACGACATCGGAGGCGCTGCCCTGCCCGGCACCGAAGGCGACCACACAGGTTCAAACTCCCGGCGGGGAACAGCGGAGCCGGGGTCACGGGGAGGGATCCTTGCAGCAGGGTCTGTCGACCAACCCTGGGCTCCCGTAGATCAGAAGTTGAACGATTGCTTTTGAAACTCGGTTCTTACGTCGCTCAGGAGGTAACCCGACTGTCGATAGAACGTGGGGTCGTACGGGAAGAGGCCCAGGTGTGCACAGTACCGTTCAAGCATGTCCGAGGTCAGGCGTTCACGCTTGAGGCGTCGTGTGTACCGCTCGGTCTCCTCGAACGGCAGCGGATCACCATAGGTCTCAAACGTTCTACGGCCCTCCCACATCGACTCCAACGCCCGCACCGTGTCCGCGCCTTTGTGAACGATGAGTTGAAGATTCCGGCCGCCATCCCACTCCGAGGTGCGATCGAGGAGGACGATGCCCTCGAAGTCAGCGCGGCTGCACAGGCCGCTCACCGCTGTCACTGCGTCGGATGCGGGCATGTCGTCGAAGTACGCCGTCCAGGTGCCGTCGCCGCAGTCCCACAGCAGTTCCCGGTCACGTCCGGGACCGAACGGCAGCAGCCGTTCGATGCCGGACGAGAGCGGGCCTTTCAACTTCTCCACGACGAGGCCCGGTGGCCACTTCGCGAACCACGCGTGCGATCGACGCCATCGTTCCAATGCTTCTGCGGTGACAGCGACGTTCGTCTTGAAGAACCCCATGCCTCGGCCGGGAATGGGCAGTTCGGACGTCATGGCGCTCCGCTTCAGTTCATCGTGATCAGCCAGATCTCGGCGTCGGGGTCGTTGGCGAGGATCCGACGGAAGTGATCAACTCCCCGTGTCGACATCTCGGTATCGTACTCGACGTAGAACCGACTACCTCGGAACGTGTACTGCAGGTCCGGCCGATTGATTCCAACCACCTTGCCGCTGGCGTTCACCTGCCACTGATTCATCCTGACATCAGTCGCACCCATCTCCTTCGCCAGTGCCGCGTCCGCCTGAACACGTTGATTTTGCGCAGCGCTGAGGCCAATCTTCCGGCCAAGTATCCTTTTCGCGTCTGGAGCCTCACGGCCCAATACCGCGAGATCCCGCGCGTTCCTGCCGGTGACGAGACTAGCCTTCTCGAGCGCGGCAGCAAGTACCTTCGCTGACATGTGCATGATCTGCCCGACGGCGATGGCGGTATCAATCACCTCGAGCGCGGTGAGCAGCTTGGGCTTGCCGCGGTCGGGGAAGATGACGCCTGGGATGTCGTAGCCGGTGCCTTTGCTGCCGCCGGCGCGCATGTAGTCGCCCATGCTCTGCAGTTCGTCTTGGCCGGAGCATGTTCCGGATGCGTAGTTCTCACAGCTCTTGAAGTAGCCGAGGGCGGCGTCGGGATCACCCTTGTGGACGGTGCAGCCTCCGCCGGACTCTGAGCAGGCCTGTGTGGCTGCTTCGGTCGTGGTTTGCGGGACGGTTTGCTGCGGCTGTATCGGGCCTGAGTAGCTGGCGCCTGAGTCGCAGCCGCCTTCGTCGGCCATCACGCAGTGACCATCGAGTTCGACACCGGTGATCGGGTTGCCGCCAGCGAAGGCGTAGCGGTTGGTGTTCCATGGGTCGGCGCCGAGGGCGAGGTCTTTCAATGCGCCGTTGTAGTAGTCGCGGGACAGGTACCGGTTCAGGCCAGGGTTGTATTCCCGGAACCCCATGTCATACGTGTTCGTGGCGCCGTCGAAGCGCTTGCTGTTGAACCGGTACGGGTTGACGATGTCGGCGTCGTCTGCCGCGATGTCCTTGAACTTGTCGTCGCCGGTTGTGCCGACCTTGTCCGGTTGGCCGTAGGCGGTGTACCGGTACGTCGACGTGGTCGTACCGGTGGTGGCATCGGTGAGGGTTTCGACGTCGCCGTGCGGGTTGGTGCCGTAGTACGACTTCTTCGACGTACTACCGCTGACTGGCGAGTCGACCAGCGACAGGTTCTCCCCGGACGCCCCGTAGGCATACGACTTGGACGTCTTCCATGTGCCAGTGCTGTCTTGCTCTTCCTCGGCGGTGACCTGGTTCGCCAGACCGACGAACGTGTACCTGGTGGTGATCGAGGCGTTCGTGCCGACCTTCTCGGACTGGTTCACCACCCGGTCGAACGGGTCGTAGGTCTGGTTGCGGGTGAACGTCGCCGTGCCGGTCGAATCGAACTTCTGTTGGCGGGTGAGGCGGTCGTAGCCGTCGTAAGCGCTCTGCTCGACCACCTGAGTGCCGGCGTCCACGGTCGTGGAGCGGCCGAACGGGTCGTAGCGGTAGTTGAGCGTGGTCGACCCCGTGACCGTCTTTGTGAGCCGGCTGCGGTCGTAGGTCATCGTCGACGTCGTCGCGCCGATGGTTTGTTTGGTGGTGTTGCCAGCTGCGTCGTACTCGTACGCCTCGTTGTCGCCCTTGTCGACCCCGGTCTTGACCACCGCGGCGAGCTGCCGGGAAGGGGTGTAGGTGTAGGTCGATGCCTGGTCCAGATACAGCGACGAGTTGGCCTGCAGGACCTTCTCGACGTCCTGGGACCTGTCCCCGTCGAGGTTGTACTTCAGCGAGTGTGAGGAGACGAGCTGGCCACCGCCGGTCTTCTCGGTCAGGATCCGCTGCAGACCGTCCTCGTGATACGTCAACGTCGCCACGTTCCCGTTCGGCTTGGTGATCGTGGAGCGCAGGCCGCGGGGGTCGTAGGTATAACTCCAGGTATCCGTGCTCGTCGACGTGGAGCCAGCCTTCACTGTGTCGACGAGGTTGCGGACGTCCCAGGTGTAGCCCGTGTAGCGGGTCACGCCGACGGTGTTCGCGTCCGTGGGACGTTGGGCGTTGGTCGACAAGACGTTGGAATCGAGGTCGTAGGTGTAGTCGGTTGTCGCCTTGTTGTTGCCGGACTTGAGTTCCTGGACCTGAGTCGTTCGGGCCAGGCCATCGGTGGTGACCTTGAACGTATCGGTTGCGGCGTTCGGGTTGTTGTCCTTGACCTCGGTTTGCTGACCGTTCTGGTCGTAGCTGTAGGTGAATGCCCGGCTGTCGACCGGGTTGGTCGAGACCAGCTTGATCGCATCGGCGGACACCACACCAACGGCAGAAGGCTTCAGCGTGATCGTCTTCGCGACGCCGTTCGGGAAGCTGAAGTTGCCCAGGCTGATCCACGGGGTCGCCGCGGTACACACAGACTGGTCGACCGTCTTGGTGGCCGCGCCTGTGGAGTGGTTGATCGTGTACGTCGCCGTTGTTGTTGCGCCGGCGGCGACCGGGCAGGAGGCGTAGACGTCGAACGAGCCCGCAACATCCGGCAGCACCCGCCAGTTGAACGTGTCACTGGCTTCCGGCGTGCCCACCGCGGCGGCGGCGTGTGTCCTGTAGTTCGCACCCTGCGTGTTCGTACCACCGGTGACCGTCGCCCACGTGCCTGTCGAGCTGGTTTGCCAGGTGTCGGCGTTGTCGACGATGTCGACCGGCTGCTGGGCGGCGGTGTCGGAACGGGACTGCAGCGCGCCGTCGGGGTAGTAGCCCCGCGCCTGGGTGCGTTTGGCGTCGTCGCCCGGCACGGTGAGTGTCCGGTCGGTTTGCTGGCCGAGCTGGTTGTAGCCATAGGTCGCGGTGATCTGCCACGGGTCCGTGGAGGTTTTGATGTCACCGGAGCCGTAGTAGGTGAAGTTCGTCCACTGCGCGGCCGGCGGTGCCGTGGCGGCGAACGTCGGTTCGGACTGGGCCTTGATCTCGCCGGTCGGGTAGTACTGGATGAACGTGCTCGACGGGGTCTTGTACAGCGTCGTCGTGGTGTCGAACGCGGACTTCTTCTGTACCGGACGGTTGTTCTTGTCGTAGACGGTGTCGGTAAATAAGCCGCTCGGCGGGGTTTCTCGGGTGATGTTGCCGACCTGGTCGTACGTCCGCGTCGTGACCCGGTCCTCTTGGTGGCCACCTATCGGGGTGTGCGGGACGTGGACGGCGATCGGCTGACCCGCCTCGTCGTAGTCGATCTTCCGCGTGTGGCCGGTCTGGTTGATCTCGGCGGTCACGAGGCCGTCGGCGTCGTACACCTTCTTGCTCGTGTAACCAGCCGCATCCGTCACTGCGGTGGGCCGGTGGTTCAGGTCGTAGACCGTCTTGGTCGTGTAGTCGGTCGCCGGAGAAGCGTTCCGCAGCGGATCCATCACCGTTACCTGGTTACCGACCAGGTCATACTCGTACGTCGTCGTCGGCGTCTTCGTCGACCCGCCCTCAACGAACGGGGTCTCGACCTTCAACACCTGACCGATCCGGTCATAGGTGTACTTCGCGACGAAGTCGTTCGGGTCCGTCGTGGTCGCGATACCCTTCGGCGCGGTCTCAGTGACCTTCCGACCCAGTACGTCGTAGGTGTAGGCGAGCTGCCGGCCGGTGGTGTTGTTGTCCGGCAGCGTCTTGGTCGACAAGTTGTCGGCGGCATCGAACGTGGACACCGACTGCGCACCGTTCGGCGCCGTTTCCTTGGTGACGTTGTCGTTCAGGTCGTAGTCGGTCGCCGTGGTCCGAACCACGGTCCCGTCGTACGGCTTCGACACCTTGGCCGGCCGGCCGAAGGCGTCGTACTCCGCCGTGGTGATCCGCTGCTGTGCGTCGGTGACCTGCACGACGTTGCCGCGAGCATCGTAGAGGAAGTCGGTCTTGGCGAGTTCGGGGTCGGTGATCGACAGCGGGTAGCCGCTGGGGTCGTAGTTGCTGTCGGCGCCGTACTGGGTCGCGTTGCCGCGGGCGTCAGTAGCCGTCGCCAGGGTCCCGTTCGGGTTGTAGGTATAGGTCGGCCCGAAGCCGCGGCCGTTCTTGACCGTCTTGACGTTGCCGTTCGCGTCGTAGGTGAACGTGTCCGTGCGGCCGGCGGCGCTCTTCTTCGACATCAGCACGGTCGGCTTCGCGCCGGTGGTCAGCGTCTGGTAGGTCAGGACGACGCCAGCCAGGCCGTTCTTGACCGCCATCGCGTCCTTCACGATCAGCGGGTAACCGGTGGCCGGGTCGTACTCCCACGTCGACACCGCACCGTTCGGCTCCTGCAGCCGGATCACGTTGTGGTCGCTGTCCCAGCCCAGCAGCGTCGCCTTGGTGCCGCCGGTGGCGTTCTGGTTCGCGTCCAGGATGCTCGTGGTGCGGCCGTAGCCGTCCATCCTGTACGTCGTGACCGACGGCGTGGAACCGTTGACGTCAGTGACCGTGGCGACGAGGTCCTTCGCGGCCGAACCGTCCGGATCGGCGTACGAGAACGTCGTGTCGTTCCCGCGCCGGTCGGTATAGCTCTTCGGCCACGACGCGAAGGTCGAGTTCTCCGTCGACGTGTAGTACTGCACCTTCGTCTCCGCGCCGGTCTGGGGGTTGCGCGGGTCCTTGACCGAGATCAGCTTCGTGTTGCCGTTGTTGTTGGTGTCGGTGTAGGCGAACTGGAACGACTTCACCGGCGCACCCGCACCGAACGTCGCGGTGACCGGGTCGAACGCGCCGCCGTCCTCGAGCTTGATCAACTGCGACGACGCGTTGTAGTTGAACTTCAAGGCGCGCCCGGAGATGTCCCGGATCCACACCAGCTTCCGGGTGCCGCCGGTCTCGTACCCGAGCGTCAGCACAGGATCGACATGCTTGGCGTCCCGAACCGTCAGCAAGCGCCCGCTCGTGTCGTAGCTGAACGTCATGGTGTTGCCGTTGCGGTCGACCACCGATGTCTGTCGGCCGGTGTCCTGATTGAAGTAGAACCGGGTCCCGTCCGGGCGGCTGAACACCCACTGGTGCGCCGCGTCGGCGGTCAGGTCGCGGGTCAGGTCGAGGTCGACGCCGGGCGGGCGGGTGTAGGTCAACAGGCTGGAGGTCTGGGTGGCGAGCTTGTAGGTGTGGGTCGTGCCGTCACCGTCGATGAACGTCATCAGGTTGTTGGTGCTGCCGCCGGTCGGCACCGGCAGGTCACTGCCCAGCCGGGTCAGCGTGGCCGCCTGGACGGAGAACCCGAACCCGGCGCGGGGGCTGGTGCCGTCCATGGAGTTGTAGGCCAACCGGACGAACGCCGACGGCCCGATCGACGGGTTCGACAACGCGTCATAGGACCAGACCGCGTTGCCGCTGTACAGGTTGGTCAGCAACTGCGCTCCACCGCCGGTCTCCTCACCGGCATACGACAAGAACTTCTCCAGACCCAACTGGTCAGACCCCGGATCCTCCACATACCGGTCCACACACAAGTACCCGGTGGTGACGACCACACAACCCTGCGACGGATGCGTCGTGTTCGACGACGGCGGAACCGTCGTGGAGAACCAGTCCGAGCCGGTCCACAGATCCAGGTAGATGTCGTAGGCCAGGCGCTTGGTGCCAGTGTCGGAGTTGATCGGCGTCCGGATCGGCAGGTTCAGCCTGACGGCCTCTCCCGGCGCCAACGCCTTGCCGAGCGGCACGAAGTTGCGGTCGCCCGGCACGGTGATATCCGTCGGACTGCCCGGCTCGGTCCATCGATACGACAACTGCAAACCGGTCGGCCAGGCCTGGTTCGTCGTGTTCGTCACCGTCACCGGCGTCGTGATGGTCGTACCAGGAACGAACCGCTCCGGCATCTCGTCGGCCTGATAGGTCTCGGCCTGATTCTTGGCCAACGACTCGATCCACAACCGCGGCCGGAACAACGTGTCCGGCGACTCGCCGTTCGTGATGCTGATCAACTGCTGCCCCGCCGCGGCCGGCGCCTCATCCCTCGTCCGCAACAACAGCCCGTGGTTGTCGCCCGGATTGTCCACCCATGACTGCACCTTCGTCAGCAGGTTCTGGTTCTGACTGGTCGGCGCGAACGTCAGCCGTTGGGCGTTGCCGTCGGGGTGGACCGTGGCCAGCAGCTTGGTCGCGTCGTAGTCACCGCCCGGCGCGGTCCAGTTGATCGTCGACTCGGATTGGTTCCAGGTGGCCTGGTCCTCGGTGAACGGACGGGTCAGCGCATACAGATCGAAGTCCGCCCGCCCACTCCCGGAGCCGTAGTTCGAGTACAGCTCCACTCGCGCATCGGTGACCTTCGTGCCCTGCTTGACCGCCGCCGCGTCGAACTTGAACACACCTCGCTCGACACCATAGGTCGGGTGGTTGTTACCTACCTGCACCCAGTACCGCGTATTCGCCGTACCGCCGCCGTCGGGACGCGACACGTTCACCGTCGGCAGAGACTTGCTCAACGTCGTATCGGAGATCCCGCTGATGGGATCACCGGTGAACGAACGCAGGATCCGGCCCTCACGCGGCGTCGTCACGGTCTGCACGTTCGACGCCGCCTTGCCGTTCGACGCTCCGTCACCGACCGTGCGGGCCACGACCCAGTAGTTGTACGTCGCCGGGTCGGCGTCACCGGTGCCCGTGAGCGTCGACGGCTTCGCCGTGTCGTCCGTGAACGACGTCACGTCGGGCGCGACGGTCCCGACCAGTTCCAGCGCTGCTGGTGAGGTGGTCGAGAAGTAGTCACCCACCGGCGCCGTGCAACCATCCGCCGGCAGGGCACGGCAGCCGCGGAAGATCTGGTACTCGACCAGGTCGTCGTCATCGGCCGGCGTCGGGTCGATGTACTTGCCCCACGACAGCTCCGGGCCGGACGAGTTGATCGTCGACGGCGAGTTCAGCGTCACGCCCGGCTCGTCGTAGGTGATCTCCAAGTTCGGCCGGGCCGCGGTCTCCCCGCCGTAGGTCGCCTCGCTCGCGCTGTAGTACAACCCACCTGCAGGAGCCGTCGCCGGGTTCTCGTCGACGGCCTTCAGCATCACACCGAAGTTCGACGCCGGATTAGCCACCCACGACTGCACATAGCTACCCAGCCCGAACGAATGCCACCGTCACGATCACCGACCTGCTTGGTCGCGGTCGAGTATTTGACCCACTTCACCGCGTCCGCGACCGGGATCGTCGCGGTCCCGGACTGGTCACGGGTGATCTTCACCCGCGTCGTCGCGTCCGGCAGCGCGTGGATCGTGCCCAACGTGTACCACAACGCAGCACCCGTCGTACCGGCCGTCTGATCCCAGGTCGTGTTCGCCACCACCTGCTGGATCGGCGTCCCCGGCCCCGACCGCTTCGCACCGACGAGCGTCGTCGGCAGCTTGCCCCGCACGCTGGACTGGAAGTAGTGCCCCTGCACCTGGTAGTCGCCTTCGCTCGGCACCCGCGCATCCCAGCTGAACGTGTCCGCCGTGGTGCCGGTCGGGGCGTAGGAGAACCAGCCGTTCACCGCGCTCGCGTTCGACTGGTCCTTCCACGACCCCTCGTACGACGACGACAACGTGTCCTGGTCGTCGACCTGCACGATGTTGGTCGCATACGTCCCGTTGAAGAAGCTGTTCATCGACGCCCACGTCGCCGTCGACTCCGACCAATCCTGAGTCACCTTCACCGCCGAGAAGGGCAGCGCGTAATCTCCGCCGAACCCCGCCCCATAATGCATGTTCAGGTCAGCCGACCGGATCGTCGTGGTCGTCGGGATCATCGATGTGTCGAACTTGAGCAGGCCGCGCCACGTGTTGTGGCTCAGATCGTCGCCGACGAGCACGTTCGGGTTGGTGCCGTAGTTCGTGGTGGCGTTCGCCTCGGAGATCGAGGTGTCCTGTGCGGCGGCCGGATCCGGCACGACGACGATCGTGGGGTCGATGACGATCGGGAAAACCCACTCCTTGCCGGTCAGCCACGCCTGGTCCGGCTTCAGCGTGAGCAGCGTCTTACCGCCCTGCTGGCTGATCGTCTGCGTGATCTTCTCCGAGTAGCCCGGCTGACCGAGCCGGTTCGCCGCCGACGAGTCATACATGTTCGGCGCCGGGATCACGTACTTCGGACGCGTGTCACCGTTCTGCTTGAAGAACTCGATCGACCCGTCCGGCTGCGCCTTCGCCGTCAGACCGCTGGTGTGCAACTCGAACGTGTACTCGTCCGCCGCATCCGCCACAGCGGTCAGTACGACGGTCTCCTTCACGCCGGTGCGCGAAACGTAGTACCGCACGTCCGCCGTACCGAACACGTCGGCAAACGCCACCGACGAATCCTTCACCAACGGCGTCAACGGCCGCTTGTCACCGGCCGCGCCCAGGCTGATCGACTCGCCGCCGCCATCACCGGCCCCGAAGGTCAGCAGCCGATCGCTCGACTTACCGAACCGCGTCCGGAACGAGTTCTTCGCGTTCTCGAACGAATCCTCACCCGTACCAGCGACGACGTTCGTGTCGATGTCCCGCCACTTGCCCTTGGAATCCTTGTAATGCACCGGCTCCGTCGACAACTCGACCTGCGTCGTCCCGTCACTCATGCGATACGACGTCGACGACTCCGTACGCCGCTCCTCCAACTCCCGCACCCGTGTTGGCTTCCCGACCGCAGCCGACGTCGTGGACGCGTTCGCAACGCGCGCGGGAAGCGGCGGCGCCAACGGCCCAACAGCCGCAAGAGGCGCATGTTGTACAGCGGCCTGCGCGACTTGTTGGGGGTGTGCGAGGGCGGTGGCAGGGACTCCGAGGGATGCCGGGAGGGACAGGATCAGGGCATACCTCAGCAACCTATGGGCGGGGCGCATCGACACTCCAAAACTGGGCGGGAATCCGGCGCACCCCGAGTAACGCCGACGAGTCACACTGGGTTATATCCACCAGATACCGGTCTAAACCAGACTGCGGATGTCAAGTGGCCAAGTTGCAGGTTGCTGCAGACGACACGCACCCCATCGACAAAGACGACGGCTCGTGTTAGGCACGCCCACGACCCGTCGCACCTCGACCCGGCGATGCGCCGCTAAGGACGATGACGCCTGTGGATGCGCGGCTTTCAGGCCGACGGCGGGCGCGCCGACTACTCGGCGTTGTCTTGCCCGGCCGCAGTTAGTCGGCAGCAGACCTCAGCTGTCTGTGCATACGGCGCCCAGCGGGAGGCCGGTCGAACACCACTGGTTCGCCCGACCGCCCACGACCGACATCAAAATTCGCGGAGATCTCGACCATCACCACAGCCCGACCGACACCACCATTCGCGATCAAACGACTCCGCAATTCACAGTCAGAGCCACTGGTGCAACCGCGAGCCGCATCACACCAGCCTCCGACGTCCCCACGACACCCGTAGGCAGCCCAGCCACAATGTGGTGGTCGGCCGCGGACAGACCGGAGCCTGTCAGCTGGGACGACTTCGAGCAGGTCGCCCAGGGAACCGAACACACCACCATCCATCGAGAACGACGCCGTGAACCGCGGTGAGCCCTCATCTGCCCCAGCCATCCTGGGGCAGATGAAGGAGATTGCCGTCCTGGACGAGCGCAACGCAGTCCTAGTCACACAGTTGGCCCAGCACTAGCACGGAGCGTCGACGCAGCCGGACGATCAGTGGTGGTGACACCCACCGGGAAGACCATGAGACGCGGAGAGCTGGAGAACGGTTCACGTCGACGGATCGTCGTGGCCATCGCTGATGCTGGCCAGGAAGTCAGTCCAGGCCGAGGTAGCGGCCAGCAGAACGGGGCTCGCGTCGCCCAACTTGCTGTCGCGGATGGCGATAGTCCCACGGGATACGCGCGCGACCTCGACGCAGTTGTTGTTCGGGCCGGACCTGCTGGACTTGTGCCATACAGCGCGAGTGAGATCGGTCATCAGTCTTTCCTTCCGCTGGCTTCGTCTGGTTGGGCGGACGCAGGTGCAGCGTTTTGCCGGGCCGGCTGCCGTCCCACGCCACCTTGCGGCGGGGGACGGCAGGGCCCCAGCGGGACCCCGCCCGATCCCGGGTGGAACGGCGGCCGACCGCACCTGGTGTTTCAGGCCCGCGCCGCCGGCCGGCCTTGGGGAGTCCTGTTCGTGCACCCGACAGGAGAAGTGGGCGCACGAACAGGACCGTGCAGACGGGGCCGGATGCCAATCCGCAATCGTGAAATTGGTTGCGGAATGAGGAGGATGAAGACTTCCGGCCCCGCCGGATCATGGCCCCGGCTCAGCGCAAAGAACCTGCACCCCGGCTGCCTCGAGGTCGGTGCGGTGCTCCGCCTGAAGTGCAGCGCCATCGACGAGCGCGACGGTGGTGACCTGGATGCAGCGCACGTGCGTGATCATCGCGTTCACGGCGCACGGCCGGCCGTGGAGCTCGTCGCGGAAAATCCTGGTTGGCTCGTGGCCCGTGCGCTCGGCAAAGCCACGCAACTGAGCCTCGACTTGGTCCGCCTGCCTGCCCGACTCGGTCAGCGGACGGACGACATAGCCGACCATGACCGGCTTGGTTTGCGTCACGGCGCTACCTGACCAGGCTGACCTGCTGCAAAGGCGAGTGCGGCCGGATTGAACTCTCCTTCGCCAACCCCAGCCACGAACGCCTCCCACTCCCCCTTGGTGTACGTCAGCACGACGTCGGGTTGACGGCTGTGGCGCAGGGCGGCACCACCACCAGGCAGCACGGCGTACTCAAGGCAGTCACCCGGGTCGGTGCTGTACCTGGACCTGCGCCATGCGGCCGCGGGAATGCGTTCCGCGGCCCGTGTACCGTGCCCGCTCGGCTCGCCCGGAGCGGGCGCGGCAGGGCCCTGACCGGGATCCCGTCCGATCCCGGAGGTAGAACGGCGAGCGGGCTCGGGACGCACAGGTCGACCTTGCCCGCTCACCGGCTTCGGAGCAGCAAGCTGCCCGCGCAACCGGTCGGCGCCGGGCGCGAAGTGCCGCACGTAGTCCAGGGGCAACCGGCCCGCGGGCGCGATCACGGCCGCACCGCCGGTGCCAGCTCGGCCGGATCATCGGTGATCCGAAGACCCGGAAAGCGGCTTCGCCAGGCACCGACATACCGCCCGGCGAGCTTCGGCTCGGCTTTGAGTTCGCTGATGCAGTACTCACCGAACCACAGCCGTACGACTCGGTCATCCCGGGACTCAACGCGATCTATGAAGGTCGCCATCAGCCTTGGACCTGTGTCGTTTGAGGGTCTTCGACGCCATGTCCGATCGGGTCGCCCGCAAGGTCACGCGTGCCGCGCAGCCATCCCTCGAAGGCCCATCGCTGACTGGCGGGGCATCGCCCGATCAGCTCCGTCAGTTCCGCCTCGGTCAGTGTGGCGCCAGGTTGTGGTGCCATCGGCCGGGTCCCCGTCGTTGTGCTCATGGAACCCAACATCACGCAGCGAAGTGTGGGTGACTAGATGTGATTTGTAGTGTCTGTGTGGCCTCCTTGTAGCATCTTTCGGACTTTGTAGTCTCCTTGTGGTCTTCTGTGGCCTGGGCTGGCTTTCACCTGGCAGGCTTGTTGGGTTCACGCGACGGCGCGAGTACGTTCAGTGAACGAACAGGAGGCATCGTGAGCGATCAGGTTGGACAGCAGCCGATCCATCGCCACCCGTTGGCGTGGATCCGTGCTGAACGGGGCTGGACTCACCAAGACGTCGCAGAGGCCATCGCGGTGCACTCCCGAGAGTTGCGACTCGGCTCGCCGTCCGCACAGCGTCAGAAAGTCTGGCGCTGGGAGCATGTAGGCGTCGTACCTGGTGCGGCGAGCCAGCAGGCGCTGGCTGCTGCTCTGGATGTCTCCATGGATCGAGTGCGGCGCTTGCCCTGGCCGCGGTGGTTGCCGACCGGCGAGGACATTCGGACCGACTATGCCTGGACCGCTGACGGCACCCGCACCGTCTTGACCGACACCCTGGAGTACGCCGTGCAGGATCGCAGAGGCTTTCTGACCCTCACCGGGGCCCTACTGACCGCGGTCGCGGGTGGCTGGGCCGACGCCGAGCCTGCCGTCGCCAAGATCAACCGAGTCACGGCCGCCGGCGGCCGCATCGATGAAGAGGTCCTCGCCTGGATCGACCAGAAGGTCCCCGCGCTACGCCGCATGGACGACCGGCTCGGCGGCGAGGTCCTCCGCAACGTGATCGACGCTGACCTGCGGGTGGTAAACGATCTGCTGTCCCGCGCTTTCCTGATCGACTCGCAACGGTTGCGGCTGCAGTGCGCCGCCGCCGAGCTCGCGCAGCTCGCTGGCTGGGTCTCGTTCGACTCCGGTTTGCAGTCCGCAGGGCAGCGCTACTACCAGGCCGGGCTGCACGCTGCCCAGTCCGCAGACGACCGGCTGCTCGGCGCCAACGTGCTGGCCTGCATGAGCTTCCAGTCCGCCCTGACAGGCCACCCCAGCGACGGCATTGCCCTGGCGCAAGCCGCGCAGGACAGCGTCAAAGCGTCATCCGGCGTACCGCGGGTCAAGGCGATGATCGCGACCCGCGAGGCCCGAGCCCACGCGAAAGCGGGAAACCACCGCGAATGCGGCGAAGCCCTCCGCCGCGCCGAGCGGTACCTCGAGGGCGCCTCCGACAGCGGCACCGAGCCGGAGTGGGTGTACTACTTCGATGAGGCGGAGCTCGTAGCACAGGTCGGTGCGTGCTGGCTCGACCTGCGGCAGCCCCAGGACGCCCTTCGTCTGCTGGACTACGCCTTGGACACGATCGACCCGAGCTACGTCCGGGACCGGACGATCTATCACGTCCGGCAGGCGTCGGCGCACCTGCAGCTCGGCGAGCTGGAGCACAGCTGTGACCTGCTGCAGATAGCCACCGGCCTCGCACTCCAGTCCCGCTCTGCCCGGTCTGTCTCAACGATCCAAAGCCTCCGGGGACGGATGAACAAGCACGCCGCCGATCCGGCGGTGCGCACACTGGACGAACACCTCCTGGCCCTCACCGCCTAATCCACCGCCTAACCTTGTGCCTATGCCGGACCAGCAACGCGTCGCTCTCGTCACCGGCGCGAACCGAGGCCTCGGCCGAGAGATCGCCCGCCAGCTCGCCATCAGGCGGATCCACGTAGTTATGACCGCCCGGAATATCGCCGCAGCCGACGAGGCGGCCGCGAAGCTGCGAAACGAGGGACTGGCGGTCTCCAGCGCGTGGGTGGACGTCACCGATCCAAGCTCGATCGCCGCGGCAATCGCCGGCCTGCAACGCATCGACATCCTGATCAACAACGCTGGCGTCACGGATGGGGACGAACGGGCGGCCACCATTCCGGCAGATGAGGTGCGCCGGATTCTCGAGGTCAACCTCCTCGGCGCCTGGCAATGTGCTAGCGCTGTCATCCCTCTGATGCGCGATCAGGGATACGGGCGGATCGTCAACGTCAGCAGCCGTTTGGCCGCCCTAAGCACCATGACCGGCGGAACCGAGCCGGCCTACCGCGTGTCCAAAACCGCACTCAACGCCTTGACCCGCGTCCTGGCAGCAGACCTCGCCGACACTGGCATACTCGTCAACACCTGCTCCCCCGGCTGGGTCCGCACCGACCTTGGCGGCCCCAAGGCTCCTACCAGCGTCGAACAAGGCGCAGCGACCCCAGTCTGGCTTGCAACCCTGCCCAGCAACGGACCGACCGGCGGGTTCTTCGCCGATGCAAGACCAACTCCCTGGTAGGGCCGGCGGGCGCTATCTCCCGGGCCTCATCGCCGAACCCTAGAACCTCCGGAGCGCAACGAAGCTGGTGCGAGCGCCTCGCAGCGCCCGCCCTCTCAGAGGTGGCGCTGGAGTTCCTTCAAGTGGCGGCCGATGACGGCGACCGACTCACCGGGGCTGAGCGCGGCGGACCGGATGTCGTCCCAGGACGTCCGGAACAGCGCGATCTCCTCCTTCTGATCGGTCAGAGTGAAGTTGAGGAGGCCGTCGATGTACACGCTGGATGGAAGCTGGACGGTTCCTTCCCCGGGAAAGTCGATGATGATGAACGATCCGGTCGCCAGACCTGCGTGCGCCCGGCCGGGCGGCATCACTCGGATGTCGATGTTCGGCCGTTCCGTCATCTCGAGGAAGTGCTCAAGTTGTCCAGCGAGGCGCTGCGGCTTGCCATAGTCGTAGACCAGCACGACTTCGTTCAGAACGACGTTCAGCGCCGGCGGCGCTGCACGATTGAGGATCTCCTGCCGCTTGAGTCGCACTTCCAGCCGCCGTTCCAGCTTGCCGTCGTCGAGTGCGAAGCCCGTACGGCGCTGGTTGGCCATGACCGTGCGTGCGAAGTCCGGGGTCTGCAACAGCCCCGGCACGTTGACGTTCTCATACCAGGAGAACAGAGCCGCCTGCTCTTCCAGTTCGACGTACCTGCGGAAGTTCCCACTCACGACATCGGCGTACGACCGGAACGTGTTCGGAATCTTGGTGGCCTTCGCGAGCTCCTTCAGCTCGCGGACCGCGGCTTCATCCGTGATGCCGTAGAGCTTGCACAGGTCGTCGACGTCGTGGATGCGGGTGGTGCCTATACCACGTTCGATCCGTGACAGCTTCGACGCTGAGATCTCCGTTCGCGCCTCGACGTCCTTCATCGTGAGCCCGGCCCGGGAGCGGTACTCCTTCAGCTGCGGCCCGATCGCAAACCGCGCCAGCGCACCACTCGGTGGTTCCGTCATCTGACCTCCCTCTGAAGCGGCCAAACAGTAGCAACGTTCCCCGAGCGGACTCTTTGTCCACGCCGCCCACACGATCACCCTATGTCAGAAATCTCAAAGTGGCATGCCATGTTGGCATTGCCATTATGGCATGCCATATGCTTCGATGAAGCTCTCGCATTGAGTGATGGAGCGGTGACCCCGATGACGACTCTGGTACGACCACACCAAGGGCCGAGCTGCCCGCGCGGCACCTCGAGCCCACAAGCCACGCTGAGCAGTCGCCGCGCCCGCCTGGCGTGTGCCCTGCACCGCGGGTCGGATCGCACGTGGGAACGACTCAACGACTGCTTCCGCCGCTGGCGCGACGAAGACATCTGAGCTGGTGGCGGGGCGCCCGGGCCTTCATTACCGGTATCGCGCAAAGGGCGATCGCTCGTCCCGCCACCGGGCGAGCTGGACTACGGCACTCGACCCACCTTCCCGGCCTAGCGGTGGTCGAGCCCCCTCTCCTTCTCCCCCCACGGGGCGGCCGGCTCCAAATGGCTGGTGGGCGGTTTCACCACGCGGCCGGTACCGGCATCACGCCCCCAGCACTCCCAAGCACCTACCCGACCACGGAACGAAAGGTCTGCCGCGATGCCCAGTACTGGCGCTCCCTGGGACGAGTTCACACGGACGGTTCGGCCATCGTGACCAGCGGCTCCGTACCTGCCGGACCTGATCGGGACCCCTCTTCGACCGAGCGGGTTCTGCGATGACCCGCCGCGGTTCATCCCGGGCCAAGGACCAGGGCCAGGAGGAGCCCGAATTCCCGGAGTACTTACAGCACCCGAACATCGCACGGGTCTGGTCGTACGCGGCCGGCGGAAAGGACGAATTCGCCCCCGACCGCAAGGTGGTCGAGAGCATGAACACGGGCCAGTTCCCCAATGTACTGGGATGGATGGCCCGGGCCAATCACCAGTTCTTGCTTCGGGCTCTGATTTACCTCGTGGCGTCGCACCGCATGCAACAGTTCCTGGTCCTCGGACCTGGGATCCCGCCAGACGGCATCTATATCCATGACACGGTCCAGCGGTACAACCCGTCCGCCAAAGTGGTCTACGTCGACACCGACCGCATCGTTCTGACGCGCGCCCGCGGCGCATTCAATGGTCGCCCAGGGCAACAACTGGTCGTCGACGCCGACATCTTCGACCCAAAGGCGCTGCTCGCCGACGAAGAAGTCACCACCTTCCTGGACTTCAGCAAACCAATCGCGATCATCTGCACTGCTGTCCTGCACTACTACCCCGGCACCACTGCCGACGTCGCCGACCTGATGCAGACCTACCTCGATGCCGTGCCCGTTGGCTCCTGCACAGTCCTCACGCACTTCCTCGATTTCGACGAAAACGGATGGGACATGCAGCAGTTCGCCGACGCACTCTTCGTCCGCCTGCACGCCCCCGTGCACTGCCGAACGATCGAAGAGATCGCACAGCTGTTCCCAGACCAAGACCTAATGGGACCCGGCGTCGTCCCGTGCCTTCACTGGCCGCACGAAGAAGACGACGACCCTCCGATGATCACGACCGCTATCGCCGGCGGTATCGGCAAGAAGACCGGCCCCTGATGCCCGGCGACACAGTCGAGCGCCTGGCTACCATCCCGGCGCTGATCGCGGCCGCGGCCCACCACAAGATCTGCGGCAAGATTGCTGCCGAAAGTAAGGGGCAACTGATGGCCGGCGTCGTCACCCTTGATCTCAGCTCATCAAGAGGACCAGCGCTCCTGCCGAGCGCACTTGCGGCTGGAGCCGGGCCTCTGCACGAACTGGCCAGCCCGGGCCAGGAGCCGCGCCCGTTCGTCATCGGCTATGTCGATGCGGCCAGCCTGCCTCGTGGCGGCCAGGCCGCGGTCACCCGGATACGAGCACGCATGGCCCGGTACGCCGACAGGAACCACCTGGCGCTGGGTCATGTCTACGTCGACTACCCAGGCCTGGGCGGGTCAGGATTTGGCGTACTGCTGATCGCGGCTGTCCGCTACAACCCGCAACTGATCCTGGTCCCGAACCTCATGCACGTCGCGACACACGCGGACAAGCGGCACGGGAACCAGACCCGGCAGGAGCTGATTGACGGCCGCACCAAGGCGAGGGTCCAGCCGTTAGCGGGACAACGGTCATGATCGGTAGGCAGTGGATGAGCCACGAGCGGCAACCTGGCTACGATGCTGTCGAAGCCCTTCTCGCGGCCGGCGCCCGAGTAACCGGCGAGCCGACTCTGAGCCCGGTGACACGCCAACCGGGCACGGTGTGGACCCTTGGATATGTCGACGCCACCGGGATGCAACGCAACTCCGACCTCGACGCCCAGTCCGCTCGCATCCGCGAGTATGCCGAACGGCATCAGCTCACGCTGATCTACACCTACGTGGATCGTCCTGGCGAAAACGGCCTCGGCTTTCGCAGCCTGCTGGCCTCAATCGAACGCAATCCCCCGCAGCTAGTACTGGTCACCAGTCTGGCGCACCTCAACACACCAGTCGTCGTCGACGGCGAGCCGCTTGGCGACACCAAACACGACCACTTGGCACGCGTCCGAGTTGACGTGCAGGAGATCTTCCCCTGAAACGAGGACAGGACCGGCACTGGATCCTCACGCGAGAGCCAGGTGCGGGGCTGCCGAACTCCTCACCGACCGAGACTCCGCCGGTCCCGTCCCCATTGACCGAAGTCCCCGGCCCCTCGATCCATCCTTTGCGAGACCCCTGTCTTGCTTTGGTTCGAGGCGCCTCCCCCGAGAGCCGGGGACTTCGCCACCATCACCTGCCTCGCCGCGCCACGGCAACCACTCGCACCGGCCACCGACTGGATCACCGCGTTCGACACCGCCGAGCAAGCCATCGCAGTCCACAACACCAGCGCCAGTTGCAACGCGGCCTGCGCGCGGTCCTGGCCCACCACATCCTGTTCGCTTGGAACCGGCTCGGCCTCACCCTGCCCGAACAACACATTCTGCCCAGCGCTCGCCACCATCGTCCCCGGACCGGTCGACGACGTAATCGCACAACTGGCGGCGGTGCAGACAAAGCATCCGTCGGCGCATATCCGCCTTGGCCGCGAAAGCACCTTCGAGGCCTGGTCGTCATAATCGACCCGCCAAGTTCCCCGACAACGCGCGACGCCGTTCTTGCCGAGCTGGCGTCACCAGCTGGCTAAAGACCTGGGCTGGCTCCGCCCGGTTCGGGAAGATGATCTCGGCCTGGTGCTGCCGACTGGCGCGTGAGAAATGCACGCCGTGCCGGAGGGTGTCCGGTCGGAGGCTGCTGTAGATACTGCTCAGTGGCGTTCATCAAGCGCTCCGCCGCGGCGACAACTCGTCCGCCCAGTGTCTGCACGACCTGCTCCGCGCGTTGCTTCGTGATCATCCGTGCCGCAAGGAGCGCGCCTGACGAGGCCCCGTCGGCCGGCACTCCGAAACGCGATAAGAGGACGTAGGCAACAGATTCGGCTTCAACCTTGCCCAGGCCCACGCACGGATTCGCAGAGTCGGCCCGCGCTGGCTTGTGCATGCGTATGTGCGCGAGCTCATGGGCCAACCGGGCCACAACCGAAACCTCGTCAAGATCCTGATCCACAACGATCCGCCGCCGCGCGTAATTCGTGACCGACTCCCCGACATGCATCGGCAACGGCTCCCGGCTGAGAGTGAAGCCCGCGTCGCTCGCGATTTGTACCAACGCGCCAATCAAGCCCTGTGGCGCAATCCCAGCGCCCGCTTGAACCACTCGTTGCAGAGCAGGCTGGCCAACGGTCTGGCTGACATCCCACACGGTCGCGACCCCATGTCCTTGCACAGATCCCATCATGAGATCAACGGGATGTGCCTTCGCCGGGGCGATGATCCTGATGCCCGACTGCTTGCGGCCGACGCGCCAGCCCCCGCGTTGCCACACCTCTCGCTCCGCAACCCAGCTCGCGTCAGGCATCTGCAACTTGATCAGCACAATGTTCCGGAAGCTCTGTCCGTGGAGCATCGCTGCAGCATCGAGCCAACGTAACCATTGGGCGGCGGACCACGTATTCCGCACTTCAGCACCGGCCGCCCTTCGCAGGTCATCAACAGTCACTCGTACACGGTTCATTCAAATGTCCCTTCCCCAGTTGGGAAGCTCAACGTTTGAGGGCCCACCTGCCAGCGGCTGATGCGGTAGATGGCCACAGCGTCGGGCGGCATCTGTGGATCTGGGGCGCCGGCGACGCAGGACGTCGTCACCCCGCGACGAACGGCGCAGTAGCCGCACGGTCCTCCCACCGATGCCTGATCACAGATCATCGATTCGAGGGTGGCGTGGCCGGCCGAGTGTCCGAACCCTGCAACGAAGATCCAGGACTTCCTCGGGCCGGACGGCGCGCCCGGTAGCGTCGTGTCGGGGTTCTCCAGCTTTCGCAAGTGCCCACGAGTCGGATGGTCCGTGTAGCGCTTGAACATCGGGGCTAAGCCCTGCCGTACGTCGCACTCGGCGCAGAACCCCGCAAGCCCAGTGTGGAAATCACCGTGGTCAAGGGTGAAAGACGGGGGTCGGGCGTGCGGTCAGTTCAGCGGCGGAAGAGCAGGTCCTTCAAGAGTGTCGAGGTTGGCGACATAGCGGACAGCGGTGTTCAAGCCACGGGTGGACAGCAGTCGGCTGCGGGGATGGGCAATGTCGTCCACACCGCAGAGGGCAACTTCGTGGCACCGTGTACGGAACCATGTCCACGGCACGTTCAAGTAGGCGGCAATAGCCTCGAGCCGAGCCGCAGATGCGGGCGGAGTAGGCACGGAATTGGTGGCGAGGTGAGCCGCGAGGTCCCGGTACGTCGCCATGCGGTCCGGTGCCGCGCCAACGTCTACGGACCACAGGCGCGAGGCGCGGAGCCAGTCTGCGACGATCACTTCACCGGCGAGGACGAAGCTTTCGACGTCGCCGAGCTCGGGCTCGGTGCTGACTTCAACCCTGATTCCGAACGCCTCCATCAGGGCCATCGCGAGTAGCAGGACCACCCGCTCGTACCTCGGGGATGCCGCGACTTCGTTCGCTGGGATACCGAAGCCACGACGCACACCTGTGAACGCCCGGGAGGTCCGTCGGAGAAGGTCATATTTGTGCGACGAGATGAGCCAGGATGCGGCTTCCTCACCGCGTTGTTCTGGGGTCCAGAAGAACGGGCGCCGTCGAGTAGATGGATGTGCCGGGTCACGTGCCGCGCGCAGAACCGCGAACCCAGCCAGCGGCTCGACACCGCGTGCAGATGGGGTACCTCGTTGAGCGCTACCTCGGAAGTGAGCCGCTGCTCGTGGTACGCCAAGCGGGCCTGGCTGGCTTCGAGCAGGGCGTCATCGGCCAGGAGGGCGGTGTCGGTGTTCGTGACGGCCCAGACGATGCCGATGGTCAGGTCGTCGAGCAGGTTGCCCGACGGCAGCGGTTGCGGACCGGTACGGCGATCCGTTCGGCCGGCGAAGCGCCGGCCATCGGAGATGTAGTAGTTCTGCTCGCGGTCGACAGCGATCACCATTGACCGGTGATCGGGACGGCGCAGCGACGCCGTCAGGTTGGCGTCTGGCTTGACCATCAGCCACTCCTGGGCGGCTCGCTCGGCGGTGTAGTGATGTGCAGCAACCTCGAGGCCCGCGAACGACCGCCCTGCCGGTACCAACACGGCCTCGATCGCGCCGACTTGCGCTGACTCCCGGCCCGCGACCGGGGCGTCAAGCGCGACGACCTCGCGCGGTCTGTTGTCGCTCTGGCGGGTGCGCTGCTTGAAGAAACCGAGCTCGGAGTCAGTCGCCGTCCCCAGAATGTTGCGCATCGCGGAGCGCACATCGACCCATGGCCAGGTGTACCAGCCCCGCTCCCAGTCGGAGATCGACTTTGACGATATAGCCGCCACTTTGCCGGTGGCGCGAAAAATTCGGCATTGATCAAGTCAGCCAGCTCCGCCTGGGACATCAATCCCCGAGCTGACCGGAGCAACGTGTTGGGCTGCCGCTCCCGTTCAGCCACGTTCACGTCCTGCGACGACCACCACCGCCGGGCGCACGAACATCGCAGATGCGATGTCGCTGACCCGACCGAACGTTCGATCGCCACCGGCCTGCAAAGCAGGCGCTCGGCCTTGCTCGACTCCGACATAGGCCGCCGCGAGTTGACCGCGGCGGTCATCGAGGACACGGACCCGGACGAACGCCTCGAATGATCGGCAAGATCTGTTCCGCTTGCCGACGATGACGAGCCGCCCGCCGCGAAGCTGGCCAGCCTGCTCGAAGATCCACCGCTCGGCAATGCTGCGAACCGTTGCCTTAGGCGCCCTACTGAACACGCCCGAGCCGCCAGCAACGACCGCCCACGGACCGCCTCTCCGTGTTGCAATCTCGAACACGTAGCACCTGCTACCCCTCATCACCCTCACCCCTCTCCACTCCTACCACTGGTTATATCCAGTGCTGTCAGGTTAGTTCAATCGACACGAGCGGAGCAACCACCTATTATGACCAGTGGGACGGCTGCTCACGCGTGTTCGTCAACTGGTGGGTTCAACGTTTCGGAGGCTCAGCCGAGCTGTACTGGATGGAAGTTCAAGGAATCCTGGTCTCCGCATCCAGGACTCGCTGACGTCAAAGGGGCCATCGTGAATGCAAGAGCCGCAACCAGCGGGCCCGGCGGCATGTCCGGTGACGGCGAGAGCCGGCGCAACTCGACGGCCAGCAAGACCGAGCAACTGTCCGCGGTGCTGCGCAACCAGATCGTCTCCGGACAGCTCGCCCCGGCGGCTGTCCTGCCGTCCGAGCGGCAGTTGATCGACATCCACGGCGTTTCGCGGATCACAGTCCGGGCCGCCATCGCCCAACTGCGCTCAGAAGGCCTCGTGCAGGTCATCCCCGGCAAGGGAGCGTTCGTCCGGCGCGCAGGCGACTGGCCCACCCACGTCCATGCGCGCACGATCACCGTGGACGGCGACGGCAACTACGTCGACAACGAAAGCACTGCAGGCGAATGGCACGAGGCCGAACCACTGCACAAGTACCGCACCGACGCCGACGCACCCCTGGCACTCGCACTCGGTGTCGCGCAAGGAACCTCGTTCTACGCATCCGACCGGCTGCTCGAGAACAACATCGGAACACGCATCTTCGTTCGCACCTACCTGCCGGCCTTCGTCGCCCGCGAGATCCGCAAACTCGCCCGGCACCCCTATATCTCCGCCCGCCAGGTTTACAAAGCAGCACGAGACGCCGGCATGACACCCGAATTCAACGACTATGTCACCGCCCGCATCCCAAACCCCGCCCACGCCCGCAAACTCCACATCCCCGACGGAACCGCGATGCTCGTGACCCGCCGCATCGCAACCCACAACGGACGGCCACTCGTCCTGCAGGAGACCCACCGAAGCGCCGAAGACACCCAGCTCCACTACCGCCCCGGAACCTGACGCCAGCCACAACCATTCCCTCGGTGGCGCGGCCTACTCACCATCGCTGTGCTCCATGAGGTCGACCCACTCGATCACCACGCTTTGCCGGTATCGCACGTGGCGCCCGACCCGAATCCCGCGTGGTCCGTAGTTGTGGGTTCGCCAGCGATAGAGGGTGCGCTTCGGGACCTTGAGGTACGCCGACACTTGGTCGATGTCCCAGAGCGGATCAAGCATCTCGGGCGTCTGCATTGTCGCCTCCTTCATGAGCTGGCAAAGTCAGAGGCGAGGAACGCGGCGCGCGGACGGTCCGCGCAGGCGCGTCAGGACCTTGCTCATACTCGCCCTTGAGGACCTTGCGGACGTCTCGCACAGTCCAGCCGAGAATCTCAGCTGCTGCATCGGCGCTTCCGCACACCTTTGCTAGCTCGGCCGCCTCCGCAGCGGACGCTTGCGCGGCGACTCGGACTCGTTCATCGTGGCGTTCAGCCGCCGATGCTCGGTTCTTGATTGCCCGATCAAGCGCAACTTGTGCCCGAGCCGCACGCGCGGTGGCTTCCTCGATGCGTCCTTGTCGCTGTCGTGCACGCCTAAGGGCGGCAACTCTTGAAGTGGACATTCCTCGCCTCCATCACAACACGGGACCGTCGTGCGGTCGGCTGACTTCTTCGGGGCGGATCATCACCTGATCGAACAAGACAGGGCGCAGAACGAGACGTCGCTCGACCGATCCACCACGCTGAAGTCGGCGGTCGACCGATTCGATCAGGCGGCGTGCGACCGACACCACGCGAGCGCCTGTCCGCTCGATCACCTTCTCGGGTTCATGCTTGTTCACCGCGGCCGCCAAGCTCGAGATGGATCGGAACGACGATCCGCCGGTCGACCAGCCGTGGTGAGCCATCAGGAGGTAAGCGACGGACTCTGCCTCGATTTCACGGATTCCGTGGCACATAGCGGTTCCAGACGGGGCAATCGCCCTCGGACCGTGCATCCGCAGGTGCGCGACCTCGTGCGCCAGCCGGGTAATGGAGGTGACATCGTCCAACCCTGTTCTGATGACGACGGTCCGGGATTGGTAGTTCGTAAACCCCTCAAGACCGCGGTGGCCGACGTTTCCTTCGACGAGCTGGTAGCCGGCCGAATGGACGTGATGTGCGAGCGCCTGCCAGAGATCGCTCATCGGCGTGCCCGCAGGCGAGTTGCTCGACGGTTGGACGGGCGGCCCATCGGTCTGCGAGATATCCCAGACCGATCCGACTTTGAAGCCGACGAGCCGGCCACCACCACGTGCCGACCGACCCCGGTCCAACTCGAGCTCTGCGTGGTTCTCCCGTGCGGTCCTCCGGGAACCGTGCTGGATCACTGGTGCCAGAATCCGGATGTCCCGGTCCTGCTGATTCCCCGAGACGGATCGTCCGAACCTCTTCCAGATGTCGGCCCTGGCCACGTGGCTGGCGTACGGCATCTGCAGCGGGATCAGCACGACGTTCCGGAAGCTGTAGTTGCGCAAAGCAACTGAGGCGTCAAGCCATCGGACCCACTCAACGCCCGAGCTGTGCTGGCGGATCTCCGAGTGAAGTGCATCGCGCAGATCCTCGGGGGTAACTCTTGGCCGCTCCATCAATCCTCCAAGTTGAGTCAGAGATAGCTCAACGTTCGGGACCGTCCAGATCTCTGTAGATTTCCGGAATGAGATCCCAGTACTCGGGTCGATAACGACCTCGCGGCGATCTCGTGTCCGCCTGCGGAGTCGCGACCTGCGCGACCCGCTTGGGAGGCTTGACAAAACGCTCGTGTCCGCACGGGCGACGCAAGTCGGATGTGCCCGCGAGGATCTGCGCCGATCGCGCCGCGGCAGCCAGGTGATCCTTGACGTCGGCCAGGGCTGCCGTCGCTTCGTCGAAGCAGGCCGAGACGTTGGTCCAGACCCAGGTCTGTGGATGTTTCAGACGCCAAACTTGAGGTTGACGGCTGAACGCGGGGTCGTGCTTGGCAAGCTCCACACCTGGAACGAAAAGACGTCCATCGCTGACCAGCCACGCAACGGTCTCCTGCTGAACCTGGGCCACCCGATGAGCCGAGTGCATCAGCTCGTCAATGGTGTTCGCGACCCCCGTCCTGGCTAGCTCGTCAGGCACGACATCCTGCGGCTTCTTCAGCCGTTCTCCGTCGGACAACCAGGCTCGCAGGACGCTGGCCAGTTCGACGAACGACGACTCGGCCGGCCCTTCGCTACGACCGTTCAGGTCCGACAGGCGGGTACGCCACACGTGTGCGAGGCGTTGCGTCGCCTTGGCAGCAGTCCGGAGGGCCTGGACAAGTTCTCGGGACACTTCTGCGGTTGCGTCGTACTGCCCCAGCAAAGCGATGAGATGCGCGCTGTAGCCGATGACCGTACGCAACTGAGCGGTGGTCGATCGAAGGTCGCGGGTCAACACACTCCGACGGTTCGTAGCCAGGTGCGCCGATTGCCAGCGGGCGGCCAGCAGGATTACCTGCGACGGTTGGTCGACTGCGGCGTACGGCAAAGTTGTCGTCAGGCCGCGTAGGGCGCCGACATCTAGGTGTCCGCGTTTGCCGAGGGGGCCAAGTTCAGCGATCAGGGCGGCCAGGTGCCGGGACAGCCGTTCTCGCACGTCCTCACAGCAGATCTGCGCGGTGCCAAGTCGCGCGACCACCGCCCGGGCAGCCCAATCCGTGATCGATGCCAGCTCTTCCCGGGCAGCGGCAAGGCCCTCCTCGTCGCCCCACGCGGCGCGCGTACGGCGGTCTTGCGACGCGAGCAGATCGCCGCCGGCGCCGATTGATCGCGCCAGCGCAGCGAAGGGCCCATCCGCGGCGACTAGGCCCGCCCGCCCGAAGTCGTTTGTGCACAACTCGACACGGAGCCAGCGGAAGTGATGCCGCGCGGCGGTCAGCGTTGCCTGCCATCCGGCAATCAGGTCCGTCGTGTCGATGCCAGCCGAGTTGTACGTGGTGGTTGCGTCTCGTCTCACGGCGCGGAGCAGGTCCTCATACGTCGTGCGCATCCTGGACCATCCGGATGTCCGTGGCTGCGGACCGCAAGGCATCGGCGAGCGCGAAGCGCCAGCTCAGGTCCTCGATCGGTACGTCGAGCTGGTCAACCAAGCCGGCCGCTTGCTCGAACAGCGCGGCCGGATCGGCGTCGAGGTCTCCGTCGAACGGCTCGTACGAGAAGCCGAGCAACTGTTGAGCTCGGTATCGGCTGAAGGCCGTCATCGCCCATCGGCCGCCGGGCTGTTTCGCCTCCAACGCTTCGATGATCGCCTCGGCCTGGATCACCAGGTTCGCCAGTCGACGGGGTACTTCGAAGTTGCTCATGAACTCCCTTTCGTCACAGAGAAGATGCGCCGAACTGATCCCGTTTCAGCCCGACCCGAACGAATCTGTGGACAACTGCGCCAACACAGGACCCTGACTGCAGCGCGCAACTCATCCAGAGGTTCAACGTTTCGGAGTCAGGACGCTCAGACACGAGCGGCCACTGCCCTGACCGCTCGCGGGATCCGATGCGGCGTCGAAGGGGTCCGAACTGGTCACACTTCTTGCATGCAAGGCGTTTCTGTCGCCGAAACGACTAGATGCGATCTGGTTGCCGCCCCAGCGTTGAGCATCTATGGACCACAGCCTGAACAGATCTGGGCACGTCAACGACCGAGCATGCGAGCATTGCGCCGCGTTCTTCGTCGCCCGTCGATCCGATCAACGCTTCTGCTCGGATCGCTGCCGTCTGCGCCATTGGCGCCTACTGAAAGCTACCGTCAGTGCATCGGCGTCCGAAAGCGATCCGGCCACAGCACCTACACGGACAGTTCGGGAAGTCCTGTTTGGCCTGCTCGACGAGAACTCACCGAACGCTGTTGTCGAACAGGTGCGGACAGCCGTTGCCGAGCTCACCGATCTCGAACGAGAGACAGTTCGACTCTGCCGCCAGAACGCAGTACTTCGATTGCGCGTACTGGGTGCAGATCCCAGCGGCGCACCGCCAAGTGATCGCAGCGACGGATGTTGAGCATCCACCGGCTGACTGCCGGCGACGGCTACACCTATCTGCTCAAGCACGTTGCCGCCGGCGACGTGGATCGGCGCATGGCCACTCCGCTGACGGCGTACTACACGTCATCCGGATACCCCGCCGGTCGGTGGCTTGGACGCGGCTTAAGTGGAGTCGGCAACGGTCAGCTGACGACCGGAAGCGAAGTCACCGAGCGGCAGATGGCTGCACTCTTCGGACGAGCGGAAGATCCATTCACGGGTACGACGCTCGGTGAGCCGTACCGCATTTACAAGACCCCCATCGAACGCGTAGCTGAGCAGGTGCGCGCACTCGATCCGGCCATGACGCAAGGAGAGCGCGAATTGGCGATCGCGCTCATCCGCAAGGCCGAATCACGCGTGAAGACGAGGCAAGCAGTTGCCGGCTACGACCTGACTTTCTCCCCGGTCAAGTCGGTATCGGCGCTGTGGACAATCTCTGACGTCGGCGTACAGGAGCAGATCGTCACCGCCCACCATGAGGCCGTCAACGACGTACTGGCGTTGCTCGAAGACCAAGCCGTGTTCACCAGGACCGGCGAGGACGGCTTCGCGCAAGTCGAAACCCGCGGCGTGATCGCGACCGCGTTCGATCACTGGGACACCAGAAGTGGCGACCCGCAACTCCACACTCACCTCGTCGTCGCGAACCGTGTTCAAGGCGCAGACGATGGTCGATGGCGCACGATCGACGGCAGAGTCCTGTACGCCGCGGCCGTGGCCATGTCCGAGGTACACAACGCACTGCTCGCCGACAACCTCAGTCGCCGACTCGGCGTCGCCTGGCAACTGCACGAACGCGGGGAACGCCGAAACCCCGCCTTCGAGATCGACGGAATCCCGGACGAGTTGATCCGCGAGTTCTCATCACGCACTGAACAGATCGAGGCCAATCTCGACATGCTCCTGACCGAACGCGCAGACGAGGCCCATCCACCCGGTCGACGCGAGATGTACGTCCTTCGACAACAAGCAACCCTGATGAATCGGCCGGCCAAACATCTGGCCAAGCCGCTCGCCGACATGATGCGCGACTGGCGCCAACGCGCGGAGCGGGTCACGTACGGCCAGGCGGCCGCCATCATCGAGAAGGTCCTCAACCGGACCGCGGACCGGCCCCTCACCGCCGCCGACCTGAGCACCGAGACAATCCATGCGTACGGTGCCACGACAGTGCTCGCTCTGCAGACGAAGCGCTCCACCTGGACACGGTGGAACCTCCTCGCCGAGGCAGCCCGGCAGAGTCGCCTGCTACGCCTGGCGAGCACCGGAGACCGCCTTCAGGTGCTCAAGGCAATCGTGCACGACGCCGAGCGCCAGTCGATCAGCATCACACCACCCGCCACCTTCACAGCACCGCTCAGTCGCGCCGACGGCCAGAGCGCCTTCACAGTCCATAACGGAGAGATCTTCACGTCCCCCGTGATCCTCGGCGCCGAGAGTGTGCTTCTCGATCTCGCCGCCAAGCTCGACGGCCCGACCATCCCTGACCGCCAACTTCGCGCTCCGAACCTGAGCGACGACAAGATCCAAGCACTCCACCGGATGGCACTCAGCGGCCAGACGGTCGAAGCTCTCGTCGGACCAGCTGGCACTGGTAAGACCAGCCTTCTCGCTGCGTTCAGAACGAACTGGGAAGCAGAACACGGCGAAGGATCCATCATCGCCCTCGCCCCCTCATCCGCCGCAGCAACCGTACTGTCCGACACCCTCGGTCTCCCCGCGGACAACGTCGCCAAATGGATCCACGAAGCCGTCGGCGTCGCAGCCGATCAACGCAACCGTTGGATCGGCGAGCTCGAACACGCGGCCCAGGCAGCCGAGACAGCCGGCCGCCGCCGACGGCACCAGCGGATCGTCGCAGCACTTGCCCGCGCGTACACCGAACGCGACAGATGGCAGTTCCGCCGGGGCCAACTCGTCATAGTCGACGAAGCCTCGATGGCCGGCACCATGGAACTCGCCACGCTCGCCCGCGAAGCCGACAAGGCCGGCGCCAAACTCCTGCTCGTCGGCGACGACGCCCAACTCGGCGCCGCAGATGTCGGCGGCGCCTTCCGCCTCATCGCCAACGACACCCAAGCGGCCGAACTCAGTGATGTGTGGCGCTTCAGCAAACACTGGGAACGCGAAGCCAGCCTCCAACTCCGCAACGGAGAACGCCAAGTCATTGATGTCTACGACGAACACAACCGGCTCTCACATGGATCGCTCGACGACATGGAGAGCGCCGCCTACCTGGCCTGGCAAGCCGACACGGCTGCGGGACAAACCAGCCTCCTCATCGCCGCCGACAACGCCACCGTCACCCGCATCAACGCCCGCGCCCGACTCGACCGAGTCACCACCGGCGAAGTCGAACCAGACGGAATCACTCTCCACGACGGCAACCACGTCGGCCTCGGCGACCACATCGTCACCCGCCTCAACAACCGCCGCCTCCGCATCGGCCAACGCGGCTTCGTCCAGAACGGCAACCGCTGGACCGTCATCCGCTGCTGGGACGACGGCTCGCTCACCGTTCAGAACGACGACCTGCAAACAGTCACCCTCCCCAGCGCCTACGTCCGCGAATCAGTCGAACTCGCCTACGCAACCACCGTGCACCGCGCCCAAGGCGCCACCGTCGACACCGCACACCTACTCGTCACCGACAAGCTCACCCGAGCCCTCATGTACGTCGGCATGACTCGCGGCCGCCACAGCAACCGCGCATACGTCGCGACCCACACGACAACCGCCGAGATGCATGAACCCCAGTTCCCCCAGACCATGCAAGACGTTCTTGAGAGCGTCCTCGAACAAGACGGCATCGAACGCTCGGCACACGAGATCATGCGCACAGAACTCGACAACGCCACCCGCCTCAACCGCCTAGTCCCCATCCACGAACACCTCTGCCAACTCGACGCCCGCGAACACTATCGCCCCGCCATCACCAACAGCGGCCTCGACTCCGTCGACCAAGCCGCCCTCCTATCCTCCTCCGCCTTCGGCCCCCTCATCACCGCCCTACGCCGAGCCGAACACCTAGGCCTGGACGTCCCCACGACCCTCCGCCAGGCCGTCACCCAGTCCTCCCTCACCAACGCCAAGGACCTCGCCTCAGTCCTCCACGCCCGCGTCGAACGAATCATCAGCCGAGCAGCACGCCGTACGCGCACGACACCGCCCACCCTCATCGCCGGCCTCCTCACACCTTCCGTCTACGTCACCAACCCCACCTACAAAGCCGGCCTTCAAGAGATCGAGTCACAGATCGCCCAACGCGCTGACTGGCTCGTCGAACAAGCCGCGTCGGCCAACGAGCCGTGGTACCGACACCTCACGAAGTCCGTTCCAGAGCCGACCGAGCGACGGCACCAACTCATCCGCGACATCGCCGCCTACCGCGAGCGCTATCAAGTCCACGCGCCGGATCCCCTCGGCTCAGCGCCACCCACAGCGCACGTCCAGCAGCGCCACCACAATCACCTCAAGCGAAGGTTCCAGGACATCCAAGGCGGCGTGGCCATAGAGCCAGCGACACCTGATCCAGCCTCAAGCACTCGTTCCACCACGTCCACAGCCAAACCGACGATCGAGCATTGACGGCTGCAACATTGCCGCCGACGACTGCGCCTGACCGTCGGCCTCCATCGGCATCTCGACGCGGGCCGTCAAGCGCACATGAAGGCGGTACCGGGTCGTAAATCCGATGTGCGGGATGCCAACCCGCTGAGCTGGCTGTTGTCGACTCGTGGTCCGCATACAGCGACTCGCTGCCTTGCCTATCTCGAATGTCTCTGAGGAGCTGGTCTTGCGCGTTGCCAAGCTGACCATCGGCCGGTTGGTCCGAGCTAACCCCAGAACGTCTCAGGAGGCGGCTTCTCGTTTGGTCGGGCGGCGGGTTCATGGCTCGCCTTTGGAACCTTCCGGGAGCGGCGGATTCTCGACCAGGCCTTCAGCAGCAGACGGTCGACGCCCCGCCCGAGTCTGGCGATGAGGTACAGGCCGACGATGATTGCCACGATGCTCCATGGTCCCGGTAGGAAAGTCAGCAGCGTGGTCGCGATCGAGCCGAGCAGTTCCGTTGGACCCGGGTACGTTGCAGGGTCGAGAGTCATGGATTTGCGGAAGTTGTAGGTCGCGGGCTGTGCGGTGATCACTGACGGCCCGCCGCCGTCGGAAACGAAGGTCATGCCCGCTTCGGACGTGACGTTGACCCAGATCGCCGCGAGATCGACGACCTTCGTATTCCGTTTCACGCCAACCTCGGCGAGCTCGTTCTCGCCGGAGGGTAGATCTTCGGGTGCATCCGCCGCGTAGCTCCCGACGCCATCGTTGTGCACGCGGGTGAGGTGGTGGGTCTTGACTGTCAGGCGCGTCCCGTCGAGATAGAGGTCGATGTCCTGTGCAGAGCCGAGGTGGGTGTTCGCGTCGACGCGGAGCGCGATGCCGACGCGCACCTCGGTCGCGGTCACCTGCCTGGTGAACAAGTCGATTCCGTACGTCGCTGGCTGAAGAGGAATCTTGACTTTCCAGGCGATCGCACTGTCGGTCTCTGACACGATCCGCGAGGCGGCACGGGCGAGAGCGGGATCCGGCACAGTTGCGGCCGATATCGTAAGGCTGTTCGTGTAGTGCCAGATCGCGATCTGGCGTGCGGCCGCTTCGAAGTCGTTCCTTGGGTACACCTCGGCTTGACCACTCGGCGCTCCGCGGGCAATCAGCGTCGCGATGGCCGGGTCCTCGACCCCCGTCTTGCTGACCCTCTCGCCGACCTCTGTCACAGCACGCCATGATGTGCCGAACGCCGGCGGGCGGCGAAGATTCAGGCTGTACGCAATGGGTGACGACTGGTCTGCCACTCGGATCCTGAACGGCAGCGCGCTAATCCAGGGGCCACCAACGACGATCCTCAGGTTGCCGACGATGTCCGGAACGTCCTGAAGCGTAGCGCTCAAGGTCTGATCGCCCGGTTGCTCAGCCGCTTCTGCTGAGGGCGTCGGTAGTCCGACGAACAGGAAGATGGTCAGCGCCGTGCAGAGTCGGAGGAGGCAGCGGGGTCTCGGGCTGCGAGCTTCTTCAGACCCGCGGTGCCCTTCCTGGCGATGCACGGAACGGTTGAGTGACATGATGGTGACCCTCCCTAGGCGAGAACTGGATCAGCGCACGCCGGAATGAATCACGGTGCCCGAGCCCCGGGCCGCTGTCCACGTTGTGAGCAAGACTGCGCGCTCGGGTCAGCCAGGAGACGGTCCGCAATCGGTTGCTGAAGGCATCCGGGCCGAATCCTGAGCCTGATCATGCCGAGGTCGAAGGCCCTTGCTCGCCCAGGATGCGACCATCGCAACCTCGATTGGTGGTTCCGGGGTCAGGCACGTCGAGGCGAGTGCACACCGGACGGTCGACCATCGATCTATCGAGTCATCGCTCGGGCGGCTCGCCGCCAATTTCCTGAGGCTTCAGCGAACGGCCGCGCGGCGATTCGCTACCGGCGCTACCCGCCTCAATATGCCTGGCCGTCCATGCGCGACGCCCAGGTCGCCGGCACGTGCGAGAAGCGCGAGAACTCCTACGACCCGGTCAGCAGCGGTAAATCTGGAGAGCATCGAGGTGGTCGGCGTGGCATGAAGGCGTACGACGAAAGAGTCTAGTGCGGCCTGTTGGTGGAGGCGGGCATGTCGCCGATGTCGAGGGGGGATCTGTACGCCGCGACCCGTCGTAATGCCCGGGTGGCGACGGCGAATGGGCGTTGCCGCGAAGTACGGGTGGGGTACCGCACGGTCACGGCCGCGCTGGAGTCGGTGTGGCCGAGGCCTCGGAAACATGGGCGGCGTCCCAACCGGCAAGGTGCGCGATGACAACGCGCAGAGCGCGGTGGCGCAGGTGATCGAGTTCTCCCGAGCACGGGTTGAGACCGAACGGCGGACGGCCTTCCGGTCCCAATTCAGGCTGGATGCCTTCCACTGCCAGCCTGGCATCAGTGGTGCGCATGAGTAGGGCGGGGCGGAGGGGCAGATCGGCTGGCTTCGGCGAAACCACCTGGTCCCGGTCCCTGAAGTCGACTCGTTGGCCGAACTCAACGGACTGATCGATCAATGGACACCGCCGACGATGCCCGTCGGAGCCGGTCGCCGGCCGCCGGCCGCCGGCCGATCGCTGAGATGTTCGCTGTCGAGCAACCGCTCCTACAGCAACTGCCGATGGAACGGTTCGAGACTGGGCGCGCTGGTTCAACCAGCGCCTCGACCAGTACGCCGAGATCGCGGTCCGCACCAACCGGTACTCGGTGCCGAGCCGGCTGACCGGGCGCCAGGTGAGGGTGCTGCTGAACGCGTCCGAACTGCTGGTGTTCGACGGCCGGACCAGTGGTGAACCGGTCGCCCGGCACGAGCGGCTGATCGCCAAAGGCGGCGAACAGACCTGAACCACTTCCTCGAGGCACTGCTCCGCGAAGCCAGGCACTGCCCGGCGCGACCGCGCTGGAACAGGCGCGGGGAGCGGGCAAGTTCACGCCGATCCACGACACCTGGTGGGCCGCGGCCCGCAGAGGCCGCGATGGCCGGATTCCGGGTCGAGACGCCGATGACAAGACCCTCACCAAGATCATCGCCCGCTACGGACGCGGCGACCTGCTTTGCATCGACGAACTTGGATACATGTACCTCGACCGACGCGGCGCCGAACTGCTGCTCGAAGTCTTGACCGAGCGGGAGGAAAAGAATTCCGACGCGACGCGATCGCCTCGAACGAGTCGTTCGCCGGCGGCGGCGAACATTCACCGACCCAAGACTCTATGCCGCCATCGTCGACCGCCTGACCTTCGGCCTCCAGACGAACGGGTGTGGGCCATATCATCGAGACCGGAACCGACTCCTAGCGGCTCACCCACAGCCTTAACCAGCAACCCGTACGCTGACCGCACCGACGACTCAGAACTCAAGAGGCCAAGAACTCCCGAGCCGCCCAAACGGCAGGTAACAGCTAATGGCCGCAGAACCCGAGTGGCGCCCGGCGGCGGCGCAAGATCGAACATGCCGGTGGGGGCGGCGCAGCGGGTCCTCTCGCGTCCGTAGTGGCATGCTCGTCAGAATCCTGTCTGGCCGCTTGAAGCGGCAGTATCCGCCCATGCTGATGCGCGGTGATCTGGCAGTGCTCCTGCTGAATGCTGGTCTCGCACTCCGCGCGGGCGTCCGCGGGCCTCACCGGACTATGGCACGGGCCCACTAGAGCCGCCCCCGACAGTCGCGGTCGATGCGCGCTGCTCCGCCGCCCCCATGACGTCGGCTGATCCACTTCGCGGGCGGGCATCACCTGCATGCCGGAGAGAGGCCTGCGAGGTTCTCGAGGTCGTCACGCCCCAAGCTTCAGGTGCAGGCCCATGCTTGCCAACGCTTCGATCGAATTGGCGGCGTAGTAAGCGTTATAGCAGGGCCCGTCGAAACCTTCGTGCCTGCCGTCCTGGCAGTCCACCGTTTCGTAGCCGCGGACACCACCTGACAGGAAGCCGTTAACCTCAAAGTTGCCTTGGGAGTTCGAGCGGATTATCGGGCTGCCGGAATCCCCCGGCTGGACAGTGCCCGTAAAGCTGTTTGTGTAGGTCTCGACTCTGAAGCCCGGGTAGTAGGCAGCCCCAAGTGTATCTCGCCACTCGATGTACGTGAAACTGACATACTGGGCGATGAGGCTGCTGCCCGATGCGCCGCAGCTGCACACGACGCGCACGAAGTCTGCCGGATTCACGGCCGCGTATACCGCCCGCGAGGACGTGGTGTAGCCATTACCGGTCCAGATCCTTGGGCCACTCGTGGCTGGGATGACTCTGATGTCGTGTCCTTGGTTCTCCTGCCAGTCCGTGCCGACTCCGACTGTGTTGCCGCTGCTGTATCCCTTCCAAGTCCCTCCACCGCAGTGCCATGCTGTGGTGACGTAGCTGTAGGGGCCGGCATAGACGCTGGCGCCGATCGAGCACGCGCTACCGGATACACCGTACTTGCGTATCAAGCCGCCGCCGAACCACGGCGCCTGGTCGCCGCATCGTGCCGGGACCGGGCAGACGGTGGCCGACGACGTGGTGCGCGCCAGCGAGTTGATATCTTCGATTCCGCGGAGCACGATCGGCACCGCGCTTTGCGCTCTTATTGTGGTCAGGGTTGTCGCCGGCGCCGCGGTCTTGGAGCTCAGGGTGATCGTAACGCCGGAGTAGTCGCGGCTCGGCGCGGCCGACGTCACCTCAGGGTTCTCGCGCATTACCTCATGTCCAGCGGCGACCAGTTCGTCCTTGCTGTACGCGGCTCCGCGGGACGTGACTGGCACTGGCAGGGTGCTCGCGAAGTCCTGCAGCGCTGGTGGAGGACTCCCTTTCCAATAGACGACGACGGTCTTATGGTCATCGAGTATCCGGACGCCGCCGACACTGGTGTTCGGGTTCAGCGAGAGCCACTGCATCAACGCCTGGGCCGTCGTCTCTTCCGGCGTTGGCAGCAGTTCTCCTGAGATCGGACCTGAAGGGTCCTTTGGATCGCCTCCCTGACTGATCGGCCCTGTCGCGTTGGCGGTCGATGCTAGGACGACCGCAGCGATGGCCGCGGCGAAAATCAGCATTGCCCTACGTGCCTTGGCTCGAACCATCTGCCCCACCCCCACAAATGACGATAGACGGGTCTAGGCCAGATGGGTAGATCCAGAGCGCTGCAGTACGGGCGAAAGGAGCATTGAGGGTGACGGACCAAACGCAGCACGATTCATCGGTCGCGGATCGGCAGGTCATCGAGGCCTGGATCCAGGCCAACGCCACCGGGTCCGTCCGGCTGACAGAAGTAGCAGATTCCGACGACGATGATTCGTGGCGATCAATGCGTCCACACGGCGTAGCCAGGAACGGCTATTCCTACTTCATCGTCAACGTCGCAAACCATGACGAGATGGTCAGAGCCCAGACAGAGTTGCCCGGGCTACTCACGCGTCCAAACAACCTGCGAGTCCGCCGCTGGAAGCCATCGCGGACCGAGATTGACGGAGTCCGAGCCTGGCTCCGAAGCAAGGACCGACCAGTCGCCGATGCCCAGCCCAGAATCACCATGACAGCACCACATCCCAGATCAGGGCTGCTGATGATCGCACTGTCCACCATCGACCGCGACTACGCCGAAGACCTGGAACGAGCAACCGACGGACTCGCCTATGTCATACCCAGTCCTGAGAATTACATTCCGCTGCAGGCCGATGCCCCGAGCTGACTCGCGATCTGGACCTAGCACGCTCAGCGCTGGGTTCCGCCCGCCGAACCACCAGACAACGCGGGGCGAGAGAGCTGTGAGGATGACGGGCTCCTGTCCTGAACTCCGGTGGTCTTGACCTGCTTGAGAGCACTCCGGCGTGTCCTGGCTTGGATCTGCCGATCGACGGTTCGAGATACTGCTTGCTGTCACCGGTCCGGCGGACCATGTCCCAAACTGCCGGCGGGCATTGGCCTGGTGGAGATGTTCCTCGAATGTCACTGCACGTAGACTCTCTGCAAGGAAGCGCACTTTCTCTAGGAGAACCTTCATGGGACTCGAGATGGCTGGTGGCATGCCCACCCCGGTATTGAGTGCGCTGATCGCGCTCATCGGGGCTTGCTTGATCCACTTCATGCGGTCGCCCCCAACTCCAGTGCTCGTAGCTATCGGGTACGACGGCAACCTTGTCGAGTTGCCGGTGGCAGACGGACCGTAGCTCACAGGGTCACACGGAGCGCCGCTGCTTGCGGAGCCAAATCACCGGACTGGTTCGCGAGTTCCGTGAGACAGCGTTGGGCGCCCCAGTGGTCCGGATCGTGTAAGCCTCACGTTGTGGTCCCGTGGCTTGTCGCGCTAGCCCACGCCAGCGATCCAGTCGGCATCACCCAGTTCCCTCTGGCTAGCGCGCCGGTGCCGCGAACTGCGCTGCAGTCCGTGAGTCAATCCCACTCCACCTCTAATCGACTCAGTCGTCGAACCATAGTGCCGTCCTGCCACTCAATCGCACGGGCACGGTTGGAGAGGTGAAGATTCGGTGCCCGCTTGACCATGGCCCGCAAAAACTCCTGGACTTCTACTCTTGTGATTTTAGCGCCGGGGCAATAGTGGCGTCCTGCCCCGAACGCGATACTTGCGGGTGCCGTCCGTGTGAGGTCGAATGCGCTTGGGTTCCGAAACACTTTCGGATCCCTGTTGGCCGCTGTTGTTACTGGCACCACGATCTCATTTCGTTTCACAATCGTTTGGCCTACCTGGGTGTTACGGATCGCGAGTCTTGTGAAGCCGCCCACGCCGGTTGGAACCAGGCGGATCAGCTCATCGGCCGCTCGGGGCACGTAGTCGTTGTCTCGAGCGATGGTCTCGACAAGCGTGGGGTCACTCATGAGGAAGAGCACGGAGCTGGACAGCAGAGTCATTGGCGCTCCTATACCACCCATAAAGAGCGACTTCACCAGCTGAATAACTTCATCGCGACTCAAACTGGAATCTTCTTGCAGCTCGCTCACGGCTGCAGTTCGGACGCGAATATCCGATGCGTCGAGGATAGTTCGAATGGCCTCTTCCAGTTGCTCTCCTCGCTTCTTCCGCTCGTCATTATCAGTCGGGGTGACGGTGAGGACTGCAGTCGCCAGTTCGGCAAGCGAATCCGCGTCCTGGCCGTCGATACCGAGCAGGTGGCAGATCGATATGGCGGGCAGGCGTCTGGTGATAGAGACGATGTCGCCGGATGAACCATCGTCTATGAAGTCGGAGAGCAGCTGATCTGCTGCTCGTCGAATCCCCTCGCGCGCCCTATCCGCACGTCGCTGCGAAAGCAGAGGTGCTAGTGCCCGCCGGACTCGCGTGTGCGCGGGTGGGTCCATGCCCATGAGCGTTGTCGACGGCAGCACCATCTTCGACATTCGTGGGGCTGACTCGGACTCCGCCCGTGCTCGCGAGAATGCATCCGACCGAAGTACCTGCCGAACATCCTCATAGCGGCAGGCGAGCCACGCCTCTCCACCGACAGGCAATGTGATACGAAGTAGCGGCGCGTCGCTCGAAAGAAGCTCGCCGAACTCGGGGCTGATGTCGATCCCGCCTCTAGTCGGGAAGGGAAACGCCGGCCTGTTCGTCTCCATGTGTTCTCCTATGACTTGCCAGTGGCTGAAGGAACAATGGTATTCCTATGCCGACCGCCGCGACAGATGCGGCGAGAAGCGGAGCTGCGTGGAGCGAAATGTGATCGACAGCGAAGCCGCCTGCAGATGCGCCCGCCGCATTTCCTGCATTGTTCGCCGACGCGACCCAGGACATGGCGACGGTCTTCTCGCCTGGCTCGCTAAACGCATCGGCGAGGAGGTAGAGCAAGACCGCTGAGCAACCGAGGGCAATGCCAATCAATGTGAGCCCCACCAAACCTAGACGTAGGTCGAAGCGTAGCGAGAATATGAGGCTACCAACCAGGAGGGCGCTCGTGGCGAGTGACATCGTCGCCAAACCAATCTGACGACCATGCGTCCATAGACCCGCGAGCAACGCGGCAACCGTATTTGCAGCAAGCGTAAGACTGAGTAGCCATCCGGCCAATGAGAGTCGACCGAGGCTCTGAGCAAGGGCCGGGATCGCGATCTCAATCGCGCCCGCAGCCGTTCCGACGAGCGCGGTCACAATCGCAATAGTCATGAATTCCAGCCTGTGCTCTGCCACCCACAGGCCATGGTGGTGTACGGTCCGGGACTTCTGGGAGTCCTCGGGGGGTGCAACGATGATCGATGTCGCAATCGTTCCGCCGAACACAAGTGCGCCGCTCAGGGGCATGATTAACCAAGGCATTGCAGTGACGACGATTGCCGCAGTGATTGGCGCGGCGAAACTGGTCAAATTGTTGACAACTGTGTCAATGGAAATGGCACTTCCTCTGTGCCCTGACGCGGAGAGCTGAGTGGTGAGTGCGACCTTCGAGATGGCTCCGAGAGGTGGCACCACCGCACCAGCGGCGCCGGCGAGAATGACGGGGGCCCATGCGAGGGCTCGTGTGGTCGGCCCGATGCAAAGAGTGATTGCGAGAAACGCGCTCGAGAACGCGATCAACGGCAGGCGGGGTCCAGCGCTGTCGACCCAGCGAGCACGGAGCGGAGCTAAGACCGCGGCGCACAACGCGAAGGCGCCGGCGCTAGCCCCGGCCAGGCCGTAGGCGATGCCACGATCGACGAGCGACAATACGAGTCCGACAGGAAACATACCCGCGGCTAAGCGCCCTACACCCGTCGCCGAAAGTAGGGCCGCGATGCGCCCTCGCTGTTGTGCCAGGATAACTCAACCACCTTCTGGCCTGACGGGACCCACTCCTCGATGTGATGCGGCTCCGCGGTTGAAAGATCACCTAATCGTGGATGACCCAGCCATGCCGAACCATCTCATCCATGAGGGTCTCGACAGCCTTCTCAGCCTCAGGGTATTCCATATGTAAGCGCTCTGCGATCATCTCGATGCTCGCACCGGTCGGCTCCTGGTCCGCGACGAGAACGCTGACGACGAAGAAGGCACTTGAATTGAGGAGATGTGCTGTAAAGTTGCGGCTATCGACCAATACTGCGGCTCCGTCGCCGCAATCCTGCGATGGGGTAATCCGAGTATGGCGCGCCAACCTATACGTCATGCGACGAATCCTGAGATAGTCCCTGAATCTGGCGCCCTCAGTTGTCCCCCGGGGCAGATGAAGTCGATGTGTATACCCGTGCGGCCATCGCCCAGCGCGATGTGCATACCTCCGACGCCCTCGTTGAACTGCGAATTATAGCTCCAATCTACGCTACCTCGAATGGAGGCGTTGGTTCCAAATGCCAATTCGGTAATCATCCAATCATATTCTTCATTCGTCGACCAGCCGATTACATTTTCCAGGTCCCCAAAGCATCCTGGTTCCAGGCGGTTATCCTCGACAATCATCTTCAAAGGGACGCATTCTTGGCGGATGGACTCGGCCGCTTGAGCCCCTTTGATGAACATGGAATCGAGTTCGGGCGGCGATTCACGGTTCCTGGCGGTGAGGAGGCCTTGCGCAAGGAATTCTCCAGTCACGCGGTACGGCATTTCCATATCAGAGAGTCCGATCGACATCCCTGTCTCGGTGAAGAACCCCAGGCTTGTGCTCTCGCCCGGGGAAAGCACGATACGCGTACGTGATGCAATCGGGGTCTCTTCACCAACGAGATCGAACGCCATCTCAGTTCCTGGCCCATTGAAGACGTAGGGGCCGGTGGTGCTAGCAAACAGAGATATCAGGTCGCGGTTTCGCGCAACCATGTCCGCGAAGTCAGTCACCAGGAGGAGGCGCAGGGCGTAGAGTGCACATTCAAGACTTCCATCGAACGCTGCTAGCGGAACCCAGAAGAGCCTTGAGTTACGCAATTGTGCAAGCATGTTCGCGGCACCGGGCAGGGACTTGAAGTCGCAAGCGAACAGCACGACAGAGCTGGGCATGGGTGACGGCGCTCCGCGCAAAGTCGCCGCTGGAAGCCCAAGTTGCCTGAAGCAGGATGCTAGCCGGTCATCGTCCGTGAGGAAGAATGGATCTTCTCCGTCAAAGATCTGCCTCAGTTTCTCGAACGGGTCGGCAGGCTCGAGCTGGCGTAGGTACTCGGCGGCACGAGAGTACTCGTACTGTTGACTCGGGCTGCTCATACGTCGCTGACCCATTCGTCCACGCACGGGCACGTTAGCGGACGAGTCCTGCGAAAACGCTGAAGGTGCGGATCATCTCGACGGACGAGGATGTCAGTGGCGCCCGAGTCGCTCGGCGAACCTTGTGGATCCTCTCGCCGGAACTCGGAAGCGGTCGGCACTCGCAAAACGCGGACGAGGATATCGCCACGTGGAGTAAGTGCCTCTTCGACCCAGATTCTGCGAGTCACGCGGTCTCCCTGACGCTAGGTGGCGGCACGGCGTGCACTACTTTGGACTCAGATACCGCCACCTAACGATGTCGAAGGACGGTTCACCCAACGGGTACAGGCGTCGGCCCTTCCTCCTCGAGGAGCGGATGATATCCCCACTCAGGCGTGAACTTCCGAAGCTCGGTCTGATCCACGTCCGCCACGTCCATGGTCCGCATTCCTTCGATCTGTGGCGTTGAGATCGCTTCCATCTTAGATCCTCCCTCCTTCACGAGTTGCGGTGGATTGCCACTCGATGCTACGGACGTGACTGGGTGTTCGGTCAATAGCGAGGTGCGGGTGAATTTTCTCCCTATTGGCGTGCTGACTCCGTCTTTTCGGAACTCCGTCGTCTCCTTCAAACGGTCGATTCTCGACAATGCTCTTCGACTGCTGGCGAAGAGATCGTTCAGAACGCAAGTTCCGGACTCGATGACCGGCACTGATGCACGTCCACAGAGTGTGATCTGACACGCGGTACCTCCGTGCGCTCGTGGAGGCACATCAGGTCCACTGAATGCTCTGCTGGCTGGCCCAGGTTCGACGGTCACGAACGAGCCTGCGGCGGATGACGCGTACGCACTGCGCACGCGGCTCGGTCCCGTGCAGATCGCCGGCCGGTTGGCGATGGCAGCCTCGACCGTGCACGCCCACTGGTCCGCTGCCGGATCAACCGGCTACGTCACATCGACCGCGCCACCGGCGAACCGATCCGCCGCTACGAACCCCGTACCGAGGCGCGATGCTGCACGTCGATGTCACCAATTTCGGTCAGATCCCCTACGGCGGCGGCCACCGCTACCTCGGCCGATCCCAGGGCAAGAAGAACGCCATCGCGACCGCCCAACGCATCGGCAGCCGCGGAGACGACAGCCACGCGCTAGTCGGAGTAGCACGTCCACACCGTCGGTCGACGTAGTCGGTTCGCCGCTCTGTTACCGACGCGGCGGAAGTACCAGTTGGTGCACTCCCATGCCAGCGAACCCAGCTTTGCGCTGACAGCGTTCACCGTGCGGTCGAGCGGCCGGCCCTTGACCATCTGGTCGAATCCGGCCGCCGCCCAGAGTAAGGACAACGCCAGAGTGTTGGCCAGAATGGCGCGCTCTGCGGGCTGAAGGTCGTCTGGGGTGGGCCGCCAGCCGAGCACATGTGGATCGCCACTCTCTCCGACCCAGCGATGCACGATCGGTTCACCAGCGTGAGCATCGGCCGAGAGCGTGCGGTACATGACGTATAGATCTCCGCCCGGATCGACCTGTGCGCGCACTTTCTCAAAGTTCTTCGAGGACACGGCTTGGGGTGGTGGTGCGGTGCCCGCCGACGTCCGGACTGACTCTGCATGACGCAAGAACCGCTCGGTTCAGGCCATGTCGTCGGCCAGCGCGATGCGCTGCCGATGCGCCTCCGCTGCCATTGCGGTAGCTGCGGCTGGCTCGATCACGAGCCACTGGGCCTTCACACCACACTCGAAGACCACTCGGGTCAGGGGCGGTGCCGCACCGTATCGGCCTTCGCGGATGGCACGGGTCGCGTCTTGCCCCACGTCATACGCCTGGGCAGCCAACCCGTAGGCCATCCCGAGCCGAAGCGGCTCAACCAGTTTCCTGCCTGTGATTCCGCCGGGTCGCAGGCGGACCTTCTCGAACGCAGCGATGAGCTTTTCTGCCAGAATCAACGCGTTTCGCTCTAGCGGGGAGGAGGGCTCAGTCACCTGGCACCTCCCCCGCCAGCTCCCGACGGTGATGCTGTCGACCGGTTCGCTCCGAGGCGAGCGGTTCGGGCTGAATCACCGTCAATACCGTTCGGCGCGGTAGTGCTGCGGGCATCGCAACCTCATCGTTGGTTGGTCCTGGTCGACACTCACGACCAGGTGCTCGTCGGCGCTCGTCGTGGAATCCAAATTGCCGGCGAACACGTTGGGGTAGCGCTGTGCGCTTCGGATGATGACATGCGGCACCGTGGGTCCGCTCGCGCCGCACGGGTTTGGAGATCTGATGCCGTTCACTGCCTTGCACCGGGAACTGGCCGACCACCACGGCTGTAGACCGCCAGGACCGCCAGCACAGCTCGCGATAGCTACCGTGCCGACATTTCGGACCGACGACCTGATCAATGAGGCGATCTCTCACCGCGTCGTTGAAGTGTCCGATCTCGATTGGAAGCGAGACTCACCACTGACCAGCAGCCTGTCGGCGACTGAGTTTCCTAAGGACGTCGCCGCCATGGCCAATGCGAGTGGTTGTGTCGGTGTCCGGCGTAACAGAGAAGGACAAAGGCCGCTGATGGCCTAGCACGATACCGGTGAACCCACCGAGGCCCATGCGAGAACCTTCGCAGCGGTAGCCGTGTCCGCAATCAGTCCTACCGTCTTGTCATTGAGGCGTGCGAGCTTGGCGCTGACCCTCGGGCTGTCATGGTGCCGGCGTATCGATCAGGCTTCGGGGCGGTGCTCCGTTCTCGAGCAGCCGAGGCGGGAGGTCCATTCTCGGAGGCGACGGAGGGCTAGGTCCAGTTCTCGATGGAAGGCGAGGGGGCTGGAGGGGGCGGCGTCGTCGAGGTAGGAGGCTTCCCAGAGGGTGCGGATGGCGGAGATCTCTTCGACGAGGGCGCCGTGGTGAGACCAGCAGGGTGGGATCAGTTTGTGGTCGAGGTTGTAGCGGCCAGCTAGCCAGTCGACCCAGGTGGTGAGGCGGTCGAGTTCCTCGGTGGCGGTCGCTGAGTCGAGGTCTCGCCAGCAGATGATGAACGGATCGTCGGTGGCTAGGTCGAAAGACTTGAGCAGGTCATCGCGCGGGTTCATTCGGTCGGCTCCCCGCGTAGAGCTGCGTGGCCGATGCTGGCGCGGATTCGGTCAGCGTCTGGTCGGTCTGGCCATGGGGTCATGTTGAGGAGGATCGGTGGGGCTGTACGGGCGAGAAGGACACCGGTGCCGAGCGGGAGAGTGCGGATGACGTCGGGTGGAAGGATCGGGATGCGGCGGGTGCTCGTGGAGATGGTGCGGTTGCCGTCGGGACCGCGGCTCCAGTTGCGGATCTCTTCGTCTCGGTCGCCGCAGACAGCGGCGAGGTCTTGAAGGTCTCGGGGTTGGGCTGAACCACCGAGGATCAGGCGGAGAGTCGCGGCGTCCCACATTGCTGCCGCGGCCTGTTCGCCCCATTTGTCTCGGGCCTGGGCGAGGGACTGGATGACGACGAGGGTGGAGATACCTGAGCCGCCGCCATCGGCCATGAGTGAGGGCAGCGATGGCACGGCGCACAGGTTCGCGATCTCGTCAAGAATGAGTGCGAGTGGTGGCTCGAGACGGCCACCGGAGTTGCCGGCGGCGAGCTGGCGAGCAGTCTCGGTGATGTCTTCGAGAAGGGCCGCGATGAACGCCGAGGTGGCACTGGCGCCGACGCCGGTGCCGAGGAGATATATCGTGCCGCGTTCGGCGATGAAGGTCTTGGGATCGAGTCCTTCGCCTTCGGCCGGGTCGAATGACCTGCGTACAGCGGGATCCGCGAGTGCAGAGAGGGCGGAACGCACACCTGCCCAGACAGCGTCTCTGGTTCGGCCGTCCATGCGGACGATGCCGTCGAGGGTGTCGCCCCAGCCTTCGGCCGCATCGTCGGAGCGGTTGAGGATGGTGACTGCTTCGATTGCTGAGGCTGGTTCGAGGCTCCATCGGTAAAGCTGCGCGACGCCGGCGCCGTCGATAGCAGCGGCGTGCAGAAGGCCGCGCAACGCCATCTCCGTCTGCCCGTGCCAGAAGGCGCCGTCGGAGACACCGCCCTTGGCGAAGCCTGCCCCGGCAGCGAGGCCGCTGGCGCGGACGATGGCTGTCGTCGGGCTCTCGCAGCCACGGACGGGCGACCAGCGGATGCCTTCGACCTGTCCGAGACCTTGTGGATCGAAGATCGCAACTGGTCCGGAGGTACGGCGCAGCCCGACGGTGGCGACGAGGTTGTCCGGCCGGGTGGAGGTCGTGACGACAGCACCGGGCGCGTCGATGATGGCGCCGATGACCTGGTGGAGGCCTTTGCCGGAGCGGGGTGGTCCGAGCACGATCTCGGAGTCCTCGACGGAGGCCCAGCATTGTCGCCCGCGCGATCGGCCTAGGTACCGTCCGACGTCTGATGGCTGCGGCCGACGTACGGCGGGGCGCGCGGACTGGCCACGCCGCAGTACCTGGCTACGCCCCACGGAGGCTTCGATGTCGGCACCAGTGGCGAGGCCAGCGCGCCTGCCCAGGGATCTGGTACGGCGTGCAGCGCCAGCATCTCGTTTGGTCCACAGATAGCGGCCAAGACCGGCACCAGCGATCGGTAGCATCAACAGCACCGTGAGCACGAACCAGTAGACAGCCGGATGAAACGTACCGGAAGGCAATCCGAAGACGCGTGCGGGATCGCCTGGGTCGAGCACGACCCTCAGTGCATCAGGCCACGATGTCCGGATCCAGTCGTGCGTGATGAGCAGGCTGCTGAGCCCACCTGCAAGGTAGAGGATCCCCGCGCAAGCGAGCAGCACTCCGCCGCCGATCATGATCAAGTCCGACACATCTCTGGGCGAGCGACCACGAACGTCCACGTCACATCCTTCCGTCAGTGTCGAACAGCCGGACCTCACGGGCATGTCGCACGAGCTGCACGACGAACGATCGGCTGGGCAGCCGCCACAGCGCACGACCCTTGGGCAGCTTCGCGATGGTGGACACCTCGACGTCGGTGAGTCCGAGCAGGGTCGCCGTACGGGCAAGTTGGTCGGGCTCCTGGCGGAGCATGATCCGTGTGGAGCAGTCGGCCAGCAGCCCTTCGGCGAGTGCGCGGGCCTCGGAGCCGAGGTCGCCGACCGCGGCCAGGTCGGACAGGCGGTGGATGATCAAGACGTTGGAGACACCCCAGGCGCGGGAGAGCTTCCACTGTTCCTGCATGCGACGCAGCAGGGCGGGATCCCGCATCACCCGCCATCCTTCGTCGTACACGATGAACCGCTTCCCGCCGGCCGGATCCGTAACGGCCGCCTCCAGCCAGGACGACGCGCAGGCCAGTGTCAGGCGGAGCGCCTGATCATTGCCTCCAGCACCGATCCACGATGAGTCGAGGGTGACCATCGGCAGCGACGGGTCGAACCGGGTCGTGGAGGGTCCGTCGAACATGCCCGCCAGGTCACCATGCACGAGTCGCCTGACCGCATGCGCGAGCTCACGACTGTCGGCCTCTGACGTGCCCTTGCCACCCTCCGGCGAGAACAAGGCTCCGACGACGTCAGGGATCGTCGGCACTGGGATCTGAGACGCTCTGTCAATGGCAAGGTCGAGGGCGGTGTGCTCGACTGCGGTCAACGGACGGCCGAGGGTCGACTCGGCAAGGGTGCCGAGCAGGGCGCGGCGTCGTGATCTGACGATCCGGTCCCAGTCGTCGTCCGTCACTCCTCCTGGGCGGCTTCCGGCGTCGAGTGGGTTCAGCCTCGTCGACAGGCCGGGGCCGAGCTTGATGACCGATCCGCCGATCGCCTCCGCGACCGGTGTCCACTCGCCCTTCGGGTCGCACGGGACGTACGCCTTGTGGCCGAGCGCGATGGATCGTGTGATGAGTGCCTTGGCAGTGGTGGACTTGCCGCTGCCGATGACTCCCGCGAGGAGCACGTTGGGGTTGGTGATGATGCGGGACTGGTAGAGAACCCAGGGGTCGTAGACGAATGACCCTCCGCTGAACACGTCGTTGCCGATGTAGGTGCCGTCGGCCCCCAGCCCTCCTTCGGCGAGGAACGGGTAGGCGATCCGGAGAATTCGGGTGGTGGCGCGATGGTCGTCGACCAGCAGCGGCAGACGCCGACGTAGGCCGATGATCTCCGCCGGCGCCTTCTCGGCCAGACCCTCGCTCGGCCTGACGGGCGGCGTACGACGCTGAGCCGCTCGGCTGGCTCGACGATTGGCGTGTCTGGTCCGCCGGTCTGTCTCATTGGGTTCAAACCACCCCGTGCTCGGCGTCATCCGAGACCAACCCCGAACGGTATCGCCGCGGCCAGGAAGCCCTCGACCTGCTGGCCGACGAGACGCCGTACGTCGAGCAATGCCTGGGAGGCAGCGATCTCGATCTCCATGCATGCCTCGTCCAGGGCCTCTTCGGTGTCGGCTGACACCGCGATGAGGCCGATCCATCGCACATCGCCATGCCCAGCGGCCAGGTCCTTCTCTCGTTGAGCAACGTCGGCGTCCAGCTGACGGTCCTCCTCCGTCTCCAGTTGACCGACACGCTTGCGGGTCGCGCGGTCAGTCACTCGCTCGACTTGGTGGCGACGTGCATCACGAAGGGCTTTGCCGATGGGCACCGGTTGCAGCACCAGCGAGAACGTTCGCCGGATCCCCGGCTTGAGCAGGAGCGGACTCAGGAAAGATGGCATCGCCCGTACGCGCGGCCACTCGGTCACGATGTAGACGCGATGAAACGACGAGTCTGTGCGCAGGTGGTCCCATGCGGCGTCGACGGCGAGTGGCGCGGCGTCGGCAGGGTCGATGTCGTCGAAGAGTGTCCGGGTCGCCGCGGGGTCGAAGGCGACTCGCAGGCTTGATGCCAGGTCGGCGGCGTTGAGCCAGGCTCCGGCGACGCCAGCGGCGGCGAACGAGGTCTGGAAGGCGCGCGATTCCGAGTCCAGGACTGCCATGGCTCCGGCCAGTCCCCCGCCGTACTTGCGGGCCTCCTTGGACACTGCGTCGAGGTTCAACGCGAAACTGAACAGGGTCTCGTGCCTGGCCGCCGCAGGAGCCGCATGCTGTAGCAAATCGCTATAGATCGCTCCGGCTGCGCTGGTCGTGTGTAAGCCGCGTTTCCGGGCCCAATCACCTAGCCCGTCACCCGGGTCCGGGATCGTCCGCTCGAGAATCTGCGCTCGTGCAATCCGGTTGCTCTGGCACAGCCCGGCGATCATTCGTCCGTACGCGGCTACACGCCGGTCCTGTTCGTCGGAGTTCTGGAGCAGATGGGCTGGCCCTTCGATCCTCGCGACCGCGATCAGCCGCCGGCGGTGTGGATCGTGCACCGCGCCGATCGAGGATCGCGTGTCCAAGATCCGTAGCGAACTCGCTTCTCCGGGTAGTTGAAGGTAGCCATGTCGCCGAGGTGCGAGCACATTGGCCCGGTACGACTGTTGTTTGCGCCAACTGCGGATGACGTGAGCCGCACGCAGGACGACCCACCGGTACGCCGGCAGCCCCTCGAGTCGACCGAATGCGATCATCCCGCACAGCGACGCCATGGCGAGTCCAGCCAGTCGCGGCGTAGCCGGCCAACCGGCAAGCAGCGACAACGCGGCCAGGACGACACCTATGACCAGCAGGAGTACCTGGATCGGTCGGAGACCAAGCAGCAGCGAGTTTCGCTGCGGTCGTGGGAATCGTGCGGAGAGCGCGTTCGACATCCTCAGCCTCCCTGTCCCGATGCCTGGCTTCCTCCACTTGTTGCACCGCCTGTTGCGCCGCCGGTCGCACCGGAGTCCGCGCCTGCCGTCGCCGGTGCCGCTGGCGACGGCTGGACTGCCGCATCCGAAGAGCCCTCCGACTCGCCCTGGCCGTCGACCGGACTTGTCACGTGGTCAGTGGTTTCGGTCGCGTCGTCACCTCCGCCGTCTGCCGACTCTTCATCAAGCGCTTCGTCGTCGCCGACGACTGGCGAAGGCTCGTCCTGGTCGGATCCGTTGAGGCCTCCCATGACCCATTGCTGAACGCGGTCGAGCTCCTCCTTGCCCTTCTCTAGTCCAGCCGCTCCCTGCTGGAAGACGGTGGTCATCGCGTGGCCCTGATCGCCGGCCCAGTGAATGAACGAGTAGGTGGCCAACGGGGCGAACGCCGCCATGCCGACCAGCAGGATCCCGGCGAAGAACGTGCCGAGGTTCGACGCATTTCCCTGTCCGGTCACTCCAAAGGCCGAGAACCCTAGGGTGAACACAAGGGTCATTACGACCTTCGAGAACAGGAGCGCGCCGACGATTTCGACCCACCGCCGAAGCCAGTGCCTCGTGGCCGACCAGGTCCAGCTGGCCATCGCGACCGGCGCGAAGACGACAAACGCGATGAGGGCGACCTCGCGGACCAGCATGACGAAGTACAGCGAGAACATCGCGAGCAGCCCGAGCTGGACAGCCAAGAGAAGGATGCCGCCCAGCGTCGGCGCTGTCAGGAATCCCGTGATGTCGGTCATCCTCTTGATGCCTTCGGCTGTGGCGGCCTTGCCGAGGATGCCGGTCGAGATCTCGTCGACGACCTTGCCGCAAGTCGCGATGACACCTACCGCCAGCGGCACACCCGCCGTTCCCAGCAGGGCGCCGAGCGCTGCCTGCCCGAGCCGGCCGGGCTCGCGGCGGATCACGGCCGAGATGCACTGGAGGATGAAGACCCCAACAAGAATCGGAAGGCAGAGTCCGACCATGAGGTCCAGGTTGTCTCGCCACCACTCCTGGTCGAACCGGGGCGAAGTACTTGTGCTGAAGGTATGGAACACCGTCGCCGACAGGTCCGCCAGACCATTCGCGGACCATCTGAGAAACGAGTCCCACGCCGAGTCGCCCACACTGTCTGCGACGCAGCTGACGGGGTTGAGGAGGCAATCGGTCCAGGCCATGCCGCGCCCCTAGCCGATCTGGATGCCGCTGAAGAAGCGGATCATGGGGTTGGCTGACGCGATCAGAATCGCGGCACCTGCGGCGATGAGACAGCCGAGCTTGCCTCGGCCTGCGTAGTGGGAGTTGCTGCCGAAGCTGCCCACTGCCCAGGCGGCCGCGGCGATCACGAACGCGGCCACGCAGATGACGAGACCGAAGGTCTGAAGCGCACCGACGATCTGACGCAAAGCGGGCAGACCGGGGAGACCGTTCGAGTTCGGAGTCACCCCGGGGTCTTGGAGATAGAAGAAGCTGAGCATGCGTTTGCCTCCTGACGCCGGACAGCGCCAATGGGTTGGGGTTCATGCGGTGAGATAGATCGGCGGCGCCCAGCCCAGGTAGGTGGCGCCCCAGCGTTGTTCGATCGCTCCGACGTCGACGAGGTACACGCCGCCCTGACCCGGCGCGCGGTCGCCGATGTCGTTGGACACGATGCGACCGTTGCCGACGTACACCGCGACGTGTCCATACGGCCCCTCCGTCGACCAGAACAGCAACGCGCCGACTGGTGGCCGGCGGTCGTCGGGGTGGGCGTTCCCGCTGCTGACCATCTGGGCCCATTGCTCGGCCGCGGACGTGTAGCCGGAGTGCGAGCGTCCCCAGATGTTCGACGCCAACCGCGCGCACAGTTGGTAGTAGCCGTGACCGCCGACCAGGCTCAATGCCCGCCCGACAGCTGCCTGAGCGCCCGGGAGCTGCTCGGTGTCACCAGCCCCCCAGCTGCCGCAGGCGCCGACCGCTGGCGTCGCACCTACAAGACGGACCGCTGTTTCATGGTTGCTGCGGTAGTTGTTGCCATCCGCGAACGCCGAGCGCTGGACTGCCTGCGCCGCCTTCCATGGCTCCATCGACGTCCAGCCAGGCACGTTCGCGAGTGCGGCGTAAAACAGCCCCGACGCGCCGGCCGGGTCCATGCGTACCTCGAGCGGCCCCCAGCTGTCGCGCTGCTGGAACAGGCCGCGCGAGTCCGGGCCGGCTGCATCGCCGTGGTCGACGTTCCGCAACGATGACTCGGTCATGGCCGTCATGACCGCGATGACCTTGCCCGCCTCGCTTACCTCGAACCTCTCACCGACGCCAACGATCACAGCCAGATTGGAGGCCTGCTCAGCATCAAGGCTCACATCGTTCAGGGTCTGCACCGCATTGCAGGTATCGGCACCTTTGCCGGCGACGGCCAGAAGCGGCACGAAGCAGGCGGCGGTGGCTAGCAGCGCACCGGCTGCCGCGAGCTTGATGATCACCGCGGCAGTTCGTTGGACGCTGACCAGAATGTGCACTGCGGACGGCAGATCACCCCGATCGTCAGGTGTCTTGGCGTTGTGTTTGCCTCGCCATCGACCACGCTCTCCTGTGTGCCACGGACGACGAACCCGTGCCAGCCCAAGGGTGCCCGCGGATCCCGGGCGAGCGCCTGCAGCTCGGACGTTGCCGCGGCAGTCACGTCGCGAACTGCGGCGCGCGCGTTGTGGACCTTCAGCTGCTCCCACTGGCTCTCGTAGGGAAGCATGCTGCGGGCAACCCGGCCGGCGTCCGGCGTCTCCAGCGGGTTCGCGAAAACCGTCACAGCGTCTTGCCACTGAGCGTAGGTGTGGATCGTGGAGTCGTAGGTCCAGATCGTCGTCCCGAACGCCGCGGCGTACCGCTGCGGATCCGTGGTCGCCGGGCGAACCCACGCAGCGAGTTGGCCTTCGGGCGTCGCCGGTGTGCTGGTTCCGGTGGCTTCGCCCCTACCAGGCCGATCGGATGTCCCGCGTGCCACGTCCGGGGCGTCGTCCCACAAGATCACGAGGGCAAAGATCACGACGATGAGCAGTACGAGGAGGATGAGTGGGGCGGCGAGCTTCGAGTTCATGACTCGACGCATGTCAGAGTTCCCTCCGTGTCTTCACCGGCCGGAGCCGGACGATGAGTGCGTGCGCGATGGACGGCGGGACGATCCGGAACGCGGCCTGCAAACGCAGGTAGAACCGGAGCTGGGCGAGGTAGTACCTGACCAGCCAGTTCCGACGGTGTGGGCGCGTGGCGAGGTTGTTCATGGAAGCTCAACGTTTGAGCCGTCGTGACCCGCGAGTAACATCGAGTCAGGCAGCTCGAGCGAGTCCCAGTCCGAGACGGCCATGCCACGACGTACCCGGCGGCCGGAATCGAGCGCGTCTCGTGGACGACCGAGGTAACCTCCCGGCGGCTTGGTTGATCCACCGCTGGACGGTCGGATCCGCCAAGACCACGTCGGGCGGTTGCCCCTCGGCGAGGCGTGCGAGCGCAGACTTCCGAATCGGTGCGTTGTGGAGCAGCCAAGCCAGTCCATCTGCTTGCTTGCTGGGTACGCCGATGCCACGGACCCGGCCGGCGATCGCGTGCTTGGAGAAGCTGGGCCCTTCAGCCGCGGCGACCAAGCGTCTCTGTACCTCGGCTACCGATAGCCCGGCCCGCTCCAACCGAACACCGATTCGATCAAGCAGCGGTCCCAGCTCCTCGACCATGCTCGGCTCCTCGGACTCCGGCAGGAAGTCGACCAGCGGATACCGCTCACGGCGCCGCGCCTCCTGGCGTACCAGGTCAGCCAGGCGCCACCGCACCATGTTTGCCAGGTAGCCCCACGTCAGCCGACCGGCCGGGGGCTTCTCTGCAAGTCGGTGGCAGCGTTCCCACGCCACAACTCGCGCCATCTGCGCCGCCTCATCATTGCCCAGCGCGGTACGAAGCCGGCTGGGGAGCTCGGCAACGATCCGCCGCTCGATGGCCGCAGCCAATCGCGTGGACGGCTCCTCCGCCCAGCCCGAGTCCGCAGCTTCGACCAGGAGCGCATGAAGCTCTTCCGTCATTAGCTCACTCCGTATCCCGATGACTCGGACCGCGGCCCGAGATTGACCCTTGTTTGCTTGCGGCACCAATCTCGACGCACGGCGAGTTGATCTGAACCCGGAACAGGAACTCCCGGACTCCTGGAATTCCTCACAGCGCCGGACCGGTCGGCGCGGGACTCGGATCGTCAAGGTCAGGAAGGGCCTGACGCTGCGGCTTGTAGTCCGCGAGCGGTCGCGTCGACGTCATTGCGTCGTACAGCCGCTGAGCGCCGTCCTCCGTCTGCAGCAGGCTCGACGGCGTGTGCCCGTCCGGGATCTCGACGGCGCGGACACGCTTGTAGAAGTAAGAGAGATCTGGATGGGACGCGAGAGCCCTGCTCCGCCACTCCTGATCGCCGTCCAAGGCCACGATCACCGTGTCGGTCACCGTGTAGCGGTACAGGATCCTCGCCTGCGCCGACGACATCTGCGAACCGCACAGTGGGATTCCTGCCCACCGCTCACCGGCCTTTCGGCCGAGGTTCTCGATCGCCATCGCATCCAACGGATCGTTGACCACAACCACGAACGCGCCCTCAGTGAGGATCTCCAACTGCTCCTCGACACCGACCAACGCATTCGACGGACGGTGGATCAACGTCGTCGGCGACGCCTCGAAGGCCGGTTTCACACCCTGGCCTATGCCGACAAACCCGACCGGGTCCAGGCGTTCATCGCGTGCCAGCATCATCAACTGATCACGGAAGACGTCGACCGCTGTCCCCTCCTCGGTCCACTCCGCCAGACCTGCCCTGATCATGGTGCGGAAGTCGAATCCCTTCTCCAGCAGGTGATCGGTGAGCCGTGTGTGCGAGTCGGGTGCATAGCCGATCTTCCACGTCGACTCTGTGCTCAGAACCGCATCTGCGCCGCGGTCCGTGAGTTGCTCGAGAGGCCAACCGACACTTGCCTTGAGCAACTCCCGCCGGAAGAACCTTTTCGCCGCCACGTGAGCGACCATCATCCGCTGCCGCTCACCACTGACCAGCACATCCTCGGAATCCGAAGACACCGCGTTCATCACAACCTCCGTAAGCCGACAACTCAATGGCTACGAAGGTCGTCCCTGCACGACCGGCAGAGAACCCGGACGCCGACGTCAAGGACCATCGGATGCAGCGATCCCGGACTCACAAGCACGGCCCGGCCTCAGGTGGTTCGAGACCGGTAAACGAGTCCAACTGACGGTTCGGCAACGTCCGCCGGGTCGATCGGCCAAGGGTCTCGATAACCTCGCGCGACACGATCTCCGGATCGAGCTCCAGAAACCTCGCGAGATCCCCCAGCTTTCTAGCAACCATGTCGTGCGGCATCCGCGCCACCAGCGGAGCCACCCGGCGCAACGCATTCACCCGACCGCTGATGTGATCCAGTACCCGCGACCACCGAGCCAGCTCAACCTCAATCGCCAACTCAGCAAGCGGCCTCGGCGAACTCAACGCCTCGAACAGCCGACCCGCGCCGGCAGGTGTCTCCAGCAACGACGAAGGATCGTGCCCCGGCGGGAACTCAGCCACAAGCACCCGCTCGAAGACCGACGACAAGTCATCCAGCCACCTCACCGCAGCAAGGCGACCACCGCCGTCCGCATCGACTCCCACGATCGCGGTGTCGTTGCCGGAGCACTGATGAACCATCGAAGCCTGATGAAACGAGAGCGCTGTCCCGCACGCCCCCAAACCGGCCCATCCACGTGACGTCAGCCGGCTCAGCTCGTCCACAGCCGCGGCATCCATTGGGCCCTCAACAAAGACAGACGTTGCGCCGCTCTCCAGCAGATCGCGCTGCTCTGCCAATCCGACAAGGGTGCGTGACTTCTGATAGATCCGCGTCGTCGGAGAGTTCAAGTACTTCGCGCGCCCACCCCGAGAGCGCCCCACAAAGCCAACCACCTGCTCATCGGAATCCCAAGCAGGGAACATGATCCGATCACGGAACCGATCCACCAAGTACCCCTTCTTGGTGGCACTCGCCAATCCCCCGGACAGCAGGGTTTTGTCGTCGAAGCCTTGAGACCTGAGATGGTCAACCAACCGCGCCCAGCCGTCAGGCGCATAGCCAACCTTCCAAGGCGAGCTCGACCTCAACACGTGCCCGAGCCCACGCTGAGCCAAATGCACAGACGCCCACCCCGCCGGGTGCCGAAGGAGCTGCTCCCGAAAGTACTACCCCGCCCCGACGTGCGCCTCCATCAAGCGTCGCTCGTCATTGGTCACAGCGCCAATCACCCACCTCAACCCGATAACCGACATCTCCTTGAAGGTCGGCGGTGGCGGTCGGCAGTGGAACCCAGATCTCGAAGTCAAGGAGTCTTCGATCAGCTCCAGTGAGGTCCAGCGATCCCCGACTCGAACGGCGGCTGCGCAGTCAAGGCTGCTCCGGACCACCAGCTGGCTCGTAGCGCTCCTCAACGGTCGGCGGTCCGTGATCGTCGACCGGGCGACGTCGCACCCGCCTCCGCACGTCCTGACCTTCTCGGCGCACGCTCGGCAACTCGGGCGGCGAGTCGGCATAAAGGCCGGCTGACCGCGCCAACTGGTCGCCCATCTTGTCGATCGCCTCGTCCAGCAGCTCAAGCGCACGCCGGATCGACCACCTCGGCGGCGCCGCATCAGCGGGCAATTGGTCGTCCCCTGGCTCCGGGTCGTGCCTCGATTCCCGCGACTCTCGATGCATCGCCCTCTCCTGTTTCGCCCGTTGCCGACGGCCACTTCCTCGAATCAGCCTCGACGTGGTGAGCGGCAACCGACACCCTGACGGCGACGTCCAGGAGTCCTGGAAGAAGTCGTCCCCCTGACCGGCGATTCCCGCAGGCCGATGGATCCTTCTACGGGCTCACGGTGAGCCCGGTCTGTCAGCAGGCTCGGCGTCCTCGATCGACTCAGTCGCTCGGCGTTGCCAAAGCAGACGTCTTGAGACCTCAAACGTTGAGCTCGGTCTGTGTTTGCGGCCGAGGAGGCGGCGGTGGCGTTTGCGAAGGATCAGTGGACGAAGGCAGTCACACAGTCCGATGGGAAGGTGACGCGGGAGCGGAACGAGAAGCGATGGGGACGGGGGAAGCGGTGGTTGGCGGTTTGGACTGATCCGCAGGGAAAGGAGAGATCGCGGGCGTTCGAGACGAAGGCTCAGGCGCTGCGGCACGCGAACGGGATGGAGACGGATCGGGATCGGGGGGACTATCTCGATCCGAACGCCGGCAAGGTGCGGCTCGACGAGATCTGGCCGCGGTGGATGGCCTCGCGGAAGGTCGACCCAGCGAGCACGATCCAGTACGAGTCCAAGTGGCGCCTGCATATCCAACCGTTGTTCGGGCGGCGGATGGTGAAGAGCATCCTGCCCTCGGAGATCGCGGCCTGGCTGACCGAGCTGCTCAGTGTCTATGGGCCATCGACGGCGCGCGCCGCTTTCCTCGTTCTCAACGGCTGCCTAGAACTGGCGGTTGCCGACGAGCTCATCAAGAAGAACCCAGCACAGGCGAAGATCGTCAAGAAACCCCGCAGGCAGTTCTCGAAGGTGGTTGCATGGGCTGACGCAACCGTCGAGCGCATTGTCGAAGCCCACCCCGAACAGTTCAAGCTGATTCCGATCATCGGGTCGTCGGCCGGCCTGCGTCAGGGCGAGCTGTTCGGACTCGCGCTCGAGGACTTCGACTTCGACGAGCAAGTCCTCAGGATCCGTCGCCAGGTGAAGCGCCTCCGCAACCGGTTCGTCTTCGCGTTACCGAAGAACGACCAGGAACGCATCGTCCCGATGTCCCCGATCCTCGCGGCCGCAGTCAAGGACCATGTCGAGCGGTTCGGGACGAAGACCATGTCACTGCCGTGGGAGGACCTTGATGGCGAGATCCAGGACCACTCCCTGATGTTCATCTGGTCGGACGGCAGGCACCTGCGAGCCGATCTGTACAACCTCGTGGTCTGGAAGCCTGCTCTGGTGGCGGCCGGGGTGCTTCCGCCGCCGGTGAAAGACGCGCGGGGTCGTCGCCATTACAAGAAGGACCGGACCGTCGGCCTGCACGCCCTGCGGCATTACTACGCCAGCATCACGTTGGCCGATGGCGTCAACATCAAGGAGCTCTCGGAGTACCTTGGTCATGCCGATCCGGGGTTCACTCTGCAGATGTACACGCACCTGCTTCCGTCGTCATACGACCGGGCTCGGCAGGCGATCGACCGTCGGCTGGCGCGCGTTGCTCCGTGGGCGACGGAGCAGCGACGGAGCAGGCTCGATCACGAGGACGGATACGCCCCGCTCGACGACGGCCCTCACCTCCTCTGAGAGGATCCCGGAGAAGGTCAGGAAGTCTTGTAGATAAGGCTATTTCAGCTCGGCGGACGTCTTCCCTAACAGGCGGCGGGCGACGATCAGTTGCTGGATTTGTTGGGTGCCTTCGAAGATGTCGAGGATTTTGCTGTCTCGGGACCACTTTTCGAGGAGGTGGTGTTCGGAGTAGCCGAGGGAGCCGGTGAGTTCTACGCAGCGGAGGGTTATGTCGTTCGCGGTGCGGCCGGCTTTGGCTTTGGCCATGGAGGCTTGGAGGGAGTTGGGTTGGCCGTTGTCGGCCATCCAGGCGGCCTGGAGGGTGAGGAGGTAGGCGGCTTCCCAGTCGGCTTCCAGGGTGATGTACGTCGCGGCCGCGGCGGACTGCAGGTGGACGGGGCGGTCGTAGTCGGGCTGTACGCCGGCCTCGGCCAGCAACTCGCGCGTGAGTTCCAGTGACGCGCGGGCGCAGCCGACCGCCATCGCGGCGACCAGCGGGCGGGTGTTGTCGAAGGTCTGCATGACACCTGCGAAGCCCTTGTCGATGTCCGCGGATCCCAGGAGATTCTCGCGGGCGACGCGGCAGTTCTCGAAGCGGATCGTCGCGGTGTCGGAGGCGCGGATGCCGAGCTTGTGCTCCAGGCGTTCGACGGTCATGCCGGGCGTGTCCTTCATGACCACGAACGACTTGATCGCGGCCCGGCCGAGCGCCTTGTCGAGCGTGGCCCAGACGACGACCGCGTCGCAGCGGCCGCCGGCGGTGACGAAGATCTTCTCGCCGTCCAGCACGTAGGCATCGCCGTCGAGCCGTGCCGTGGTCTTGATGTTGGCCGAGTCCGAGCCGCAGCCCGGCTCGGTGATCGCCATCGCAGCCCACACACCGTCGAAGCGCTGCAGCTGCTCGTCCGACGCGACGGACGCGATCGCCGAGTTGCCGAGGCCCTGGCGCGGCATCGACAGCAGCAGCCCGACGTCACCCCAGCACATCTCCATGATCGACAGCACCGACGACAGGTTCGACCCGTTGACGACACCTTCCTCCAAAGCCGCAGTACGACGTACACCGGAAGCGCCCGCACCGGAACCGGTGCCTGAGGCCCCTAATCCGTCGACCATCGCGGCGAGCATGTCCAGCTCGACCGGGTACTCGTGCTCGGCCAGGTCGTACCGGCGCGAGTTCGGCCGCAGCATCTCGGCCGCGACCTGGTGCGCCTGGTTGACGAAGGCCCTGAACTTGCGAGGCGTTTCAAGGTTGATCATCAGACCAGCACCGCACCTTCCATCACGCCGATCGCCCGCAGGTCGCGGTACCACCGTTCCACCGGATGTTCCTTCACGAACCCGTGCCCGCCGAGCAGCTGTACGCCGTCGGTCCCGATCTGCATGCCCTTCTCGGTACACAACCGCCGCGCCAACGCCGCCTCGCGTGCGAACGGGAGCCCTTGTGAGGCACGCGATCCGGCCCGGTACGTGACCAGCTTCATGCCCTCGAGCTCGATCCCGATGTTCGCGACCATGAACGCGACCGACTGCCGATGGCTGATCGGTTCGCCGAAGGCCGTGCGTTCGTTGACGTACGGCGTGACGTAGTCGAGGACCGCCCGCGCCGTACCCAACGACAACGCGCACCACCCGAGCCGCGACAACCGCACGCACTCGGCGTAGTCCGCCACCGATCCGAGCGGGACAGCCGGGACGTCAGCGAGAATCACGCGGCTCAACGAAGCGGCCCGCAACCCCATCGACGGCTCGGCCTCGATCGTCACACCCGGATGGTCCGGCTCGACCACGAACAGCCGCGGCCCGGCGTCGGTCTGCGCGCCGATCACGAACAGTTCCGCGTCGGCGGCCCGCGGCACCAGCGACTTCACGCCGTTCAGCAGGCCACCGGCGTACCGCGTCTGCAGCTCGAAAGGATCGAACAACGGCCGCGGCTCGAGCAGCGCCAGCGCCGCCGCCGGGACCGACGAGCCGGTGAAGGCCGGGAGGTACGTCGCCTGCTGCGTCTCGTCGCCCCACAGCGAGATCGCCGTACTCACCGCGGACGGCGCCAGACACGCGACAGCCTGCCCCAGGTCGCCGTGCGCGAGCGCCTCGGCGACCAGTACGCCGGTCATCGCGGACCGCTCGGTGACGATGCCGCCGAGCTCCTCCGGTACCTCGATCAGGCTCAGGCCGAGCTCGGCCGACGACTCCAGGACCTGAGGCTGCGTCGTACACGCGGTGTCCGCGGCGGCGGCAGCGGGACGCAGTACGTCGGCGGCGAACGAGCGGACGACGTCGACCATCATCTGCTGGTCCTCGGTCGGCGTCAGGTCGAACCGCCCGGTCCCCTTCGCGGCGGGCAGCCGGGACGGCGCGGCCAGCTTCGACGCCGCCGAGAAACGCCGGGAGAGCGCTCCCGCCGTTCGGAAACCGGTCTTGGTGGCCTCGAAGACCGCCCGCTCGGTCGGCTTCCGCAGCCCGAGCCGGTCGATCGCCCGCCACTGGGCCAGCCGGTTCAGCAGGGCGACCCCGACCCCGATCGCGTCCCGCCGCCCGCGCGTCCGCTCCTGAATGCTCATGCCGCTACTGTAAACCGAAGTTACAACTCAGGTCACGCTTTCCCGTCAGTACGATCCGTTCATGGACCGGACCAACGCACTCGTCGAGCGGATCTTCCGGAACGCCGGGGCGGCGCTCGAGATCTACTCCATCTACCTCGGCGAGCGCCTCGGTCTGTACCGGTCGCTCGCCCAGCAAGGCCCGGCGACGTCGGTCGAGCTGGCCGAACGCACCGGAACCAACGAGCGCTACATCCGCGAATGGCTGGAGCATCACGCCGCCAGCGGCCTTGTCGACGTCGACGACGTCACCGCCGCTCCGACCGTACGGCGCTACACCCTGCCGCCCGAGCACGTTCCGGTGCTGGCCGACCCGGACCACGTCGACTACCACGGCTACGAGGGAGTCGAGCTCGCCCGGGCGGCCCGGATGCTGCCCAACCTCGTCGAGGCGTACCGCATCGGCGACGCGCCGCCGCACCAGCCATGGGAGCCCGAAGGACGGGCAGAGTTCAACCGGCCGACGTACCTCAACCTGCTCGGTAAGCAGTGGCTGCCCGCCATCCCCGAGATCGACGAGCGACTCCGCGCCGACCCGCCAGCCCGGGTCGCCGACTTCGCCTGCGGCACCGGTTGGTCCTCGATCGCGATGGCCCAGGCCTATCCACGCATCACCGTGCACGGTCTCGACCTCGACGCGGACGCCATCGCCGCGGCGACGGGCCATGCGCTCGAGGCCGGACTGAGCGATCGCGTCAGCTACTCGGTCGCGAACGCATCCGACCACTCACAGAGCGGCCAGTTCGACCTGGTCACGATCCTCGAAGCGCTGCACGACATACCGCGGCCCGTCGATGCGCTACGCAGCGCGCGGCAGCTGCTCGCACCGGGCGGTTCGGTCCTGATCCTCGACGAGCTGGTCGAGGACGAGTTCACGGCCCCGGCCTCGGAGCTCGAGCGGTACCACTACGGCTGGAGCCTGATGTCCTGCCTGCCGGAGGCGATGGGCGATCCGGAGTCGGCCGCGACCGGCGCGCTGATGCGACCGGCAACACTCCGCAGGTACGCGACCGAGGCTGGATTCCAGGAGGTGCAGGACCTCCCGTTCCAGACCTCGCTGTTCCGCTTCTACCGACTCATCCCGTGACCGCGTCGGCCTTCGCCTGCAGATAACGCTGTTCCGGGAGGCTCGTCGTACGGCGGGCCGCGGCCAGGTAATGTTCGTGCGCCTTCGCCGGCTCCCCCGCGCGCTCGTACAGATGCGCGCGGACCGCGTCCAGCCGATGCGTCGCGGTAATGTTCTTGTCGTCCTCGAGCGTCGCAAGCAGGTCGAGCCCCGCCTGCGGACCCTCGACCTGGGCGAGCGCGATCGCGCGGTTGAGCGTCACCATCGGATTCAGCGCGAGCTTCTCGAGCAGCAGGTACAACGCCAGGATCTGCCGCCAGTCGGTCTCGTCCGCGCTCGGCGACTCCGCATGGACGGCGGCGATCGCGGCCTGCAACTGGTATGAGCCGACCGCGCCCTGCTGCAGCGTGTGCAGGATCAGCTCGGCGCCTTCGGTGATCTGCGCGCGGTCCCACAACGACCGGTCCTGCTCGTCGATCGGCACCAGCCCACCGTCCGCGGTCGTCCGCGCGGCCCGGCGTGAGTCGGTCAGCAACATCAACGCCAGCAGGCCCGCGACCTCACCGTCGTCGGGCAGCGCGGACCGCAGCATCCGCGTCAGCCGGATCGCCTCGGCCGTCAGCTCGACCCGCTGCAACTCCTCGCCGGAGCTGGCCGTGTAGCCCTCGTTGAAGATCAGGTACAGCACCTGCAGTACGACGCGTTGCCGCTCGGCCCGCTCCGGCTCGGGCGGCATCACGAACCGGCTGCCCGCCGCCTTGATGCTCTTCTTCGCCCGGCTGATCCGCGGCGCCATCGTTGCCTCCGGCACCATGAACGCGCGCGCGATCTCCGCGGTGGTCAGACCGCCAACGGCCCGCAATGTCAACGCGACCTGCGACGCCGGCGTCACCGCCGGGTGGCAGCACAGGAACAACAACGTCAACGTGTCATCGGTGTCCGGTGCCTCGTCCACATCGGCACCAGGCGAAACCAGCTCCTCAGGACCGGCCATCGCCGCGACGTTGTCCTCGCGCCGCCGCCGCGCGTTCTCGCTCCGGAACGCGTCGGTCAGCCGCCGCGTGGCAACGGTGATCAGCCAACCCCGCGGATTCGCCGGTACGCCGTCTACCGGCCACTGCTGCGCCGCCGCCAGCAAAGCCTCCTGTACGGCGTCCTCACACAGGTCGAACTGCCCATGCCGCCGAACCAGAAACCCCAGCACCTGCGGCGCGAGCTCCCGCAGCAGCCCCTCCACACTCACGCGCTCGTCCACCCCACGTAGCGTACGCGTCAGCTGAACGACCAGCCGGACCATCCGTCGGCTCTGATCACGATCACTGGGCCTTGCGGCGCATCCGCCTCGTACTGCGGGTACTTCGCCACCAACAACTCGACGGCGACCGCATGCTCAGGCACCACCTGCGCGACCCCGTCGACCCGGACCCACCACAGATGCGTCCAGTCCTCGTCGTACTCGTCCACCAGCACGGCGACCCGCTCATGAGCCGCAATGTTCCGCAGTCGCTTCAACGCCGTCGTCGACTTCGGCTTCTGATCGACGGCGATGAACAGCTCATCCGCGTGTACGGCGTACGTCACCGGGACGATGTGCGGCCGCAGATCCACCCCCACAGTCGCCAACCGCCCAACCCGAGCCGCCGCGACCCGACCCCGACACACCCCCTCATCCAACCGCACCCCCCGACCCTAACCCCACCCCACGAACCCAACCCACCCACGTCGCGATCTCAGGCGCCAACCCCCAACCTGGCGGTTCGCACGGCGCCAAGCCACCAACTGAGGGTCTGACCGGCTCTTGTGCCTGACGTGTAGGTGGTCGACGGGTTCCGGCGCGGCGCCGGGCCCGATGTGATCTGCAGCTCGACAGGATGTGTCAGGTGGCCGGGTAGTGCACCTGAGCGTAAACGCGCCCGCGCGTACACCGTCTCACCGGTGCACTACCTGTCGAGTGTGCACATCCCCCGCCCCGAGCACCCGTGCCGCGACCAACCCGATCACCCACTCACCCACCCATCCGGCAGAAGAACGGATATCCCCTGGCGTTGTGGGTTCTCCCCTCTAATACCAACAGAGAAGCCACAACGCCGCCGGATATCCCCTCGTGTGCGGAGGCTCTCGTCGCCCTCGGTCCGGGGCGGACGGTGGGGTGGACCGGGTGGCGCAGGCCGGGCGGTGCACGCCGGGCGGTGCACGCCGGGGGGTGGTGCGGTGCAGGCCGGGCGGTGGTGCGGTGCGTGCGTGGTGGGTGCGAGCGGTGGGTGCGGTGGGTGCGGTGGGTGCGGTGGGTGCGGTGGGTGCGGTGGGTGCGGTGGGTGCGGTGGGTGCGGTGGGTGCGGTGGTGTGAGGTTGGTGGTGGGGTGGGTGGGTCAGCGTTGGAGGTGGCGGAGGGTGGCGGTGGGGAGTTTTCGGGTGAGGGGGCCTAGGAGGGAGGCGTCGCGGAGGGCGGTTCGGGCGGCTAGGTGGCCGCAGGCTCCGTGTACGCCGCCGCCGGGGTGGATGGCGGAGCTGCCGAGGTACAGGCCTTCGACGAAGGTGCGGGCGCTGCCCAGGCCGATCGTCGGGCGGAAGATCAGTTGCTGGTGGAGCTGCATCGTCCCGCCGCCCAGCGCGCCGAACCCGAGCGCCGCGTTGCCGGACTCGAGCGCCGACGGGCGTTGCAGGTCGCGGCCGATGACGAGGTCGGTGAAGCCGGGGGCGAATCGCTCGATCGCGCGTTCCATCCGGCCGGCCAGCTTCTCCGCGGAGGCGTCGTCGGCGATCCCGCGCGGCAGGTGAGCGTACGCCCAGACCGCCTCTGTTCCGGAAGGCGAGCGCGTCGGATCCGCCTTCGTGGTCTGGCCGATCAGCAGGAACGGCTGCGACGGCACGCGGCCGGTGTCGAGGTCGGCGGACAGGTGCACGAGGTCGTCCGCCGTACCGCCGAGGTGTACGACGCCCGCGGAACGTGCCTCCGACGACGTCCACGGGATCGGGCCGTTCAGCCGGAAGTTCAGCTTGACCGTCGGGTAGTCCCACTCGAACCGTTCGTCCAGGTCCCGCCGCAGCCCGCCCGGAATGAGTGCCTCCGGCAACAACTCGCCGTACAGCGCCGGCGCGGACGTGTCCGCGACCACGGCACGCTCGACGGTCACGGTCTCACCGGATGCAGTGTGTACGGCGGTCACGCGGCCCGCGGACACTTCGAGACCGGTCACCGGCGTACCGGGGACAAGTAACGCGCCCGCGCGCTCGGCCCGCCTTACCAGTGCACCGGAGAACGCGGACGATCCGCCGGCCGCGACCGGGAAGCCGACGTCCTGAGCCATCATCGCGAGCAGCCAGCCCATCGTCCCGCTGACGCTGCCGGACAACGGCGCGTCCGCGTGCAGCGCGTTCCCGGCGATGATGGCCGGACCGTGCCGCCCGTCGAACAGTTCCTGACCCATCCGGTGCATCGGCATCGCCATGAACCGCGCGAACCTGAGCAACTCCCCCGCCGAACCGAGCTTCCGGGCCAGTTTCAGCCCCGGACGGAGCGGTGGCCAGGTGGTGAGGAGCGCGTTCAGCAACGGCTCCCGGACCGACACGTACTGCTGGTACAGGCGCAACCACGCGTCACCGTCGCCCGGATGCTCGGCGCCGAGCGACTTCGCGGTGTCCTCCGGGTCCGGGTGGATCGCGGCCGCGGCACCCTCGGAGTCGAGCAGGTGCACGAGCGGGAGCGGCGCATGCGCCCATTTCAGGCCGTACTTCTCGAGTTCCAGCGCCCGCAGCACCGGTGACGCGACCCCGAGCGGGTAGCTCGAGCTGAAGCGATCGCTGATCCAGCCGCCGTCCTCGGTCGACCGGACAGCGCCGCCGAACGCGTCGGCGGCCTCCAGCACCAGCACGTCCCAGCCCGCGTCGGCGAGCGTGATCGCACTCACCAGCCCGTTCGGCCCCGAACCGATGACCACGGCATCAACACTGCGCGGCAGCATGCTCAAAACCTTAGCCGAGCCGGACCGCCACGCAGGCAGAAGTGCCCGCAACCCGCCCGCAGCACCCCGAATGACCCACTTGTGCCTGCGTGCACGTACGCCTCACCTCGACTCGACCTCGCGCATGAGGGCGGTCACCTCACGAGCGCGGCCGATCATGGCGGGGTCGACCATGCGGCCGTCGGGGAGCACGAGTACGCCGCCGCGCGCGACATCCGCCTTCTCGACGGCCGCCAGCAGCGCCTCCGCCTCGGCGACCTGGATCGCGGACGGGGTGAACGCCTCGACGATCGTCGCGAGCTGCCGCGGGTGAATCGCCGTACGGCCGACGAATCCGAGCGCCCGGCCTTCCGCCGACGTACGCCGGAGTCCGTCGAGGTCCTGCACGTTCGGGTAGACCGACATCATCGGCGCGCCCAGGCCCGCGGCCCGCGACGCCGACACCAGCCGCCCGCGCGCCCACGCAAGACCCTCCGAGCCGTCGACCCCGAGCGCACTGGACAGATCCGCCTCGCCGAGCGCGACCGCGACGACGCGCGGGTCGGCGCCGGCGATCTCGAACGCCCGCTCGAGGCCCAGCGGCGACTCGATCAGCGCGGTGATCCTTGCCGACGGCACCTTTTCGAGGACCTCCCGCACATCGGCCGCACTCTCGACCTTCGGCAACCGGATCCGCACCGAAGGTACGGCGGAGATCGCCGCCAGGTCGTCCGCGATCCAGGGTGTGCCGAGCGCGTTCACCCGGACCTCCACCGGCCCGTGTGCGTGCACCGCGATCCAGGCCACCGCCCAGCCGCGCGCGTCCGCCTTGTCGGCGACCGGTACGGCGTCCTCGAGATCGAACACCACCAGGTCGGGGCCTGCGGCAACAGCCTTCGCGAACCGGTCCGGCCGGTTGGCCGGAACGTACAGTGCGGTCAGCACCTCACACCACTCCTGCTGCGCGCAGCGCCGCCAGCTGATCCGGCGTGACGCCGATCTCGGCGAGCACTTCGTCGGTGTTCGCGCCGTGCGGCCGGCCCGCCCACTTGATCGCCCCCGGCGACTCGGACAGCCGGAACAGCACGTTCTGCATCTGCACCGGTCCGTCGAGCTCGTCGTCGTCGACGCTGACGATCGTCCCCAAAGCGGCATACTGCGGGTCGCTCATGATCCCGCGGATATCGTGCACCGGCCCGACCGCGGCCTCGGCCTTCTCGAACTCATCCATCACGGTTTCCAACGGCCGCTCCGCGATCCACGAACCGACGGCCTCGTCCAGCTCGTCGGCGTGTTCGGCCCGCTCGCGCCCCGTCGCGAACCACGGCTGCGCGACCAGATCCGCGCGCCCGACCAACGTCACCACGCGCTCGGCGATGCTCTGCGAACTGGTCGATACCGCCACCCACCGGCCGTCAAGAGTCCGGTACACGTTCCGCGGGGCGTTGTTCGACGAGCGGTTCCCCAGCCGCGGCTGCACGTACCCGGTCTGCTGGTACGCCGTGATGCCGCCGCCGAGCATCATCAGGATCGGCTCGATGATCGCCATGTCGATCACCTGTCCCGCCCCGGACCGATCCCGCTCGCGCAGCGCCACCAGGACCGCGTACGCCGTGGCGAGCGCGGTGATCCCGTCCGCGAGTCCGAACGGCGGCAACGTCGGCGGCCCGTCCGGCTCACCCGTGACCGCCGCGAACCCGCTCATCGCCTCGGCCAGCGACCCGAACCCGGGACGCCGCGACCACGGCCCGACCTGCCCGAACGCGGTCACCCGCGCGATCACCAGCCGCGGATTCGCCTCGAGCAGTACGTCGGGCCCGAGCCCCCAACGCTCCAGCGTGCCGGGCCGGAAGTTCTCCACGAGTACGTCGTGAGAGCGCACCAGCGAGAGGAACACGTCCCGGCCGCGCGACAGGTCCAGCGTCGCGAGCCGCTTGTTCCGGCCGAGGGTCTTGAACCAGAGCCCGACGCCGTCCTTCGAGGCGCCGTGCGTGCGCGCGGCGTCCGGGCGGGACGGGTGCTCGATCTTCGTGACGTCGGCGCCGAAATCGCCGAGGAAGGTCGCCGCCAGCGGTCCCGCGAACAGCGTCGCCGCCTCCAGCACCTTCACCCCGTCGAGCGGAGCAGGCCTCATCCCGCGCACCTGAAGCCGATGTTCTCCGAGCGATCCAGACCGCCGCCGGTCAGCACCAGCTTGAAGCTGACATCCGGGTCCTGCGGCCCGCCGTCGGCGTACCAGTCGGAGCCCTCAGCCGCGTAATGCGAACCGCCCTTGAGGATGCAGAACCGGCTGCGGCCGTCGCGGTGCTCGCTCTCGGTCAGGTTCCACACCAGCGGCTCGCGCCGGACGAATCCCTCCTCGAGAGCGGCGACCTGCCACTCGTCCTCGGTGGGCAGGCGGCCGCCACGCCACGCGGCGTACGCGCGCGCGTCCGGCAGGTCGACGTACGTCACCGGCTGGTCCTCGGTCCCGGGCACCGGGGCGCCGTCGACCCATTGCTGCAGGAACCGGTTCGCGATCAACGGGCGGTAGCCGGTCGCCTGCACGAAGGCCAGGTACTCCGCGTTCGTCACTTCGGCGATCGCCACCGCGACACCCGGCAGCGAGACCTCACGCTCGATCGTCTGGATGTCGTGCAGGCGAGGCGGCAGCGGCTTCCATTCCTCGACGTACGGCGCGGTGTCGTACAGCCCGGTCTCGCGCCGCCGGTGCCGGACCGTCAACGTCCGCTCCCCGGCCGGCACCTCGATCGTCGGCCCGATCTCGGCAGAGCCCGAAACAGGTGGCACCGGGACCAGCTCGGCCGGGCGCATCGGGAACGCGGACTCGCTGACGTGCGCCCGCGGCATCGTGCCCAGTCGGCGGGCGGTCGCCCGGCACGAGGCGCCGGCGGTTGCGCCGACCCGGACGATCCCGGCGACGCCACGCCCCGGCACGGTCAGGTGTACGCCGTCGTCGTCTGCGGTGATCGGCACGCCAGATGTCACGTCGTACCAGTCGCCGACCTGGTCCTCGGAGCGCAGCACGATGCCGTCGAAGTCCTCGTCGTGCCGGTTGATCAGCGTCCAGAACGTGATGTCGGCCAGGTCGAACCGGGACCCGTACACACCGTGGTCACGGGCCTTCTCCGGAATCTCGGGCGTCAGCTGGATCCAGTCGCCGGCGATCAGCACCGGCGCGAACGCGCGCTGCGCGGCGACCATCCGGCGCAGCGTCGCGCGGTCGCGGGCGTTCCAGCCGACCCACGCCGAGAACACCGACTCCCAGACCAGCATGCCGACGCCGTTCACCCACGCGGACTGCAGCTCGTCGCTGTGGTCCCGGTTCCAGCGGCGGGTGTGGTGCATCATGTGCCGGCGCTCGAACAGGTGCGCCCGCAGTACGCCGGGCGTGTGCGTGTCCGCGAACCACTGCGCCCAGGACAGCGCATGGTCGCCGATCCTTGCCATCGGCAACCGTGACTCGCCCTCCAGCGCGATCGCCGGGTTCGCCTGCCGGATCGCGCGGGTGAACTTCGGGTCGCCCTCCTTGAGGGTGTCCAGGAACACGCCGTCGACCGCGTACTCCGTGACCAGGGCCGCGAACTCGTCGGCATCCGAACGGTCCGCGCGGCGGGTGCCGACGTCCCACGGGTTGTAGTCGAAGAACACCTTCAGACCGAGCCCGTGCAGGTCGTCGATCAACGTACGCAGGCCGGGTACGTCGCGGTAGAAGTCGAACTGGTTGCGGTCGTCGATCCCGATCACCGGGTACGCATGCCAGAACACGATCGCGTCGTACCCGCCGAACTCGGCGACACCGTGCTCGACGAACTTCTCCGGCGTGAACTTCCCGGTCTCAACGTTGTAGAGCAGGTCGTCCCAGAGCCAGACGAGCGCCACCGAGTACGCCGTCTGCGTCCATTCGCGACCGGGCTCGTCGTAGTGCGCACCGTCGTACCGCGTCCGCTCGATGGCGCCGAACCGCCACTCGGCCAGTTTCGCGCGCCACCGCGGCAGATCGGACGGGTCTTCCGGCGCGCCGAGGATCTTGGCGTCGTCCAGGAAGGACAGGTCGGTCCCGAGCCCGAGATCGACCCGGGCGGGTAGATCGATGGGCCGCGGTTCGAGCGGATTCACAGGTACACCTCCGCATAACGCGCGTCGATTGCATCCCCGTGAGGCACCGAGGAAATCGCCCCCGCGGCCTGAACACTCAATGAAGCAGCAACGTTAGCGCGTCGGACCGCGTTCGTCAGGTCGCTTCCGGTGAGCGAGCCGTTAGCTGATGCAGCAGCTAACGCCGCAGCCAGCACCCCGCAGAACGTGTCCCCCGCAGCCGTCGTGTCAACGACGTCGACAGGTACGCCGGGAACCTCGATCTCGTCGGCGTCCCGGGTCAGGATCACAGCGCCCGCACCGCCCAGCGTGACGACCGCAGCCGGCACCTTCTTGAGCAACGCAGACCGGTCCGACCCAGCGATCGCCTCTGCCTCGGTCTCGTTCACCACCAGCAGATCGACCTCGGCGAGCAATTCGTCCGACAGCTCCGCCGCCGGGGCCGCGTTCAAAATGAAGTACGCCGATGCAGCGGCCGCCGCCTGGACGGTCGCGAACGGAATCTCCAATTGAGAAAGCACGATTTTCGCTTGTCCGATCGCGGCGACAGCCTCCTCCGACAGCGTCAGCTGACCGTTCGCGCCGGGCGCGACCACGATCGAGTTCTCACCGCTCTCCTCGACCGTGATGATCGCCGTACCAGTCGGAGCCTCACTGGTCGTCGCCAGCGTCAGATCGACACCCTCGAGCGCTGCCCGCAGCAACGCACCGCCCTCGTCGTCGCCGAGCGCGACCACCATCGCCGTCCGCGCACCGGCGCGGGCCGACGCCACCGCCTGGTTCGCTCCCTTACCGCCCGGACCGCGCGTCATGGCTCCCGCCAGGACCGTCTCACCCGGCCGCGGGATGCGCTGGACCGGCAACACCAGGTCCACGTTCGCGCTTCCTACGACGACCACCTCAGGCACCACCCCGCGCCACCTCCACAGTCCGCCGCGCCAGTTCGTTGATCGCGATCTGGTTCATCCCCGGGAGGCTGGTGGCCACCCGATTGTCCAGTGGTGCAGACCACTCTGCCGGAACCCCCCGCGTCGCGCCAAAAACCGCGCCGACCGTGGCACCGGCCGAGTCGGTGTCCCAGCCGCCCATCACCGCGCGACCGATCGCCGTGCTGAAATCCGGAGCGGTCAGTGCGTAGGCAGTGAGTGCGGTGTTGTTCACCGCATGTACCCAATGCAGGTCGCCGTACTCCGCGTGCAGAGCGTCGAGCGCGTCGTCCAGCTCGGCATCGGCGAGGGTCAGTCCGAACCGGACCGCGCGGGCGATCGCACCCTGACCGCCGATCACGTCAAGACCGGCGACCGCGGCCTTGACCGGATCGTCGAGGACCACGGCGGCGGCCGACATCGCTGCGACCCAGAGCGCGCCGTCGACACCGGCGCCGGTGTGACTGAGCTGGGCGTCGACGAGCGCGAGCCGCGCGGCCGCGGTGCGATCGCCGGGATGCGCCCAGCCGTACGCGTCGGTCCGGATCTGTGCGCCGATCCACTCCCGGAACGGGTTCCCGACGACGGCCGCGCGGGCCGGCTCCACCCCTTCCAGAAGGTTCCGGTAGGCGACACGTTCGGCGGTGAACACGCGACCGGCCGGCAGGTCGTTCAGCCAGCTCTGCGCCACGTCGTCCGTGGTCAGCCCCGGCCCGAACCGCTCCATCATCAGCAGCGCCAGGATCGCGAAGTTGATGTCGTCGTCCTCGGGCATCCCGTCGATGACCTCGCGCAGACTGTTCACCTTCGACCGCCGGTTCCACGGCCACCGCCGCTGCACCTCGTCCGGTACGCCGACAGCGGTGATGTACCGCGTCAGCGGCCACTGTCCTGAACTGGCCAGGATCTCCCGGATGCCCTCGCGCGGAATCTTCTCCACCGGCTTGCCGAGCAGGTTCCCGGCCATCCGCCCGAGCCACGCGTTCAGCGTCCGCGTCTCGAGGTCGACCGGTTCGCCCAGCGAGGGCAACTCCGGGATCGCCGGCTCGCGCCACTCCCCTGTCCTGGCGTCGAGCACGTCGAGCAGTTCGCGAGCAAGCGCACGCAACGCGGGCGTCGCCGGCTCGTCGGAGGCACCGGACACCGGCGCGTCCGTCGTACCGCCGGCGGCGATCCAGCGAGCCTGCACGTCGGTGACGTCAACGCCTTCCGACCGCGCCTGGACCAGTTGGTGCGGGAGAAGATCCTCCGGCTGCACCCAGGTCATTCTCATGGCATAGGTCGCGGGGAATCGTCCTGCGAGGCCGAACGAAACCGCGACTCCCTCCCCTCGAAGAAGCGGGACTGTCGGTCCCGGCTGGTTGAGTATCTGGCATGTCTCGCTTCCGGCTGTACCCGACTCCCGAGCAGGGGACTGCATTGCTGCTGCAGTGCGGTCATGCGAGGTATGTCTGGAACCTCGCACTCGAGCAGTGGTCGATGTGGACCCGCGACAAACGGCCAGCGCCTCGGTACGTCGAGCAGGCGCGGCAACTGACCGAGGCGCGGGCGGGTTTCGACTGGCTTCGCGCCGGCTCGCAGACAGTTCAGCAGCAAGCGCTCCGCGACTTCGACCAGGCTGTCAGGAACTTCCACGCCGGCACTCACCGACGTCCGACCTGGCGCAAGGCTCGGCTGCATGAGGGTTTCCGCGTCGTCGGCGGCCAGGCGTCGAGGATCTTGAGGCTCAACCGGAAGTGGGCCGTGGTCAACGTCCCCAAAGTCGGTTGGGTTCGGTTCCGCGTGTCCCGCGCTGTACCCGACGCCAAGTCGTACCGCATCTCTCGCGACCGGACCGGACGCTGGCACATCGCCTTCGCAGCGATCCCGCCACCCATCCCGGCACCCGGCTCGGGCGAGGTCGTTGGAGTGGACCGCGGCGTGACCACCTCGGCCGCCCTTTCGACGGGAGAGCTTCTGTCGTGTCCAGGGTTTTCGGACGGCGAACTGAAGCGCCTCAAGCACTTGCAACGTCGCCTGGCCCGCTGCCAGCGCGGCTCCAACCGCCGGCAGCGAGTCAGAGCCGCGATCGCCGGGCTCCACGCCCGCGCCCGTGGCCGCCGCAAGGATTGGGTCGAGAAGACCAGCACCGACCTCGCCCGTCGCTTCGACATCATCCGTGTCGAAGACCTGCGCGTCGCCCAAATGACCAGCCGCCCCAAACCCAAGCCTGACCCGGCACGTCCCGGTGCCTACTTGCCGAACAAGCGCCGGGCCAAGGCAAGACTCAACGCTGGTATCCGAGCCAGCGCCTGGGGACTGCTTGTGGAGCGATTGGAGCACAAAGCCCTGGGCCGGGTCGAAAGAGTGAATCCTGCGTACACGTCGCAGACCTGCAGCACCTGCGGGCACTGCGCACCGGAAAGCCGCAAGAACCAAGCGGTCTTCCGATGCGTCGCCTGTGGTCACCAGGCCAACGCCGACGTGAACGCAGCCGTCAACATCGCGGCCGGACGGGCCGTGAGCACACGTCGAGAGACGCCAGTACAGGTCTCGCAGAAGCGTGAACCTCAACTCGCCACCTCCGCGTAGCAGTTGAAATCCCTGTCGTTCGCGGCGGGGAGGACGTCAACGCACTGCTTCCTTCCCCCTTGTTGCGCCAGGCGAAACGCGCACCTGGATCGTTCTCTCGGCGCGGGCCGATACTTCGGCCGATGGTCACCCGCCGCAGCTTCCTGACCGGCGCCGCCGCCGCGCTCGCACTCTCTGGCAACCTCCCCGATCTCGTCGATGCAGCAGGAATATCGCATCGCACCGACAAAAGGCCGCTCTTCACCCTCGGCGTCGCCTCGGGCGACCCGCTGCCGGACGCCGTGGTCATCTGGACCCGGCTCGCACCCGGTCCGCTCGAACCGTTCGGCGGTATGGACGACCGCACCGTGAACGTCGAATGGGAGGTCGCTGAGGATGAGACGTTCCGCAGAGTGGTACGTCGCGGCACGGCGCACGCCGGTCCGGAGTACGCCCACACGGTGCACGTCGACGTACGCGGGCTGCGTCCCTGGCGGCACTACTTCTACCGATTCCGCGCCGCCGGTCAGATCAGTCCGGTCGGTCGGACGCGGACCGCGCCCGCGCCCGCGCCGTCCGACGAGCCGGCGGTCACGATGGCGGTCGCGTCCTGCCAGGCCTTCTACGACGGGTTCTACACGGCGTACCACGACGTCGTACGCCGGGAGCACGATGTCGTGCTGTTCCTCGGTGACTACATCTACGAGGTCGGCGTCGGACCGACCGCCGGCGTACGGAACCAGGCTGTCCGGGCCGACTTCGCCGGCGAGATCTTCACGCTCGACGAGTACCGGGCCAGGTACGCGCTGCACAAGACCGATCCCGACCTGCAGGCCGCGCACGCGGCGGCGCCGTGGATCGTCACCCTCGACGACCACGACGTCGAGGGCAACTGGGCCGGGTACGTGTCCGAGGACGGCCTTCCGTACGACGACTTCCTGGTACGCCGGGCCAACGGGTTCCGCGCATACTGGGAACACATGCCGCTGCGTCTCGACCAGTCCCCCGACGGCCCGTCGATCCGCTTGCATCGCCATCTTCGGTACGGCCGTACCGCCGACCTGAGCGTCCTGGACACGCGGCAGTTCCGCGACGACCAGACGAGTACCGGCGGTTGGCTGCCGCCGGACGAGGTGTCGACCGACCCGGCCCGCACGATCACCGGCGACGCTCAGGAACGCTGGCTCCTGGACACGCTCGGCCGGTCGACCAGCCGTTGGAACGTCGTCGCTCAGCAGGTCGCGATGGCCCAGCTCGACCGTAAGACCGGTCCGGCTCTCGAGCTCCCGATGGACACCTGGAACGGGTACGCCGCATCCCGCGACCGCGTGCTCTCCGGCGTCCGCGATCAGGAGGTGCGCAACTTCGTCGTACTGACCGGAGATCTGCACCGCAGTGTCGCCTCCGATCTGCGGGTGAACTTCGCGGACCCGTCCACTCCGGCGGTCGGGACCGAGTTCATCACGACGTCGATCTCGTCCGGCAAGGACGGTGTCGACGCCGACGCGACCGGACGTGCGCTGCTGGCCGAGAACCCGCACGTCAAGTACCAGAACCAGCGCGGCTACCTCAGCTGCCGCCTCGACCGCACCCAGTGGACGTCCGAGTTCCGCATCGTCGACCGCGTCGTCACACCCGGCGGTACGGCGTCCACCCGCGCCACCCTGGTCGTCGAGGACGGCCACCCCGGAACCCACCTCGCCTGAACGGACCCGCCCATGAACGGACGCTTCCCCGCCGACTTCCCTGCCCGCTTTCCTGCCCGCCTCGGCCCGCGCGGCGCTGCTCTCCTCGTCGCTCCGCTCGCCCTGCTCGTGCCGGCCATCGCCGTTGCCAGCAGCAACAACCACGTGGATATCAGCGCGACGCCACAACCGGTCGAGGTCGTCCCACTGCCCTGCTTCCCGGCCGGCAAACTCACCCTCGGCATGACCGACACCGGCCGCAAATCGACGATCGCCGATATGCGGGTGACCGGGGACTCCGCGCTCACGCTGTCCCGGCGCCAGTTCTCCAGCTACCTGCCCGTCGACCAGCTCGTCAAGGCCCCGCTCGAGATCGCCGTCCCGCGCGGCACGGCGCCCGCGACGCACACCGTCGACCTGACCGTCGGGAAGGAGCGTCTGCAGGTGCCGGTCGTCATCAAGCCAGTCCCGGCCCGCGACAACGTGCTGCTCGGCGAGCAGGCCGTCGCGTCGTCCACCAACGGCAACATGCGGCTGTGCGGTGGCGTCGACGGCAACGCCGACTCGGCGCAGTGGGGTGCCAGCGGCTGGCACGACAACACCAAGGGCGTCTTCCCCGACACGTACGGCGTCGACTTCGTCCAGCCCACCACGATCGGCCGGGTCGTCGTCCAAACCCTCGACTCCACCACCTACCCGGCCGCGGTCATGGGCCTCCGCGACTTCGACGTACAGCTCCGGAACAACGGCGAATGGACGACCGTCCAAGAGGTCCGCGGGAACACCACGGGACGCCTGACCATCACCTTCGAACCCCGCGCGGTCGACGCCGTCCAGCTCGTCATCCGCGACTCCAACGACCACGGATATTCGCGGATCGTGGAGTTGGAGGCCTACAGCAACTGACATTCAGACCAGCGCGTCCACTGCCGCCGTACGCCGGGCCCACCGCTCGGCGTCGGCCGCCCGGATGTCCTGCACGACCGACGCCATCACCAGACCGGGCTGCACCAGGTCGGTCTTGCTCGCCTCGGCGATCTGGTCCGCCCACTCGGCCGGTACGCCGTCCTGTCCGCTCAGCGCCCCTGTGATGGCGCCCGCCATCGACGCGATCGAGTCCGCGTCGCGGCCGTAGTTCGTGCCGCCCAGGACTGCCCGGCGTACATCTCCGTCGGAGACCAGGACGAAGCCGAGCGCCACCGGGAGTTCCTCGATCGCCTTGGTACGGCTCGGGCGGCGGGCGTCCATCGACAGGTCACGGTAGTTCGGGCCGACCGTGTCGTAGGGCTCGATCGCCTTGCGCAGCACGGGAATCGCCTGTTCCCAGTCGGTCAGGCCGTCGGCTGCTTCCGCCACTGCCTCGACGGCCCTCCGAGTGCCGTCCTTGGCCAGCTGCAGTGCCGCTTCGACCGCCGACGAGGCCGTTGCCCCAGGCACCATCGCGGCGGCGACGGCGGCCGCGAACACGCCGGCCGCCTCCCGCCCGTAGCTCGACTGGTGCGCACCCGCGACGTCGAGCGCCTCGGCGTACGCACCCTCGGGATCGCCCGCGTTCGCGATCCCGACCGGCGCCATGTACATCGCCGCTCCGCAGTTGACGATGTTGCCGACGCCGGCCTCGCGCGGATCGACGTGCCCGTAGTGCAGGCGGGCGACCAGCCACTTCTCGGCCAGGAACACCCGCTGCAACAGCAACGCGTCCGCCTCGAGCTCGGGGACCCAGCGGGTCCCCTCGATCATCTTCGGGACCAGCGACTCGGCGACCGCGTAGGCGTCCAGGTGCGACCGGCGTTCGTCGTACACCTCGACCAGCGCATGCGTCATCAAGGTGTCGTCGGTGATGTGCCCGTCACCCTTGTGATACGGCGCGATCGGGCGAGCCGTCCGCCAGTCGTCGTACCACGGGCCGACGATGCCGGTCACCCAGCCGCCGTGCCGTTCCCGGATCGCCTCCGGGGTCCAGCCCTCGACGGCTCCACCGATCGCGTCACCGACCGCGGAGCCGACGAGGACGCCGACCGCCTTGGATTGCAGAGTGGTGCTGGTCTTGTCCTGCATCAGTTGTTGACCTGACCCCATCCGTCGCTCAGTTTCTTGCCCAGCGCCGCCGCGTCGGTCTTGTTCGCCAGGTACTGCTGGAACGCCGGCGTCGCGATCTGATCCTTCCACTGCGGGTAGTTCTCCACGCTCTGGAACGGCGCCTTGGTCAGCTCGGAACCGCTGGCCAGGATCTGCTGCCAGCCGTTCTTGCCGCCGGTCGCCTGCTGGACCGCGTCCCGGGCCGCCTGCGTGGTCGGGATCAGCCAGTCGCCCTGACCGACCGCGGCGAGGTTCTCGGCTTTCATGAAGTAGTCGATGAACTTCGCCGACTGCTCGATGTGCTTGCCCTCGGCCGGTACCGACAGCGTCTGCGGGTTCGCGGCCTGCTTCGTGCTGGTCCCCTTCAGTGGCGGCAGTACCTCCCACTGGAAGGTCTTCGGCGCCTCCTCGAGGATCTGCTGCGCGACGTAGTTGCCGGCCACAACCATCCCGTACTTGCCGGCGTAGAACCCGGGCAGTACGTCGGAACCGCTCTGCGTCAGCGAGGTCGGGTCGATCGACTTGTCGTCGTACGCCATCGCGTGGATCCGCTTCGGCACCTCGAGCTCGGCGTCCCCGACGGTCGCCTTCGCGTCCTTGCCGGAGCCGTCGAAGAACTTCGCGTCGAAGTTCAGGCCGAGGTTCAGCATCGTCGCGGTCGGGCTCTTCAGGCCCCAGCCGAGACCGTACTTACCACCCGCGGTGAGCTTCTTCGCGTCGGCGGCCAGGTCGTCCCAGCTCAGCGAGTCACCGGTCGCCGTGATCCCGGCCGTCTTCAGCGCCGCCGAGTTCGCGAACACGACGTACGACTGCAGCAAGGTCGGGGCGGCGTACACCTTGCCGTCCTTGGAGACCGTGTCCCAGACGCCCTGACTCACGGCGTCCTTGGTTCCTTGGCTGAGGTACGGCGAGAGGTCCGCGAGGTAGCCCTGGTTGATGAAACCGGTGATGTCGGCCGACTCGTCGTGGATGATGTCCGGCGCGGTCCCGCCCTGGAACTGGGTGACCAGCTGGTCGTGCACCGAGTCCCAGCTGCCCTGGACGTACTCGACCTGGATGTTCGGGTTGGCGGCGTTCCAGTCCGCGACGATCTTCTTCGTCGCGGCGACCGTCGTCTTCTGGAAGGCGAGGCTCTGGAACTTCAGCGTCACCTTTTCGTCCGAACTACTACTCGAGCTGTTGTTGCTGTTGCCCCCACACGCCGCGAGCGCCACCAGAGCGCCCGCCGCGAGCAACGCGGTCATGACCTTCTTCATTACCTCTCCTAACCTTCCCTTTTCTTTCTTTCTTTTCTTCTTCTCAACCCTTGACCGCGCCGCTGAGCAAACCGGAGGTCAATCGGCGTTGGAGGAAGGCGAAGAACACGAGACTTGGCACCGTCGCGAGGACCGAGGCGGCTGCCAGCGGACCGAACTGCACCTGGCCCTCGGCACCGACGAAGCGGGCGAGTACCAGCGGAAGCGTTTTGAGTTGTGGATCCTGCAACAGGACCAGGGCGAAGAAGAACTCGTTCCACGCCGAGATGAAGGTGAACATCGCGGTCGCGATCAGCCCCGGCCGGAGCAGCGGCATCACGATCGAGACGATCGTCCGGATCCGGCCGGCGCCGTCGACGGAGGCTGCTTCCTCCAGTTCGCGCGGCACCGCGGCGACGTACCCCTGCAACATCCACAGGGCGAACGGCAGCGACCAGACCATGTAGACGATCACGACACCGGGGATCGTGTTCGTCAGGTGCAACGGACGCAGGATCATGAACAGCGGGATCACGATCAGGATCACCGGGAACACCTGGCTGACCAGGATCCAGCCGTTCGTCAGCGGCCGCAGCCGGCTGCGGAAACGGGCCAGCGCGTACGACACCGGGAGCGCGACGATCAGCACCAGGATCGTGCTGTAGATCGAGATCTGCAGGCTGTTACCGAGGCCGCGGACCAGGCCCTGTTCGTTCAGCGCGTCACTGTAGTTGGACAGGTCGAAATGCTTCGGCAGCAGGCTCGGCGTGATGCTGGCGAACTCCTGCGGCGACTTCAGCGAACTGGAGATCAACCAGAGCAGCGGGAAACCGAGGAAGACCAGGTAGCAGATGACCGCGATGTACTGCAGGGCGCGGACGCCGGAACGAGTTCTCATGCCTCGCTCCGCAGCCGGTTCCGCAGGTAGAAGAACAGGAACGCGATGATGATGACCACCATCACGTCACCCATCGCCGCGGCCATTCCGAAGTTGCCGTAGCGGAACGCCTCGTTGTAGGCGAACAGCATCGGCAGCATCGTCTTGCCGCCCGGGCCGCCGGCCGTCAGTACGTACACCAGGCCGAACGAGTTGAAGTTCCAGATCATGTCCAGGCTGGTGATCGCGACGATTACAGTGCGCAGCTGCGGCAGCGTGATGTTCCAGAACTGGCTCCAGGTGCTCGCGCCGTCGACCGCCGCCGCCTCGTAGAGGGTGCGGTCGATGCCCTGCAGGCCGGCCAGCAGCGTGATCGTGGTCATCGGCATGCCGACCCAGATCCCCACCACGATCACGGCCGGCAGCGCCGTACCGAAGTCGCCGAGGAAGTTGATCGGGTGGTCGGTGAAGTGCAGCTTCTGCAGGACCTCGTTGACCGGGCCGTTGGTCGGGTGCAGCAGCAGGCGCCACATGATCGCGACCACGACCGGCGGCATCGCCCACGGGATCAGCGCGAGGGTACGGGCGACGCCGCGGAACTTGAGGTTGGTGTTCAGCAGCAGCGCGAGGCCGAGCGCGGCGACGAACTGCAGGATCGTCACCGACAGGGTCCAGATCACGCCGATCCGGAACGAGTCCCAGAACAGACTGTTCTGCAGGAGCTTGCCGAAGTTGTCGAAGCCGACGAAGTTGGTGTCCACATGCAGCCCGGCGCGGGCGTTGGTGAAGCCAAGCGCGATCCCGCGGATCAGCGGGTAGACGCTCAGGATCAGCACCGGCAGCAGCGCGGGCAGGAACAGCAGGATCGCCTCGCGGTTGACCTTCGGCCTACCGGCCTTCTTCTTCACCGGCGCCGGCGCTGTGAGAGTCGCCGTCACGGGGTGGACCTCCTGATACTCAGGGACGGCTGTACGACGATCCGCCGCGGGGCCCGTTCGTTGTCCTCGATCCTTGCCAACAGCAACTCGGCCGCCCGCCGTCCCCGCTCCGCGGACCCGAGGTTCACACTCGTCAACGGCGGAAAACTCTGCTCGGCCAGCTCACTGTCGTCCATCCCCACCACCGCCACGTCCCGCGGCACCTCGAGCCCCACGGCAGCCAACTCATGCATCAACCCCACCGCGAGCAGATCGTTCGCACAAATCACCGCATCGCACCCACCGCTTACGTCCGAAGAACTGTGGTCTCCGACCCTCACATCTTCGGACGTAAGCGAGAGCAGTCCGGGGGCCGCGGCGCGGCCGGCCGCGAAGGTGAAGTCGGCGGCCTCGGCGACCGCGACCGGCTGCAGCGCGTGCGCGCGCAATGCATCCGCGAAGCCCTTCGCACGGGCGGCGCCGGGGACCGTGTCGGGCGGGCCGTTCAGGAAGGCGATCCGTCGGCGGCCCTTCGCGACCAGGTGATCGAAGGCGAGCAGCATGCCCTTGGGTGAGTTGGCCCGGACGGTGTCGACGCCTGCTTTGGCGGGGACGTTACCGGCGACCACCACCGGCACCTCGCACTCGCGGATCGACTTCACGAGGTCCTCGTCGACGCGGATCGGGCTGATCAGCAAGCCGTCGGCGTACCCGCGCGCCATCCCCCGAACCAGCGCGACCTCGTCCACGACGTCCTGCCCGGTCGTCGTGACCACCAGACGGTATCCGGCCGCGGAGACGACCTCCTCGACCGCGCGCATCATCGTCACGTACACCGGGTTGCCGACGTCCGCGACCGCTAGCGTCAGCTGGAACGTCCGCCCGACCTTCAGCGACCGCGCCCGCGCGTCCGGCACGTAGCCGAGCTCGTCGACCGCCCGCTGGACCCGCTCGATCATCTCCTCGGTGGCCGGCAGCCCGTTCAGCACGCGCGACACCGACGCCACCGAGACCCCGGCCGCCCGGGCCACTCCAGCGATCGTCGGACGGCTCACGCCGACCTCCTGTAATCGTTCTTGTAATCGTTTACACGCCCGACACTAAACCGCCACACAACCACCGTCAACACCAACTACCCACCGACCCCGCCCCGCAACCGGACCGTGACCCGCCCCCGCCCGGCCCGACTTTGAGCCCTCACCAACCGTCGACCCACAACCTTGGGCCCCCACCAACCGTTTGCGACGGGCAAAAGTGGTTGGTGGGGGCCCAAAGTTGCGCTGTGCGGGGCGTGCGAGTGCGGGGCGGGCGCTGAGGCGCAGGTGTTACTCGTCGTCCTCGTCGGCGCCGGGGCGTTCGGCCCAGGGGGTTTCCTTGGCGGGGCGGACGACGATGAGTTTGTCGCCGGCGGCCAGGACCGAGACGTTCGAGTCGTAGTAGCGGTGCACCTTGCCGTCACGGACGACCGACACGACACGGTCGGGTAGGGCGGACGGCGGCTTCCCGACCTCGCGGCCGAGGACCGGGCGCTCGGCGACCTCGAGACCCTCGCCGTACGTGAGCAGGTCCTCCATCACCTCGCCGAGGTTCGGGCTCACCGAGGTCAGCCCGAGCAGCCGGCCGACCGCCTCGGACGAGGTGACCACCGCGTCCGCGCCGCTCTGCCGGAGCAGCGGCACGTTGTCCTCCTCGCGGACCGCGACCACGACGTGCGCGTTCGGGTTCAACTGCCGCACCGCCAGCGTCACCAGGACCGCCGAGTCGTCCCGGTCGGTCGTCACGATCACCTCGCGTGCGGTCATCACCTCGGCACGACGCAGTACCGTCCGGTTCGTCGCGTCGCCGTGGAACGCGGCCATCTGGTCGTTGCCCGCGTCCCCGATCGCCGTGGCGCGCGGATCGATCACCACGATCTGGTCGCGCTTGACCCCGTTGCTGATCAGTGTCTGTACGGCGGCGCGGCCCTTGGTGCCGTAGCCGACGACGATGGTGTGGTCCTTCATCCGTTTCCTCCAGCGCGTGTCGCGCATGATCCGGCGACCCTCGTTGGCCAGTACTTCCAGTGTCGTACCGACCAGAACCACCAGGAACGCGATCCGCAACGGGGTGACGATGAAGGCGTTCACCAGCCGGGCGAAGGGTGTCACCGGCGTGATGTCGCCGTACCCGGTCGTGGTGAGCGTGACGGTTGCGTAGTAGATGCTGTCGATCAGGTCGACGCGGCCGTCATAACTGTCCTTGTACCCGTCACGGTCGACCACCACGATCAGCACCATCAGGGTCAGCAGCCCCAGCGCGACCAGAAATCGGCTGAAGAGCTGAAAGAGCGGCGAGCGCGTGCTCGCGGGCAGGTTGACCAGCAGGCCGTGCGGATTGCGGCCGGTGGGAAGGGGTGGCACGGTTCAGACGATATTCCACCGGCGGCCGATCCACCGCATGCGACAGGCTCCGGTCGGACAGTGCGACACTCACCATCAGACTGTCGCCGTCCCGAATCACCCGGGACCGCATCCGCAACCGCTCGAGGGTGCGGAGCATCGCGTGGTTCTCCGGCTGCACCATGCAGACCACCCGGTCGGCGCCGAGTATGCGGGCCTCCTCCACCACCTGGCGCAGGAGCCGCAGCCCGAGTCCCTGGCCCTGCCACCCGTCCTCGACCAGTACGGCGACCTCCATCGTCGTACTGCCCAGCTCTTCCCACGGCGCCGCGGTCGCCATCCCGATCACGGCGCCCTCGACGCACGCGACGGTCGACACGCCACCGGCCGGCGCGGACAGGTGCCGCGCGGTGCGGGAGGTGAGCTTCGGCATCGGCACGTGGTACCGCCGGGTGCGGCTCTCGTACGAGCACCGCTCGTGCATCGCCACGACGGCGTCGGCATCCTCGACGGTCGCCGTCCGCAGCTCGGGCACGACGCCGCTACCGGGCCGCGGGCCTTCCGGCGTGTCGAGCCGTTCGGCCAGCCGCCCGGCGATCTCGACCAGCACGTCCGCGCGGGCCCATTCGGCCGGGGTGTACTCGTCGAAGCCCTGCAGGTTGCCCAGCTCGTCGTCGACGGACACGGGGTCGTCGATCAGCCGCAGTACGGCGCGCAGGTACCGGGTCGGCGCGTCATGCAGTACGTCGGCCTGGCACGGGCGGACCGTCGTACGGGCACAGCCGGCCTCCGCGACCAACGCGGTCAGGTCGTCGGCAGTCCAGCCGACGCCGGTGGAGACGACCAGCTCGTCGACCGCACCGGTCTCGGAGGTGAAGACCTCCAGGTGAAGGATGTTGATGTCGTCCGCACCACACCGTGCAGCGAGTTCGGCCAGCGCACCGGGCCGGTCGGCGAGTTCGGTCCTGATCTTCCAGAGCATGCGGACGCCCTCCCTCGTGGAAACGTCCTTCCACTGTGCGTCCCGCCTGTTGCCCGGCCGGGTCCGGAATGTTACGCCCGCGTCAACGTTTCCGGCGGACCTTGGGAAGGATTTTCGACTTCCGGGCCGCCAGGACGACGGCGGACTCGCGCTTGTCCAGGTCCGCGTGCCGCAGCAGCTCGGGATAGGCGCTCTGCGGTACGGCGGGGTACGTCGTCACGATTGCGTCGCCGGAGAACACGAAGAAGATCGCCTGACCGTCCTTGATCACCTTCAGCAGGGACCCCTCGCGCACGGTGAGAGCGTGCTCGACCGCCTTCCGGCGCGCGGACCGCTTCGCCCACGCGGCCTGGACCGCCTGCTGCGCGGGCTCCCGGCCGTGCCGGACCGCCTCGACGACGAGCGGCCCGTACCGCACGCCGTACTTGACCACGCTCTTCGCCAGCTTGCCGCTCCGACCAGCCCCGCCTGCTCCACCCGCCATACGCCGAGCGTACTGACCTCACCGGGTCGGCATGCGGACCTTCGGCCGGTCAGGCACCATGGAGGCCGTGAGTACCCCCAATCCGCGCCGGCCGATCCTGCCCGGTAACAAGCTGTTCGAGTCGCTGCCCGGTGCCGCCGATCCGGCGACCGTGACCGAGGCCGCGCACCGGACCGCCGAGCTGCTGGTTCGCGGGGTGCGCAAGTCCGAGGACACCGAGGTGCACGCGCGGGTGGTGAAGCTCGCCGACGAGTACGGTCTCGACGAGCTCGCGGAACTCTGGTCCGACTCCCCCGCCGACTCGCTGCCGGGGGCGCTCTGGCGGCTGTACGTCCTGCGGTCGTGGGTGCACTCGAATGCCGAGGCGGTGTCCCGCGAGTTCGCCGGCGGCCGCAAGTACGCCGAGGTGCACGCGGTCGTCGCCGGCGTCGCCGAACCACCGGGCCCGGCCGAGGTGCGGGACATGGTGGACGCCGTACTGCGGGGTGTCGCGACCGGTGATTTCGCGACGACCCTGGACCGCGCGGCGGCGTTCGCGCGGATCGTGGCGACCGGCCGGGCGCACCTCGCCGACGAGGGCCACGAACAGGTGCTGTCCGCGTCGAAACTGGTCGAGACCGCTGATCAGCTGCAGACCGCGGCGCGTGCCGAACGCGCCGGGAGCCTGTGGTAGTTGCGTCCGGCGCCTAGCGATGTTATAGCGTCTCGCGGCCTGGAATCTCAACAGGACAAGGGGTTTGAGCACCCGCTACACTGTTCGAGGTGTCGGGCCGGTGCAAGCCCCGGGTCCCAAATTAAGCCGCTACGAGCGGCCACGCGCCGTGAGGCGCTTCCCGGTCCGGCACCCTTGACTCCCCGGCTCGATCTGAGCAGATCAGGGTTCTGCCCGGGAAAACCCCCTATCGATCCAGCCTGAAGACGAGCAGACTCGGTGGAAGTTGTTGACCGGTCTGCTGGGGGGACCGCTGATCAGCCAGGGAGGGCGATCGGCAATGGAGGGGACAGACTCAGTTGTGCACGCGCAAGAGGTCGTGCGCGTGTACGGCGAAGGTGATACCGCGGTGCGTGCGTTGCACGGCGTGGACGTGGAGATCGAAGCCGGGCAGCTGACGGCGGTGATGGGGCCGTCGGGGTCGGGGAAATCGACCTTGATGCACATCTTGGCCGGCCTGGACCGGCCGACGTCGGGCTCGGTGATGATCGACGGTATCGAGATCACGACACTGGGCGACGACGCGCTGACGAAGCTCCGCCGGCAGCACATCGGCTTCATCTTCCAGTTCTTCAACCTGCTGCCGATGCTCAGCGCGCGGGACAACATCCTGCTGCCGCTGACGATCGCCGGTGAGAAGGCGGATCCGGAGTTCTTCGACACCCTGGTCGAGCGGGTCGGGCTCGCCGATCGCCTCACGCACCGGCCGGCCGAGCTGTCCGGCGGCCAGCAGCAGCGGGTCGCGATCGCGCGGGCCCTGGTGTCGCGGCCGACGGTGGTGTTCGCCGACGAACCCACCGGCAACCTCGACTCCCGGACCAGCGGCGAGATCCTCGACCTGATGCGGTCCTCGGTCGAGTCGTACGGGCAGACGACCGTGATGGTGACGCACGACGCCAAGGCGGCCGCGATGGCCGACCGGGTGCTGTACCTGGCCGACGGCGAGATCGTGAAGGAGACCGGGCGATCCAGTCAGCACGAGATCCTGCAGATCATCGACACGCTGGACCTGCAGTGATCAAGTTCGCGCTGCAGGGACTGCTCGCTCGCAAGCTGCGGACGGCGCTGACCGCGATCGGCATCGTCCTCGGCGTCTCGCTGATCTCCGGCACCTATGTCCTCACCGACTCGATCTCCAGTGCGTTCGACTCGATCTTCAGCCAGAACTACAAGAACACCGACGCCGCGATCACCGGGAAGTCCGCGTTCGACCTGTCCGACGACGGGACCCAGCAGGCTCCGCCGTTCGCGGCCGACCTGCTGCAGAAGGTCCGGGACCTGCCGGACGTGGGCGCGGCCGGCGGCGCGGTGAACGGCGAGGCGCAACTGATCGGCAAGGACGGCAAGGCGATCGTCTTCGGCGGCGCGCCGAACCTCGGCTTCAGCATCGATCCGTCGCTGCCGCAGTTCAATTCGCTCAACCTGGTCAAGGGCGGCTGGCCCGCGGCAGGTGAAGTGGTCATCGACACGAAAACCGCCGCGGAGAAGGGATTCCAGGCCGGCGACACGATCGGTGTCCAGGCCCGCGGCGCCGTGGAGCCGATGCGGATCTCCGGCCTGGTCAGTTTCGGGGCGGTATCGTCCATCGGCGGCGCGACCCTGGCCGGCTTCGACCTCGGTACGGCGCAGCGGCTGTTCGACAAGTCCGGGAAACTGGACCAGATCCTGATCGCCGCCAAGAAGGGCGTCGACCGGCCGCAGCTGCTCGCGGCGGTCCAGAAGATCCTGCCGCCCGCGACCCAGGTCCGCAGTGCGGAGGACCAGGCCGCCGAGGACGCCGCCGGTACGAGCGCGTTCCTGAGCTTCCTGCAGACGTTCCTGCTGGTCTTCGGCGGGATCGCGTTGTTCGTCGGCTCGTTCGTGATCGCGAACTCGCTGTCGATCACGATCGCCCAGCGCACCCGCGAGTTCGCGACGCTGCGGACCCTCGGCGCCGCACGCCGGCAGATCCTCGGCACCGTCGTCCTCGAGGCGCTGGTGACCGGCATCGTCTCGGCCGTCGCCGGGTTGTTCTTCGGTCTCGCGATCGCGACCGGGCTGTTCAAGCTGTTCGACGCGATCGGTTTCACCCTGCCGAACAACGGCCTGGTGTTCCGGACGCGGACCATCGTCGTCGCGCTCGTCGTCGGCGTGGTCGTGACCGTGCTGGCGAGTCTGCGGCCGGCCATGCGCGCCACGCGCGTACCGCCGATCGCCGCCGTCCGCGAGGGCGCGGCGCTGCCGCCCGGGCGGTTCCACCGGTACCGGTCGATCGGTGCCGTGGCCGTGGCCGTGATCGGCATCGCCACGATCCTGGTCGGGCTGTTCGTCGACGGTCTGGCGACCAGGACGTTGCTGATCCTGCTCGGTCTCGGCGTCCTGCTGCTGTTCGTCGGCATCGCGTCGTTCTCCGCGCGGCTCGTCCGGCCGATGGCCGCCGTCTCGGATCCGGTGGCGCGCTGGTCGGTCGTCGTACTGACGGCGATCGCCTGGCCGTTCGTTCTGTTCCCGCTGTGGCTGATCCGCCGGCTGTTCGGGCGGGCGGCCGAGTTCCCCGGCGTACTCCCCGACGGTCCCGCGGTCACGCTCGGCGGGCAGAACAGCCGGCGCGACCCACGCCGTACGGCGTCGACGGCCGCCGCTCTGATGATCGGGCTCGCGCTGGTGACGCTCGTCGCGACGCTCGGCGCCGGGATCATCAAGCCGTTCGAGGACGCGGTCGACAAGATCTCCAGCTCCGACTACGCGATCACCGCGCAGAACAACTTCAGCCCGTTGCCGCCGACGATCGCCGCCGCGGTGGCGAAGGTGCCGTCGGTGACGGAACTGACCAGTGTCCGCGCCGGGCAGGCCAGGGCCTTCGACAAGACGATCTCGGTCACCGCGATCGACGAGACGGCCCCCAAACTGCTCCGGTTCGACTGGCGCTCCGGATCCCAGGAGTCGCTGTCCGAACTGGCGCCGAACGGCGCGATCGTCGACGCCGGTTACGCGGACGAGCACTCACTCGTCCTGGGCTCGACCTTCCAGATGCAGACGGTGACCGGGAAGCTGCTGCCGCTCACGGTGCGCGGCATCTTCAAGCCGCCGGCGGGTGGGTCGCCGTTCGGCAACGTGACGATCGCGACCGGCACCTTCGACTCCACGACCACCCAGCCGCAGAACGTCTACAGCTTCCTGAACATCCAAGGCGGAGTCACGGCGGCGAACACCGCCGCGCTGAACGCCGCCCTGGCCTCGTTCCCGAACGCCAAGGCCGTGACCATCGAACAGTTCAAGAACAACCAGACCGACGGCATCAGGAGCTTGCTGAACGTGCTCTACGTGCTGCTGGCACTGTCTGTCCTGGTGAGCCTGTTCGGCATCGTGAACACGCTCGTCCTGACCGTCTTCGAGCGGACCCGCGAACTCGGCATGCTGCGCGCGATCGGCCTGACTCGTGGGCAGGTGAAACGGATGATCCGCCAGGAGTCCGTGATGACGGCGCTGATCGGCGCGGTGATCGGGATCGTCCTCGGGCTGGTTCTCGCGTCGCTGCTGGCCGCGCGGCTGGACGAGATCAGCTTCACCGTTCCGGTCGGCCAACTGGTCGCGTTCGCCGTCGTCTCGGTCGTCGTCGGCATCGTCGCCGCGATCTGGCCGGCCCGGCGCGCGGCGAAACTCGACCCGCTGGAGGCACTGCAGTACGAGTAGGAGCACGAGCCGCCCGTAGCTGTCTGGTAACCGGTGGTCCGCTTGTCGGCTACCTTCGCGAGGGCGTGGGTACTTCTGCGGCAGAAAGCCTCAGGAGCGTCCGCCCACACCCCTCCGGAAGGACCCCTCATGCGCCGCCTGCCCCGCGCGCTCCTCCCGTGCGCGCTGATCGCCGGACTGCTGCTTCCGGCCGCCCCGGCCGCCGCCACGCGCGGTGACTTCGACATCCAGGCCCACCGCGGCGGCCTCGGCCTGACCGTGGAGAGCACGATCGCGTCGTTCTCGCACGGTCTCGAACTCGGCGTCAGCACCCTCGAACTCGACGTCCAGATCACCCAGGACGGGTACGCCGTGGTGACCCACGACCGCAAGGTCACGGGCAGCAAGTGCCGCGACACCGCGCCGTACACGCCGGGCGATCCGGAGTACCCGTACGTCGGCAAGTTCATCAACACGCTCTCGCTGCAGCAGGTGAAGCAGCTCGACTGCGGCTCGCAGACGCTGCCGAACTTCCCCGGCCAGCAACCCGACCCGGGCGCCCGGATGCCCGAGCTGCGGGACGTGTTCGCGCTCGTGCACCGTTTCCACGCGTACGGCGTGAAGCTGAACGTCGAGACCAAGGTCGAGGCCGGCGCGCCGTCGGAGACCGCGCCGCGCGAGCAGTTCGTCCAGGTGGTCGCGAGTGAGATCCGCAAGGCGAACATCGCCCGGCAGGTGACGATCCAGAGCTTCGACTGGGGTTCGCTGATGCGGATGCACGAGGTGATGCCGCAGCTGCCGCTGGTCGCGCTCGACAACTTCGACTTCCTGCAGGTCGGCAAGCCGGGCAAGTCGCCGTGGCTCGGCGGCATCGACATCGACGACTTCGGCGGCGACCCGATCAAGGCGGTCAAGTCGTTCGGCGCCTCCGCGATCTCGCCGGTCGACGGGTTCCCGCAGGGCGGCAAGATCACCGACCCGGCGTTCCGGCCGTACTTCACCGCGGACAAGGTGAAGGCGGCGCACCAGGCCGGGCTGAAGGTGATCCCGTGGACCGTCGACGACCCGGCGACCCTGCAGTGGTTCGTCGAGCAGGGCGTCGACGGGATCATCAGCGACTACCCGGACCGGGTGCGCGACGTCGTACGGGCCAACAACCTCAAGCTGCCGAAGTCGTACGACGCTCCGGCCGTCCGGGCCCTGCAGTCGGCGCACGCGCACAACGACTACGAGCACCGGCGGCCGCTACAGGACGCACTGGACCGTGGGTTCAACAGCGTCGAGGCGGACGTGTGGCTGGTCGACGGTGAGCTCCGGGTCGCCCACGACCTCGCGGACGCGAAGCCCGGCCGCAACCTGGAGAGCCTGTACCTGAAGCCGCTGGCGGACCGGGTCCGCGAGAACCACGGTCAGGTGTACAAGCGCGGTGGCGGATTCCAGTTGCTGATCGACATCAAGAGCGACGGACCATCGACGTACGCCGCGGTCGACAAGGCGCTGGCGAAGTACCGCGGGATCAGCACCATCTTCGTCAACGGACGGGTACTCACGGGCGCTGTCACCTCCGTCATCAGCGGCAACCGCCCGCTCGACGACATGAAGGCGCAGAAGGTTCGCTACGCCGGGTACGACGGACGCCTCGCGGACCTGCAGTCCGGGATGCCGGCGTCCTTCATGCCGCTCGTCAGCGACAACTGGACGAACGTGTTCACCTGGCAGGGCGTCGGCCCGATACCCGAGACCGAGAAGACCAAGCTGCACGACCTCGTGACCGCCGCCCACCACGCCGGCTACAAGGTCCGCTTCTGGGCCACCCCCGACGTCCCCGGCGCCGCCCGCGAGGCCCTCTGGCGCGAACTCGTCACCGCAGGAGTCGACTACCTCAACACCGACGACCTCCACGGCTTGGAGGACTTTCTCAGGACCTAAGGCTTGACCTCCGTGAGGGTGACGACGTCGTTGCCCTCACGGAACGCCCTCCGTTGTTTGATCGCACCGTTTCCCTCGCGCAACGACCGTTCGACACCGTCGCGCACCAGGTCGACCGCGTCGAGCATCTGCAACACCGGCTCGACGTACCGGAACAGCTGATCGATCACCTGGGCCATCGGCATCGCCTCCGCGGTCAGGACGTCGAGGCCGCGCGCAGTGAGCCCGTCCCGCGCGGCCAGCCAGTACGCGGCCCGCAGTACCTCAGGCTCCAGCGTCGGGCCCTTCGCGCCGTCCTCCAGCGCGGTGAGCACGACGGCGCGGACCAGGGTCGCGATCAGCACGGACTCGTCCACCGTGAGCGGGATGTCGCTGACGCGCACCTCCACCGTCGGGAGGTGCGACGACGGCCGGATGTCCCAGTAGACCATCTGTTCGTCGATCAACGTGCCCGCCGCCAGGTGCATGGCCACCAGCGCGTCGTAGTGTTCGGCCGACTCCAGGTACGGCGGCGGGCCGGCGCTCGGCCACCGCGTCGTCATCAGCCAACGCCAGCTGGCGAAGCCGGTGTCCCGACCGAGATAGATCGGTGAGTTGGCACTGAGCGCGAGCAACACCGGCAACCAGGGACGCAGGTAGTTGCTGACCTTGGTGGCCGTCTCCTTGTCCGGCACGCCCACGTGGACATGACAACCGCACACGCCTTGCTCACGCGCCAGTAGACCCCACTCACGGACCAGAGCTTGGTACCGCGGCTTTCTCGTGATCGACTGCGCCGCCCGTCCGTGCGGAGGCACTGCGATGGCGAGCAGCAGGGCACCTGCCTCCGCGGCCGCCGAAGCTAGCCGGGAGCGCATCCGGAGCAGGTGGCCGCGGAGTTCGTCCGCCGTCGTGCAGACCGGCGTGTTGATCTCCACCATCGCTCTGGTCAGTTCCAGCGCAACGTCCAGCTCTCCGGCGTCCGCAACCACTGCTTTGCTCCGTGGCAGCGGGTCACCGGAGGCGGACACGAGGAGTAGCTCTTCCTCCACTCCGAAGGACGGAAGCTTCACCGTGAACCGGTACCCACTCACTAACGGCTAGAGTCTCCCGCGTGAGTCTGCCTGTGGTTACCGCCACCCGCTACGTGCTGCCGTTGCGTGAGGGTGGGTCGTTGCCTGGTGTTGTCGAGGGCAACGATCTCGGCACGTACGTGATCAAGTTCCACGGGGCCGGGCAGGGCCCGAAGGCGCTGGTTGCCGAGGTGATCGTTGGTGAGCTGTTCCGGCGGCTCGGCCTGCGGGTGCCGGAGCTGAAGCTGATCGAGCTCGACCCGGCGATCGGCAAGTCCGAACCGGACTTCGAGATCCAGGAACTACTGATCCGCAGCGCCGGGCTGAACCTCGCCGTCGACTTCCTGCCGGGCTCCTTCGGGTACGACGGATCGGCCGGCAACCCCGGTGACGACGCGATGGCCCGGATCCTCTGGCTGGACGCGTTCGTCGCCAACGTGGACCGGTCGTGGCGGAACACGAACATGCTGGTCTGGCACAAGAACCTGTGGCTGATCGACCACGGAGCCGCGCTGTACTTCCACCACTCGTGGATGTCGGCGGAGAAGTTCGCTTCGCTGCCGTACGACGCCTCGGACCACGTCTTCTCGGTTGCGGTACCTGGGGTCGCGAAGGTGGACGCCGAGCTGGCTGCGGCGATCACGCCGGAGCTGTTGACCGAGGTGATCGGGCTCGTGCCGGACGAGTGGCTCGGCGAAGGCGACCGGGAGCGGTACCTAGGCCATCTGCTGGCGCGGCTGGAGAACCGGGCCGCGTGGATGCCGGGAGGTGCGCAGTGAAGCCTTTCGACTACGTGATCCTGCGGGCCGCGCCGCGCATCCAGCGGGGTGAGTTCATCAACGTGGGCGCAGTGCTCTACTGCCGGGCCTTGGACTACCTCGGTGCTGGGTGGGACGTTCTGCCCGAACGATTGCGCGCCCTGGACCCAGCAGTAGACGTTGACGTTGTGTGTGCGTCGCTGGATCAGATCCGCGCTATCTGCGCGGGCGATCCGGCGGGCGGGCCGGCGGCAGGCACCACGATCAGCGAGCGCTTCCGGTGGCTGGCTGCGCCCCGCAGTACCGTCGTACATCCCGGACCGATCCACAGCGGGATCACCATCGACCCCGCTGCGGATCTGGAGCGGTTGCTGGACGCGTTTGTGCGCTAAGCCTCGAGCGCCGACGACACGACCTCGCGGGCCTGCTCGAAGACCTGCTCCAGGTGCTCGGCGCCCTTGAACGACTCGCCGTAGATCTTGTAGAGGTCCTCGGTGCCCGACGGGCGTGCCGCGAACCACGCCGACTCCGTGGTGACCTTCAGCCCGCCGATCGCCGCGTCGTTGCCAGGAGCGTGCGTGAGCCGGTCCACGATCGGCTCACCGGCCAGCTCGGTCGCCGTGACCGCATCTGCCGACAGCGCCGCCAGCTTGGCCTTCTGCTCACGGGTGGCCGGTGCGTCGACCCGCGAGTACGCCGACGCGCCGAACCGCTCCACCAACTTGGCGTGCGCCAGCGACGGCGTCTCACCGGTCACTGCGGTGATTTCACTCGCCAGCAACGCCAGCAGGATCCCGTCCTTGTCCGTCGTCCACACTGTGCCGTCGAAACGCAGGAAGCTCGCACCGGCCGATTCCTCTCCCCCGAAGCCGACCGAGCCGTCCACCAGACCAGGTACGAACCACTTGAAGCCGACCGGTACCTCCCACAGCCGCCGGCCGAGGTCCGCGACCACGCGGTCGATCAGCGACGAAGAGACCAGTGTCTTGCCCACAGCGACGTCAGGACCCCACTGACGGTTGCTGAACAGGTAGGAGATCGCGACGGCCAGGTAGTGGTTCGGGTTCATCAGTCCGGCGTCCGGCGTGACGATGCCGTGCCGGTCCGCGTCCGCGTCGTTCCCGGTCGCCACGTCGTACTTGTCCCGCTGCGCGACCAGCGAGGCCATCGCGTACGGCGAGGAGCAGTCCATCCGGATCTTGCCGTCGTGGTCCAGCGTCATGAACGACCAGGCCGGGTCGACCCGCGGGTTGACCACGGTCAGGTCGAGGTCGTGCCGTTCGGCGATCGCAGCCCAGTAGTCCACGCTCGCACCACCGAGCGGGTCGGCGCCGATCTTCACGCCGGCGTCGCGGATCGCCGCCAGGTTCAGCACCGACGGCAGGTCGTCGACGTAGTGCCCGACGAAGTCGTAGTCCCCTGCCTGTTCACGGGCCTGCTCGAACGACTTGCGGCGTACCTCACGGTTGTCGCCGGCGATCAGCTGGTTGGCGCGGTCCGCGATCCACTTGGTCGCGTCGGAGTCCGCGGGGCCACCGTGCGGCGGGTTGTACTTGATGCCACCGTCACGCGGCGGGTTGTGCGACGGCGTGATGACGATGCCGTCCGCGTCGGCGCCCGCGCCGCGGTTGAGCCGCAGGATCGTGTGCGACACCGCAGGCGTCGGCGTGAGCCGGTCGGCGCTGTCCACGAGCGTCTGTACGTCGTTACCTGCCAGCACCTCGAGCACTGTCCGCCAGGCCGGCTCCGAGAGGCCGTGGCTGTCCCGGCCGACGAGCAGCGGCCCCGTCGTACCCTGGCCGGCCCGGTACTCGCAGATGGCCTGTGTGATCGCCAGGATGTGCGCCTCGTTGAAGGCGCTGTCGAGACTCGAGCCGCGATGGCCCGACGTACCGAAGACGACCTTCTGGGCGGGGTTCTCCACGTCCGGCGTCAGGTTGCCGTACGCCGCCAGCATGGCGTCGACGTCGACGAGGTCCTCGGGCTGTGCTGGCTGGCCTGCGCGTGGGTGCATGACCACATGCAACCACAAGAAGCTCAGCCGCTGTACGGCGTGAGCAGCTGGTCGACGGGCGCGTAGTCGTCGGTCAGGACCGGTGCGTCGCCGACGAAGCTGTCCGGCCGATCGAGGACGCCCATCGACGGTCCGAGGTGGCCCGCGATCGCCGGTACGTCGATTGGCTTGTCGGACGCCGCCACCACGAAGTTGCCACCGGCGTGGCCGGACAGCTCGTCCTTGCGCGCGATCACCGCGACGTACGGGAAGACCGCCTGCACTGTCTTGATCTCGGCCTTCGCGAACTTGGCGGCGCCGTAGTCGATGACGTTGACCAGGTAGAGCCCGTCCGGCCGCAGAACACGTCGTACGTCGGCCACCAGCTCACGGGTGGTCAGGTGCCAGGGCACGGAGAGCCCACTGAACGCGTCCATCAGGACCAGGTCGCGGCTGTCCGTCTCCTCGTCACGTACGCCGAGCCGGCCGTCCTGCACGGTGATCGCCAGATCCGGGCCGGTCCGGACGCCGAGCTCCCGCTTGTCGAGCTCCACGACGGCCGGGTCGATCTCGTACACCTGGTGGTTGCTGCCGGGCCGGGTCGCCGTCACGTACCGCGTCATGGTCAGACCGCCACCGCCGACGTGCATTGCGTTCAGCGGCCGTCCCTCGGGCCAGGTGCCGTTGATGGCGGCCGCGAAGCTCTTGATGTACTCGAACTCCAGGTAGGTCGGATCCTTGAGGTCGACGTACGAGTGCCGCGCCTGGTCCAGGTACAGCGTCCGCCCGCCCTCCCGGTTCGGGTCCGCGACGACACGAGCGCAGTGGTACGCCGTCTCGACCTCACACGGCCGCGGCGCGACAAGGGTCAGCGTGGCGCCGACGATCGCGAGAGCGACCGGCTTCACCGCTGCCTGCACACCACGCAGCAGGAAGGTCAGTGCGGCACCTACAACCACCAGGATGGCGCCGAGGGTCAGAACGATCGTGCTGATCGGAACGGTCGCCACGAACACGAACCCGGTCAGCACAGTGCCAACGATGCCGCCGACCGTGGCGTACGCGGACAGCCGGCCGACGACGGTGCCGGTCTGCGACAACGTGTCCAGCCGTAGCTTCGTCACCATCGGTGTGACGGCCGCCAGAAGTGACGCGGGCGCGAACAGCGTGACGGCGAGGACCAGGAAGACCAGTTCGCTCGCGCCGCCCCGGAGCGCTTCGCCCGTCCAGCGGACCACCGGGAGGATCAGCATCACCAGCGCCCCGGCGAGCAGGAACAGCGGGCCGAGGGTCCGCTGCGGCGGCGCCACGTCCGCGAAACGTCCACCCAGCGCCGCACCGGTCGCGATCGCCGCCAGTGCGACACCGATGACCGCGGTGTTCGTCTCCAGCGTCAGGCCGATGTACGGCGCCACCAGCCGCAGCGACACGAGCTCCAGCACCATGACGGCGGCCGAACTCCCGAACGCGAGCGCAATCGCCAGCTTCTGACCAACCGGCCCACCCTCACTCATGTGCACCCAGGTCACCCTATAGAACTGTCAGACCTCGTCGAGGCGGGCGATGAGGGTCTTCGGGGCGATCTGGCGGTACGCCGTCTCGACCAGGTCCTCGAAGTGGTCCCAGTCCACGTCGACGTCCAGGTACACGCCGAGCCAGCCGCGATGACCGACGTACGGCGGCCGGTAGAAGTGGTCGGGGTCGTCCGCGACGAGCGACTCCTGCACACCGGGTGGCGCGGCCATCCACACGCCGAGGCGGTCGTCGTGGTGGTGGTCGGCGTACATGACGAAGGTCTTCTTGTCGCGGACGAACCAGGTCGGCTCACCGTGACTCGGTCGCTCGGTCACCTCGGGCAGTGCGAGGCACAGACTGCGTACGTGCTCGAGAACATCCATCCGCTTAGTGTCCCCAGCCGCAGCACGTCGGTCTGGGGTACGAGTGTGATCCAGGTCACAGTGACCACGATGCGTGTCGCCGCGTTACACGGTCAGTGCCGAACGGTGTGCTACGCCACCGGCGGCGCCAGCGGTGAGTCCAACAGGAGGTACTCGGACACCATGCGCATGCGGAACCTGGCTGTGACCGCCACGCTGACCTCGGTTTTGCTGCTCCCCGGCTGCGGCAACGAGGCCGACAGCACTGTCGCCGCGGCGGCGCCTGCCGCGCACAAGGCGGCCCGGACCACGACCACCGACGAGGCGGCCGGCTCCGACGACCCCGTGCTGAACGCGTACTACACGTACCGCGTCGCGCTCGACGTCATGATGCGCAGCGGCGGCAGCAAGACCCAGCAACTGGAGCCGGTGATGACGCCCGCGATGTTCGGGGCGATCAGCGCGCAGGCGAAGTACTTCCGGACCCACAAGCTGCACAACACCGGCAACACCAAAGTGCTCTGGGCGAAGCGCACCCTGGCGTCGAACAGCGTCATCGTCAGCGCCTGCTACGACACCTCCGCGGCCCGCACCGTGAACGTCCGCGGCCGCGGCGTACTCCCGAACACCACCCCGACCCGCTGGCTCGACCAGATGCGCGTCCTCAACCAGCAGTCCACCTGGATCGTCGACGGCGGCACCACCACCCCAAACGCCTGCTGATCTTCTCCACCTCGGCACCCCCCACCACCGCTCTTCTCCACCTCGGCTTTATGCCAGTGGGATCACGATTCCGTGGCCACCCGATTCCGCCGCGTAGACCCGGGCAAACTCACGTGTGAGTGCCGGCTAGGTCGAGGGGTCCACCGATGATCGACACGAGTTTTGCTCGTTGGCTGCCGTTCGTCGGCCGCCGCCGTACGACGGAATTGCTGCGGCCACGCGGTACGAGTTCGCGCGTCAGCAGACTCGCGGCGCAGTACGACGCCGAGGTCGACGAGGCCCTGCAACGCCTGTGGCCGAAGGCGCGGATCTACCACGACCGCGAGTTCACCCGGGACCGCGCCGACTTCCTGCTGGTGGTCCGCGGCCGCGGCGTGATGATCGAGACCAAGGTGAAGAGCGACCCCGGCCTGTTCCGCGGCTCGACCCTCCCGCCACTCCTCGACCGGCTCCAGCGCGACGGCCGGCGTCTCGTCGTACTCGTCAACCAAGGCGACCCCACGCCGGCCCGTGACCTGATCAGCACCAAGCTTGGCGACAAAGGCCGCATCGTGGTCTGGTCCGGTCCGCACCACGACACCGACCTCCACCAGGCCGTCGAGTCACTCCTCCAGCAAACGACCCGCCACGCCTGACCCGCACTGGAGACATGCGGCGGGGGCGTCGAACAGCTCGTGAGCTGTCCTACGCCCCCGGCGCTTGTTCGCAGTTCAGGCGTTCTTGATCGCCGAGACCTCGAGTTCCAGCGTGACCTTCTCGCTGACCAGTACGCCGCCGCCTTCGAGCGCTGCGTTCCAGCTGACGCCGAAGTCCTTGCGGTTGATCACGACCGAGCCCTCGAGGCCGAGCCGCTGGTTGCCGAACGGGTCGGTCGCCGTCCCGGTGTACTCGAACGTGACGTCGACGGACTTGGTCACGCCACGGATCGTCAGATCCCCGGTCACCACGAACTCCGCGTCCCCGGCCGGCTTGACCGCGGTCGACACGAAGGTGATCTCCGGGTTCTCGTCCATCGCCAGGAAGTCGTTGCTGCGCAGGTGGTCGTCGCGCTGGCTGTTGCGGGTGTTGATGCTCTTCGCCTGGATCGTCACCTTGCCGGACGAGTTCGCCGGGTTCTCGCCGTCGACGTGGAACGAGCCCTCGAACTCGTCGAACGCGCCCCGAACCTTGGTCACCATCGCATGCCGGGCACTGAAGCCGATCCGGGTGTGGGAGGCGTCGAGGGTGTAGTCACCGCTGAGCGCGGCGTACTCGCTGGACATCGCGGATTCCTCCAGAAAGATAGTTGAAGTTTAGACAATACAGAGTTCACCCTTAGCGCCCGGTTGTCTACCCCTCACCCGGCGTGTCCGAGTTGCGGACCCGATCCAACCGGAAACCGGACACGTCGCCAGGGCTTACCGTTGCCCCCAGCAACGGAGTTAACCGGTTGCGCGGGCCTGGGCCGGACTTGTCTCATGGGTGGTCGAAGATCGGAGGATCCGTCGTGGAACCGCTCAGCGCCGAGGACATCAGGCGCTCGTTCGTCAACTCGTCCAAGAGCCAGGTCAAGGCGCTGGCGCTGCCGCCCAAGTTCACCGAGCTGCCCTGGGAGTCGCTGGACTTCCTCGGCTGGCGCGACGGCAAGGCGCCGAACCGCGGCTACCTCGTCGTACGGCGGGACGCGGGCGTCACCGGGATCGCGGTCAGCACCCAGACGTCGGGCGCCGCGCGCCGGTTCGCCGGGCTGTGCGACCTGTGCAACACCGCGCATCACGTCAGCGACGTCGCGTTGTTCGTCGCCCGGCGAGCAGGTTCGGCCGGGCGGGTGGGGAACACGGTCGGGATGTACATCTGCGCTGACCTGGCCTGCTCGCTGTACATCCGCGGCCTGAAGGACCTCGACCTCCCGCAGGGCGAAACCGCCACTGCGGAGGTCCGGGCGGAACGTCTCGCGACGCGCCTGGAGAGTTTCGTCCAGCGCGTCCTCGGCTGACGTCCGGAGCACCTGGGGGTGTCTGATGGTTCCGCGCCGTCGCGAGGAGGTGCTCGGTGCGGTAGCTCGGCGTGCGGGGGCGAAGGTCTCGATGCGGAGCATCGTGGCCTTTGCACCCGTGCGGCGAGGTGCCGTG